>CAZAJS010000023.1:0-17099 GCA_964485635.1 uncultured Francisellaceae bacterium
GTATTTTATCCAGCGCTCGAAGTGAGGATTCATTAGATCAGACTTATGCTGATACAGGCCTTAGTCTATTAGATACGATTAATGATGAACAACAAGATCCTGAACGGGCAGCGGATAAAAAACAATTAGGGGCATTTATTAACCGCTGGTTAGACCAGCTTTCCCCGTTGGAAAAAACAGTTTTATCCATGCGCTTTGGTTTGCGCGGTTATGAGCCAAAAACTTTAGAACAAACAGGACAAATGATTGACCTGACACGTGAACGTGTTCGTCAAATTCAATCCGATGGGCTTAAACGTCTTAAAAAACTGATTTTACGGAATGCCCCTGAGACCACTAGCGCCTTTGAAGTTTAAATGCGTCATAAGAGTTATTTACCTATTGGCTTTAATCGAAAACCCCGTTAAAATAGGTCTTTAAACTCCTCAATAAATGACTTAACGTTTATGTTCCCGATTCACCGTATTAAAGGTTATGCTTGGATTGTTGTCACACTCAGTGCATTCTTGCTATTTTATAAATATATTATGCAAGTCTATCCGGGGATTATTACTAATGATATTCGCACAAGTTTTCATATTAGCGCGACCCAAGCTGGCGCACTGGTTGGTGTGACATTTTGGGCGATTGTCATTACACAATTATTTTCTGGTATTTTATTAGATCGGTTTGGGTTTCGACTCATCAGCGCTTTGTCTTTAGTCGTGACTTCGTTGGGCTTATTACTCTTTATTTGGGCCGCGATTGATGGTAATTTGGCTTTTGGCTATATTAGTCGTATTATGATCGGCATTGGGATTGCATTTGCCACCGTTAGTTATATCAAAGCTATTTCTGTTTGGTTTACCCCCCGTCAATTTGCATTTGCCAGTAGTTTTTTAATGAGTGCAGCCATGATTGGCGCAATCGCGGGTCAAGCACCTTTAGCTTTATTAGTTAAATCAACCGGATCATGGCATACTGGTTTGACCATTTGCGCCTTAGGTGGTCTTGGGGTTGCTGTGATTTATTGGTTAGTCGTTCGTGACCAAAACCCCGATAAACCCTTAACACAAGCACAGAATGAAAACAAGTTTGATACAACGGCCTTAAAATCGGTATTAACTAATCGCAATAATTGGTTATTGATGTTGTATGCGGGGTTAAGCTTTACCACTATTGATGCATTTGCCGGATTATGGGGCAATAACTATTTTCGTGAAGCCTATGATATTTCAGTTCAACATGCCGCTGGCGTCATTTCTATGATTTTTTTAGGAATGGCCATTGGTGCGCCTATTGTTGGTAAAATTTCTGAACGCTTAGATCAGCGTTTGCCATTAATGATTGGATTTCATTTTATTGCCACAATTATGCTAAGTCTTGTATTATTGATGCGACTGCCGTTGTGGCTGGTATCAATTTGTTTATTTATTTTCGGCTTTTGCTTAGGCATTTATATGCTAGCTTTTGCCATTGGTCGACGCATTAATCCAATTTGGGTAACGGCAACGGTAGCGGCTTTGATTAATACTGGTGAGCCAGTTTTTGGTGCCTTGTTTGATCCATTAATTGGCTTTTTCTTAGATTTAAATTGGAGTGGCCAATATTTAGATGCCCATGGCCATATTATTGCCCATGTCAGCGGTCACACCTCCACGGCTGGATTAATTAAACACTTTAATATCAATGCCTATCATCAAGCATTTATTGTGTTAGTCGCTAGCATGGTGATCTCCTTATTATTGTTATTTTTCATTCGCGATCAACAACCCGATCAAGGTGCTCAATGACACAATCACTGCAAACGTATTATCACGACAGGCTCAAAACAATCGACGGTCAACCCGATGGTGATCAGTCTGTGGCAATTAATCATTTACAGAGTATTTATGATGCGCTTGTTCATACAAAGCCCCACCGACCTTGGTTTACAAAACAACTTTATACGCCTGTTAAAGGACTCTATCTATGGGGCGGCGTTGGTCGAGGCAAAACTTTTATTATGGATCTTTTTTTTGACTATTTAGGCCCGATTCCTAAATCACGTTTGCATTTTAGTCATTTCATGCAGCGGACACACCGTTTATTAAACCGTTTCCATGGCCAAAAAAATCCCATTAATCGTGCGGCTTACTTAATTGCTAAAAAAGCCCGCGTCATTTGTTTTGATGAATTTTATGTCGAAGATATTGCTGATGCGATGATTCTTGGTAACTTATTCACTGCTTTATTTAAGTTTGGTGTAACGCTCGTGGCGACTTCGAATATCCCGCCAGATCGTTTGTATCTAGGAGGATTGCAACGTGAAAGCTTTTTACCGGCGATTGAACAAATTAAACAAAATGTCACCATCCAAAACCTTGATGCCGGCGTTGACTATCGCCAAGTTGCTACACATTTGAAAAATTATTTTTTCCCCTTAGATGAAAGCGAAAAGCAATTGCAAAATCGCTTTGCTCAATTAACCGGACAAACAAAACTTCCTGAAACAGGCCAGACAATTACTTTAATGAATCGCACGATGCCAATTTTTTGTCAAACACACAATGCCCTTTGGATGGATGGGCGTGTCCTATGTGGCCCCGGCCGTGGTGTTGATGATTATATTGCACTGGCAAACATGGTCCAGTATTTATTTATCAGTTACTTACCCATTTTAGATCAATTCCATGAGGATATGGCACGGCGTTTTATTGCGTTGATTGATGAATGCTATGATCGTCGAGTCACTGTCATTATCAGTGCAGATGCGATATTTTATGAGCTATATCAAGGAAAACGATTATCATTCCCCTTTCAACGAACCATCAGTCGACTTAACGAAATGCAATCTTGGGAATAAAGACAAATGCCTTGTGTACAATATCATACCATTACCACAGACCAAGCTGGTCAACGCATCGATAATTTCTTACTCGCTTTTTTTCACTATCAATTACCCAAATCTTTAATTTATCGTTGGTTAAGGAAAGGACAACTGCGTGTCAATAAAAAACGCTGTAAGCAACCGACCTACCGGATTCAAACAGGTGATATCATCCGTATCCCACCTGTTGAAACCAATGCTGAAAAACCACCTTTATCGTTACCTGAAGATCATGCCAACTTTTTAGAGCAGCAAATTTTATGGGAAACACCGGATTATTTAATTATCAATAAACCGTCTGGGATTGCCGTCCATGGTGGGACAGGCACTCAAGCAGGGTTAATTGAACGCCTTGCCCAAATTCGGCCTCATGCTAAGCGACTGGATTTAGCGCATCGACTTGATAAGCTCACCTCCGGATGTTTGCTTATTACCAAAAAATACCAAGCGTTAAATGCATTTCATGCATTATGGCGCGATCGTTGTGTTACCAAAACCTATCATGCCCTTGTTCATGGCAATTGGCCTAGTACTATCAAGTCCATTGATTTACCGCTTCAACGCCAGCTCCGTGCTAATGGTGAACGTTTTGTTCAAGTAGATCAAAATGGCAAATCAGCTTTGACAAGGCTTGAATGTTTACAACATTTCAATGGTTACAGCCTTTTAGCACTATGGCCCGAAACAGGCCGAACCCACCAGCTACGTGTTCATTTAGCCAACTACCATCACCCAATTGTCGGGGATCCGAAATATGGGCATCCTGTAAAAGATCAACGTATTGAAAAACAGTTAAGCTATTGTCAATTAGCGCTTCATGCCTATCAATTAAGCTTTACTGACCCGCTTAATGGGCAACAAGTATGTGTCAGCGCCCCTTATGAGTCAACGTTTCAAAATGTAATCAATCGTTTGACAGAGATTGCACAACCTGCCAAGTAATCTCAATAGGGTAATATCTCCATTGAAATCAGGGACGATTTTTATTCATCATCAGATGTTGACAATACTTTAAAAAATGCTTCGCGTGCTGGTAAATCAACACGGTCACACATTAATGTTATCTGATCACCGAGTTCAACTTGCTGTTTGAGAACTAATTTTTTTGTTAAATCTAGCTCAGGAACATATACAAGCACACGATTATTCGGACCTGTTGTATCAACAATAATGCCCTGTCCAGTCCATCCTGGATTTTGCATCAAATAGACACTTTTCCAATGTGCTTTAGATTCAGCTTCTGCTTGTCGTGCATTTTTCACCGCTGGTTCTACTGAACCAACTCGGTATAAAATGGCTTCTGAATCCAATAATGCCTGGCCCATTAAATATGCATGGAGCTGTTGATGCACTACCAAATCCAGATAACGTCGCAAGGGACTTGTTGCTTGAATATAAGCAGACAACCCCATGCCTCCATGCCAGTCTGGTTGACTTTTATATTGGCCTTTTTTTAATGAGCGTCGCAATTGAAACATTGCCGCAAACGTTTGTGGTTGACATTCAGCTGGATCGAAATCATGAGGTTGTTGTGTCGCATAAGGCATTGGAATATCATGCATTTGGGCAAACTGTGCCACGGCAACCCCCGCCATGACCATGGCATCTCTGACAAGCCGTCGACTTTCTGAATCAGGCAAATGTGTTAAAGTAACTTGTTTATTTTTTAATCCAATTTTAATATCTGGGAAACTTAACTCAACTGCTCCATTATCCAAACGCCATTGCGTAAAGCCTTTCGCCGCTTGGCAGAAAGCTTGTAGTGTTGGATCGCTTTCTAGCTTGGTTAAAGCCTCATCATAACTAATCCGTTGTACTTTAACTTGGCTTAACACAACAGTTACATCGCTAATTTGACCTGTCGGTGCAACAAAAAATCCAATAGATAAAGCCGGTGATATTTCTGATAAGCCAAGGCCAAACATGCTGGTCATGGCTTCTGGCATCATTGGTACATGTTTTTCAGGTAAATAATAATTAACCCCCCGACTTCGAGCAGCTAAATCAATGGCATCATCAGGTTTGACAACGGCAGCAGGATCTGCCACATGAACCCAAAATCGACCGGTTTTGGCATCATAACTAATCGCATCATCTGGATCTTGATTTCCAGCATCATCAATGGCAAAACTTGTCAAATGTGTTAGATCTTGTCTTGATTCCACTGGCAATGATGGGACAGGCAACGCTGGAGCATCAGCTGGTACATCATAGCGTTGCAACGCTGGATTAACCCACTCATCCCAATACCCAATACGCAATAAAAGCTCGTGAGCTTGTTGTGGCGTTTCACGATAAGCCAAATGTTTTAAAAAACGACATGAATTCACACCCCCATCCACAAATTGGGCAATTTCTTGTAAAAATGGGCTGTCTTCGGGTGCATACGTATTCTCTTGTAAACGTGTTAAAAAATCTTGTAAGGCTTGAGCTTTTGCTGCTTGCTCCTGACGTTTTTGGCGAATACTGGTAACAACTTGCTCAGTATGCACACAAATCGACTCAGCACTTTCAATATGAAAATAAAGCCCATCATCAACCCATTGCCACGTTGCATAAGCGGTTTTAGGAGTCAGCTCATTAAAAATCAACATGGTTAAATCATCAATCGTGATTTGTTCACCTTGAACAAGCTCCCAGGCTTCATAAACATCCTGCTCAGAGACGTCAATCGGCGTTAATTGATCAAAAGAATGAAAGTCACCCGCATGTAATAAAAAAAGATTTTTTGAAGGTAATTTGATGGTTTTCTCATCGATGGTCTCAATGGTGACTTTTTTTTCAAGGTGGTCAACGACGCGTGCAGGGCGCCCTTTAAAAATGACAAGACTATTCGTTGGAATCATTGATCTACATTACTTATTGTTATCGATAATTTACCAGTATAACAAAGCACACTCAGAATGAGGACTCAATACGCCCGTAAAATATCAAAAGCTTAAGTTTTTTTGATGACGTCTTTAGAAAATGATTGAAAGATCATGCAACACGGCTGAATTAACGTAATTGTTGCTTATCCGGATCACCTGATATGGCTTGCTCGTTAGTTTGTGTATTTGTTTGCGAATCAGTTTTATCCGTTTCATCTGACTGAATCAAAGCGGCATCAGCCTGACGTGCTTGAGCAATCAATTGATCCATCTCATAGCCTTTTTGCATACTATTATCATAGAAAAAGCGCAACTGCGGCACGATTCTTAAATTCAACTGGCTAGCCAGGTACTTTTTAAAAAAACCTTGACTGCCGGCTAATGCTTTACGCACCTGCTCTGGGCTGTCTTCTGATTCAAACATGGAAAAAAAGACATCCGCATAAGCCAAATCTCGTGAAACCTCAACATCTGTAATTGAAACCCACGCTAACCGTGGATCACGCATTTTATAACGCAATGTCAATTCAAGCTGCTTTTTAATTTCATCGGCCACGCGTTGAACACGAGTTAAATTGGCCATGGCTTAAATCTCCTTTTTCACTTCAATGGTTTCATAAACCTCAATCTGATCGCCAACTTTCACGTCATTATAGTTTTTAACTCCAATTCCGCATTCAAGGCCTTTCTTAATTTCATTGGCATCTTCTTTATAACGCTTCAATGATTCTAAGCTGCCTTCATAAACAACCACTTGGTCTCGTAAAACACGGATTGGATTATTCCGCTTGATGACTCCTTCTGTAACCATGCAACCGGCAATCGCACCAAGTTTCGATGAACGGAACACATCACGTACTTGTGCAACGCCCACAATTTGCTCACGCAATTCAGGGGATAACATCCCTGACATGGCTTGTTTGACATCATCGATCAGATCATAAATCACACTGTAATAACGTAATTCAGCCTCATCTTGTTCAATTTGTCGCTTTGCTGCGGCATCAGCTCGGACATTAAAACCAAAGATAATCGCATTTGATGCGACAGCTAAGTTCACATCAGACGCTGTAATCGCACCAATACCACTGGCAATCACATCAACACGGACTTCATCCGTTGATAGTTTTAGCAAGGCTTCTTTAATTGCTTCAACAGAACCTTGCATATCAGCTTTTAGAATCACGTTTAAGACTTTTTTGTCTTCATTGCTATCTTGCATCCGATCAAACAAGTTTGAAAGTTTCGCAGCTTGTTGCTGTTTTAAGCGCATTTCTTTTTCTTTTTGCATACGAAATTCAGCCACTTCCCGGGCTTTTTTCTCATCTTTAACCGTCAGCACTTCATCCCCAGCATTCGGCACACCAGAAAGCCCTAAAATTTCAACCGGAGTTGATGGGCCGGCCTGCTTGACATCTTGTCCTAAGTCATTATACATCGCTCGCACACGACCATACTCAGTACCGCATAGAATGACATCACCTTTTTGCAGACACCCTTCTTTCACCAAAATTGTGGCAACAGGCCCACGTCCTTTTTCTAAACGTGATTCGGCCACAACCCCTTTTGCAGGCCCTGCTGGAATAGCTTTTAATTCCATAACTTCTGCTTGCAGGGCTAATGATTCTAATAAATCATTCACACCTTGGCCTGTATGCGCTGATAGCTCAATAAAGATCGTATCACCACCCCAGTCTTCAGGAATAATTTCATAATTTGACAGTTCTGTTTTAACCTGATCAGGGTTAGCCCCTTCTTTATCCATTTTATTAATGGCCACAACAATTGGAACACCCGCAGCTTGAGCATGCTGGACGGCCTCGATTGTTTGCGGTTTAACCCCATCATCGGCTGCAACAACCAGAATCACAATATCTGTACTGCTAGCCCCACGAGCACGCATTGCGGTAAACGCCTCATGGCCCGGTGTATCTAAAAAGGTAACACGACCGGTTTCCGTTGCCACAGAGTATGCTCCAATATGCTGTGTGATGCCGCCAGCTTCACTTGCTGCAATTCGTGCTTTACGAATATAATCCAACAAAGACGTTTTTCCATGATCAACATGGCCCATAATTGTGACAACAGGCGCTCGCAACTGACCTTCACCAGCCGGTTGCTTTTCTTGATCTTCGGCTAGCGATTGCTCTAACTGTTCTTCTTTATCTTTCTGTTGAGTATAGGTATGTCCAAATTCTTCAACAATCAACACGGCCGTATCACGGTCTAATGATTGATTAATCGTCGCCATGACACCTAGTTTCATCAACTGTTTGATCACTTCACCGGATTTCACCGCCATCCGTTGCGCTAACTCACCAACGGTAATCCCATCATACAGGGCGACTTCCCGCTTAATTGGTTGAGCTGATTGCTGTGAGGTTTGCTGATCACCTTGGCGGTCACCACGCCCTTTCCGTTTGCCACGTTTATCCGCTTTACGGGCATTACCACGCTCATCATCAAACTTAGCATTTTTTTGCTTGTGCGTCTTATTGCCTGTTGATTTTTTGCTTTTTGCACTTTCTGGTTCAGCTGCAGGTTTACGAAAGTTCGGTTTTTTCTTATTCGTAGTACTTTCTGATTTTTCTGTTTTTTCTGATGGCTCATCTGGCTCAGTTTGCGCTGTTGGCGTTGGCCGTGATGTAATCTGAAACCCATGATCCTTTTGTGGTTTGCTTGGCTGAGCTGGCTGCACTGGATCATCCGCTGGTGTTGTCATAGCAATATCGGCATTGTCTGTTTTTGTGGCTGGCTCTGTTGGCGTTTCGACTGTCTGATCAATATGCGAATCAACGGATGTGTCTAATGGCTCGGAGGCTGCTTGCAAAGACTGATTTGAAACAGACTCTGTTGGATGATCTTCAACAGGTGCTGATTGGTCTGTCTTGGATTGTTCTGTTTGCTGATGACTGACCGAAGCTTCAGCTGGCTTTTTGACGGTTCGTTTCTTTTTGACTTGTACATTAACCTTTCGGTCACCCGCTTTAACTTGCTGCGTTTGACGACGCTTTAAAGTCACACCAGATTTTTTTGCGCCACTTTTTTGAATAAACGCTAATAACTGTTCTTTTTCAACATCGGAAATTGCATCGTCAATATGACTTTTTTCAATGCCTGCTTGTTTTAGCTTGCTCAGCAAAAGTTCTGGATCAATATTGATCATTTTTGCAAATTGGCCAACACTTGTATCTGCCATATAACTACCTCTCTTTAACTTTCTGCCTCAAACCAATGGGCTCTTGCTTTCATAATCAAATCAGCTGCTTGTGATTCTTGCAATGGTAGCATTTCTGTTACTTCATCTGTTGCAAGTTCAGCAAAATCATCAAGTGTTTTGATTCCCTGTTCTGCTAACTGATATGCCCATTGCTCTTGCATTCCTTCTAAGGACAATAAATCGTCTGCCGGCTTGCTTTCTGATAGCGCTTGTGAAATTAATGCGGTTTTCGCTCTTGCTTGAAGCTCTTGCGTCATTTCTGCATCAAATCCATCAATGGCTAATAGTTCTTCTGGATCTTCATAAGCGACCTCTTCTAACGCACTAAAGCCTTCTTCAATCAATAGTTCAGCCACATCTTGCTCAATATCAAGCGCTTGCATAAATAAATTCGCAATCCGCTGTGTTTCTTCACTTTGCTTTTCTTCAGCATCTGATTCAGACATCACATTAATTTCCCAGCCTGTTAATTCGCTTGCTAAACGAACGTTTTGACCATTTCGGCCAATGGCTTGTGACAAATGTTCATCTTTCACCGCAACATCCATGACTTGCGTCTCTTCATCTAAAATGACGGAAACCACTTCTGCCGGAGCAATCGCTTTAATCACAAATTGTGCTGGTTCATCATCCCATAGAACAATATCAATGCGCTCACCTTGCAACTCATCAGTAATTGCTTGAATCCGAGAACCACGCATACCGACACAAGCCCCAACAGGATCAAGTCGTTGATCATTAGACTTAACTGCAATTTTAGCGCGTGAGCCAGGATCTCGTGCAATGGCTTTGACTTCCATTAATTGCTCTTCAATTTCTGGCACTTCAAGTGCTAATAATGCTGCTAACATCGCATTGTTAGTCCGACTTAATAAAATCGGACAGCCTTTGACCTCTGAGTCAACATCCTTAATCACAGCACGCACTTTGTCATTAATGCGGTAACGTTCTCCAGGTATCAATTCTTTTTTATATAAGATCCCTTCGGCCTCTTCACCAAGATCTAAAATCACAAAATCATAGGTTGCCCGTTTAACTTGGCCATAAACAATTTGACCAATTTTATTGGCATAATTTTCAATCATTCGCTGTTTTTCAGCCGCTCGAACTTTTTGAATAATAATTTGCTTTGCGGTAGTCGCAGCGATTCGACCAAATTCTATTGATGGAATCTCTTCTTCGATGATATCCCCTACTTGAACATCATACCCTTTTTCTTGGGCAACATCGACAAAAAATTCAGCTGCATAATTCGTCACATCATGATCTTCATCAACGACTTGCCAACGCCGAAATGTTTGATAGTCACCTGTTTTACGATCAATTGTCACACGTACATCAATATCTTGTTCATAACGTTTTTTCGTTGCAACTGCTAATGCTTCTTCCATTGCGTCAAACAGCAGATCTTGACTGACTGATTTTTCATTTGCAACCGAATCAATTACCATTAATAATTCTTTACTCATTTTCTCACCTTAACGATTTTAAGCTATATTTGCCATTGGCTTAAATAGTTGGAACTACTTTCATACGCTCCACATCTGCAAAATCAAATGTCAATGTGGCATCAGGTTGCCCTTTTAATATTAATGTGACATTATCATTGTCAACATGGCTAATGGTGCCTTTTGCTTTACGTTGCCCTTGTATCATTGTCGCAAATTTAATGCTAACTTCAAACCCAATCACACTCGCGGCCTGAGCACTATTAAAAATCCGTCGATCAGCCCCAGGTGAAGAAACCTCTAAGGTGTAATGCCCCTCAATCGGGTCTTCTACATCTAATAAGGCACTAATCGCTCGACTCACTGTTTCACAGTCTTCAATTCCAATCCCATTTTCATGATCAATATAAACGCGTACAGTTAAATTGTGATTTGCACCAAAACATTCAATGCCCCATAGAATAAAACCAAGGTCATCTACAACGGGATTTAACAAATCATATAATTGATCTTCTAACATTCATGACCCTCTTTTTGACACAATGGAAATATTGACAAATTTTACATACAAAAAAAGCCCTTAAAGGGCTTTTTAAAAACTTATAATTTTTTTGGTAGCGGGGGCTGGATTTGAACCAACGACCTTCGGGTTATGAGCCCGACGAGCTACCAAACTGCTCCACCCCGCATCAACAATTACCAATATTACCAGCATCGATTGCAAATAACAAGGGGTTTATTCAACTTTATTAAAAAAAGATTCACCAGTCTTTGCAGCTTGTTCCGTGACTTGATAAATCAAGCTTGAATCAAATCCTTGTCCCATTAAATACCGTACAGCACGTTGATACTGTTTTTGATCATGCCAATCGAGTGTATTAAAACGACGTTGCAAGCTTTTACAGGCTATCTCAAACCAGTCTAGAGGCTGTTGCTGAAACACTTGATCAATCAATGAGACATCTAGGCCTTTTTGAAAAGCTTTTTGATAAATCCGCTTTGGGCCTCGATATTTTGATAATTCAACACTGACTAAACGCTGTGCGCAACGTTCATCCGACTGCCAACCTTGCTGTTGAATGTAATCAAGTGCTGATTCAATTTGTGCATCATCCAATTGAAATCGCTGTGTTAGTTTTTGAGCTAACACAGCACGAGAATATTCTTGCCGGGCTAAGAGTCCTTGTAAATATGCGATTAATTGCACATTATTTTTCGGTGGTTGTTGTTTGGCTTGTTGCGTCATGATCGTCATCTTGTTGTTGTGCACTTGGTAAATCTGGCAAAGCAAGCGACATAATTTTCCCATATAAAGTCTGAACAATATCTGGATGCTGTTTTAGATATTGGCGCACATTATCTTTACCTTGACCAATACGCTCGCCATTATAGCTATACCATGCCCCGGCTTTTTGGATTAGTTCATATTTAACGCCTAAGTCAATTAACTCACCTTCTAAAGAAACGCCTTCTCCATATAACACATCAAAAGCTGCTTGTTTAAATGGCGGAGCTACTTTATTTTTCACAACTTTAACTTTTGTCTCATTACCTAGAATTTCATCGCCTTTTTTAATTTGTGTCCCTCGGCGAATTTCTAAACGAACCGATGAGTAGAATTTTAATGCATTCCCGCCCGTTGTCGTTTCTGGGTTTCCAAACATCACCCCAATTTTCATTCTTAGCTGGTTAATGAAAATGACCATGGTATTAGCGCGTTTGATGTTCGCTGTCAATTTACGTAAGGCTTGTGACATTAACCGCGCTTGAAGCCCCATATGTGAATCGCCCATATCACCTTCAATTTCTGCTTTCGGTGTTAAGGCGGCAACTGAGTCCACTACAACCACATCCATGGCATTTGAGCGAACTAAGGTATCTGCAATTTCAAGGGCTTGTTCGCCGGTATCCGGCTGTGAGACCACCAAATCATCTAATTGAACCCCTAATGCTCGAGCATAAACGGGATCTAATGCGTGCTCAGCATCAATAAATGCCGCTGTCCCACCTTTCTTTTGACATTCAGCAATAGCTTGTAATGCTAAAGTCGTTTTCCCCGAAGACTCTGGGCCATAAATTTCAATAACACGCCCTTTCGGCAACCCGCCAACACCTAAGGCGATATCTAATCCAAGTGATCCAGTTGAATATACTGACACATCATGCGCATGAGGCGCATCCCCAAGCCGCATGACAGAACCTTTTCCATATTGTTTTTCAATTTGAGATAATGCAGCATTTAATGCCTGATTTTTTTGATCACTCATTGTCAGTCCTTTTTGTTACGACTTTTATAACATCTAATTTATCATGGTTTGCATTACTATAAAAGCGTCAACCGCCATTGGTCTTTACTGATATTGATCTGCCATTGCTTGTACCCACTCCATAAAATCTGATTGAATGCTGTGTAACTTGTCAGCTGAATCAGCTTCAAAACGAAACACTAATTTCGGCGTGGTATTTGAAGCACGAACTAACGCCCATCCTTCAGAAAATTCAACCCTTAATCCATCAATAGTGATAATATCGGCCTCCGGATATTTATCTGGTGCTTGCTGACCTAGGGCATCCATAACATCAAATTTAACCTCATCGGCAACCTCAATCGACAATTCAGGCGTACTTAACAGGTTCGGAATTTTAGCAAATACAGCATCTGCATCATTGGCTTGCTCAGATAAAATCTCAACAAGCCGTGCTCCGACATACATCCCATCATCAAACCCAGGCCAGCGATCATTAAAAAAGATATGCCCACTCATTTCACCTGCAAGCGCAATCGGTGTCGTTTTCATTTTTTGCTTAATTAGTGCGTGGCCTGTTTGATACATTAAAGGCACACCCCCATGCGCCTTAACAAAATCAGCCACGGCTTTTGAACATTTAACATCATACAAAATCGTACTTCCAGGTTGGTGGCGTAAAACTTGTTGTGCAAATAACATTAACTGACGATCTGGATAAATAATTTCTCCTTGTGGTGTCACAACGCCAAGTCGATCCGCATCGCCATCAAATGCTAAGCCAATATCAGCATGATGCTGAGCAACCGCCTGCTTTAAGCTTTCTAAATTTTCAGGTTTACTGGGATCTGGGTGATGGTTGGGAAAAGTCCCATCGACGTGGCAAAACTGTTCTACCACGTCACACCCAAGTGCTTGAAATAACTTTGGTGCAACCGACCCGGCAATACCATTGCCTGCATCAATCACAACTTTAAGAGATTTTTTTAAATGAATTGAGCGTTTGACTGCATCAATGTAAGCATCAATTGCTTGGGAATTGATTTGTTGCTCTCCGGTTTGTGAAGGAGAATCAATGGCTTGATCAACGATGCGTTGATATAACGCTTGAATCGTTTCATTCGCCAATGTCTGACCTCCAATCGTCATTTTTAATCCATTATAATCCTTCGGATTATGACTGCCTGTTAACATAACGCCCGTTGCCTGTGCTTGCTCAATAGCAGTATGATAAAGAACAGGCGTGGGAACAGCACCAATATTAATTACATGACAACCAACTGACATTAACCCTTCTGATAATGCTTTAAGTAATGCCGGCCCCGATATACGTCCATCTCGACCAATGACGACTTGGTGATAGCCTTGTGATTTAGCTTGTGTTCCATAAGCCTGAGCGATTTGATAGACAATGGATTCATTTAATGTTGTTGGTACAATGCCTCGAATATCATAGGCGCGAAAAATACTTGCTGGTACAGGTTGTTGTATCATGATAGATCATCCTTATTTTGATTATTAAAGTAAATAACTGCTATCAGTCCATTCAAAAGCTGTGATGTGTGACTCATAGCCTTTTGAAAAACCAATAACTTTAAAATTTTCAGCTAAATCCGTTCCTAATGTTAACTGTTTGACTTGTTGAGCTTGAGATATTTGTTTTGCCGTATCCCAATGAGCACAATGTTGTGCATACAATTGGCTAATTCCGGCTGCCTGTAAAAAACTGCCTTGTGTTGTATATCCATCTAATACCCAGCCACAATGATCCGCCGCTTGTGCCACATGGGTGAAATCAACATGCGCGGTTATATCTTGGAGTCCGACGTAAATAAAAGGGTCTGAATGAACTCGATGCTGATAATAACATTGTAATGTTCCATCATAACGGTCTGATTGGTAATAAAGCTGTCGGTGATAACCATAATCACATAATAAAATAACGCCGCTATTTAAACATTCGTCAATTGCCGATAACCAACCATCAATCCATGGGTTAAATTCAAAACGCTGGCCTTCTGATAAGACGACCCCATCGGCTTGTAATGCCGACATATGCTGTTGAAATATCTCATTTGATGGATGATTCGCCCAATTAAAAGCATTATCTTTTAGTTGCACGCCAAGTCGTTGCCACTTTTCATTTGATTGGACCTCAAATCGTTCTACAGGCATGGCATCAAGTACTTCATTGGCAAATACAATGGCATCGACTTGCTTGGTTGGCAATTGGTTCAACCATGTTATTCGTCCCATTAATTCATCTGGTAAATGTTGCTGTAAATACTGTTTTTGACGCTGGATGAGTGCTGGGCTTAATTCAATAATATAATAAAATGCCGGGTGTCGGTTTTGTCGGGCTAAAGCAATCAAACAGTCTTTTGCAAACTGGCCATGTCCAGCCCCAAATTCAATAATCCCTGCATGTTCAGGAAGGTTTGTCAAAATTTCATTAAACACCTGTGCCCACGTTTCACCAAATAACTGTGTCATTGAGGGGGCTGTTACGAAGTCACCTTCAGCGCCAATTTTAGGAACGGTTGCTTGATAATATCCAAATTCAGGTGCATATAAAGCTTGTTGCATATAGTCACAAAAGCTGATTGTTTGCGTTTCAGATTGTTCAATACGTGATTGAATCCGTTGCTGTAAAGTCTCAGTATGAGCCTGAGCTTGTGGCGTTAAATCTGGTAAATCATGGGCTGATGTATTCAAAGAAGCATCCTTGATCAAATTTGATGATTCATCGCGAATACCTCTATTATAATCAAAGCCCATCGTGCTTAGCAAGCATTAAGACTGATCTGCTTGAAATGTAAAATCATTATCCTTGACATCAATTTCAATTGTCTGGCCTGGTTTAAACTTGCCTGTTAATAAATCTTGCGACAATGGGTTTTCTATATATTGTTGAATCGCACGTTTCAGTGGTCGAGCACCAAAGACCGGATCAAACCCAACTGCTGCAATTTTCTCATAAGCGGCTTCGGTCAAGGCCAAGTCCATATCTCGTGCTTGCAAACGCTGTTGTAAACGCTTAATTTGTAATTTAGCAATTTGTTTAATCATAGCTTGATCAAGCGGTTCAAAAACAACCAGCTCATCGATTCGGTTAATAAACTCGGGTCTAAAATGTTGCAAGACTTGTGTCATGACTTCTGATTTGATTGCACTATAATCTTGGCTTTGTGCTTTTTCTTGAATCAAGTCTGACCCTAAATTTGACGTCATAATAAGCACAGTGTTTTTAAAATCAACCGTTCGACCATGACTATCGGTCAAACGTCCATCATCTAACACTTGTAATAATAAATTAAAGACTTCAACATGAGCCTTTTCAATTTCATCAAATAAAATGACAGAGTATGGTTTGCGACGTACATGCTCCGTTAGGTATCCGCCTTGTTCATAGCCGACATATCCAGGAGGCGCACCAATCAAACGTGCCACAGCATGTTTTTCCATAAATTCAGACATATCTAGTCGCAACATCGCCTCATCCGTATCAAATAAAAACTCAGCCAGTCCTTTTGTTAACTCGGTTTTCCCCACCCCCGTTGGGCCTAAGAACATAAATGAACCAATAGGACGGTTAGGATCAGCCAAACCAGAGCGTGATCTTCGTACAGCATTACAAACAGATTCTACCGCTGGTTTTTGACCAATGACACGTTTTTCTAACCAGCTTTCCATTGCCACAAGCTTATCGCGTTCACCTTCTAACATTTTTGCCACAGGAATCCCTGTGGATTTTGATAAAACCTGAGCAATTTCATTTTCTGTGACACTGGTTTTAACAAGCGCATTTTTGGGTTTTTCTTGATTTTCCTCTTGTTTTTTCACTGATTCAATTTGTGCTTCTAAAGTAGGAATGGTGCCATATTGCAGCTCTGCCATTTTGCTTAAATCACCTTGACGGTGCGCCGCCTCTAAATCGATTTTAGCTTGATCTAATTGTTCTTTTAGCTTTTGGGTACTTTGTGATTGTGCTTTTTCTTGCTTCCACTGCTCCTCGAGTGTTGCATACTCTTTTTCTAGCTCGTCAATTTGATCCTCAACAGATTTCAACCGTTTTTCTGAGGCATCATCTTTTTCCTTTTTTAATTGCTCACGTTCCATTTTTAACTGAATCATGCGTCGGTAAAGTGTCTCCATTGATTCAGGTCGCGAATCAATTTCCATGCGAATTTGGCTTGCTGCTTCATCCATCAAATCAATCGCTTTATCCGGCAATTGTCGATCGGTGATATAACGATGCGATAATTGTGCCGCAGCAACTAAAGCAGGATCGGTAATTTCAACACCATGATGCACTTCATAGCGTTCTTTTAATCCTCGTAAAATCGCGATGGTATCTTCAACACTTGGCTCATCAATTAATACTTTTTGAAAGCGACGCTCTAAAGCAGGATCTTTTTCAATATTTTCACGATAGTCATCAAGGGTTGTTGCACCTACACAGTGTAA
>CAZAJS010000024.1:0-16725 GCA_964485635.1 uncultured Francisellaceae bacterium
TTTAAGTTAAGCCATAATGCATTCAATCCCACTTAGTCTTTATATTCATTTCCCTTGGTGTGTTCAAAAATGCCCTTATTGTGACTTTAATTCACATCGTCAAATAGGCTCTATTCCAACCTCGTATACAACAGCACTATGTCATGATTTAAAAACCCATATGCCGATCAATCGGCCTATTGAGACCATTTTTTTAGGTGGTGGAACCCCGTCTTTGTATCCAACAAAAGAATTAGCAAAATTATTAGCTCATATTAAAGCACATTATCCAATTGCCCCACAAGCCGAAATTACATTAGAAGCTAATCCAGGAACTATTGAACACGGTCAATTTATTGAGTATCGCAAAATGGGAATTACACGCATTTCATTAGGAGCTCAAACTTTTTGCCCTGACACATTAAAAATGCTTGGTCGTATTCATCGTAGCCAAGACATCCCTAATGCAGTTGAGGCCATTAAAAAAGCTGGCTTTGATAATTTTAATATCGATATTATGCATGGACTTCCCAGACAAACCGCTGACCAAGCCGTAGATGATTTAAAAAAAGCCTGCCAACTTGGACCAACACATTTGTCATGGTATCAATTAACCATTGAACCTAATACCGCATTTTGGGCCAATCCTCCGACCCTCCCCGATGAAGCGACCTTAACAGCCATTGAACGAAACGGGCTTGATTATTTAAAAGACCAGCATTTTTTACCCTATGAAGTGTCAGCTTATGCTCAATCCGATCAATACCAATGCCAGCATAATTTAAATTACTGGACTTTTGGAGATTACATCGGAATTGGTGCCGGCGCCCATAGTAAATTAACTGATACAACAACGGGTACAATTACAAGAATTCAAAAACACCGTAATCCTAAGCTCTATTTAGCAGCACAACATCACTGGGGGCAAAAAACCTGGTCTATTCAAATGCCTGAAGAAATTGCTTATGAATTTTTATTTAATGCTTTACGCTTACAAAATGGTTTTTCTGAAATGTTATTTACACAAAGAACAGGCTTAAGCATTGGTCATATCGCTCAACCTTTAAAAATCGGCGTTCAACGTGGTTTGCTCACATGGAACGAAAGCTGGATTTGCCCCACACCATTCGGTCGGCAATTTTTAAATGATTGTTTACAATTATTTACGCCCAGTACTGATTAATAGGATACATTATAGAATATAAATAATTGTGATACTTGCTTAACAACAGGACAAATAATGGAATAGTATTAATCAATATAATGGAAAATAAAAAAGTGAATTGGTGTCCCCAAGGGGATTCGAACCCCTGTTGCCGCCGTGAAAGGGCGGTGTCCTAGGCCTCTAGACGATGGGGACAAAACGTCGAATAATCTCGTTTAAAGACGAGATTAAATATATAATAAAATCAGTACCTTGTCAATCATTTTGACAATTTTTATTGATTTTTTCAATTGCTTGCTCTAATCGATCTAGTACACGCTGCCGGCCTAGCCATTTAAGTACTAAGCCAATATCCGGTGAATGTCCACTTCCCGTAACAGCCACTCGCACTGGCATCCCAACTTTACCCATTCCAATACCTAAATCAACAGCCGTTTGCTTTAACTGCTTATGCAGTATCGTTTGATCAAACCAAGCATCCATTGGCAAATTTTCAAAAGCCGTTTTAACAGTTTCCAAAGTCATTTTTGATTGTACTGTTAAATGTTTTTTAGCAGCATTAGCATCATAATCATGTAACTGATCTTGATATAAATAAATTGCTTGCTGCGCTAATGCTTTTAAAGTTTTAACTTTTTCAGAAAAGACTGGAATAATATCTGTTAGTGCAGGTCCTTGATTCAGATCAATCTGTTGTTGCTCAAATTGCCATTGCAAATGCTTGGCAACAACATCAACAGGTAAATGACGCATATAATATTGATTGATCCAATTAAGTTTATCTAAATCAAATGTGGATGGGGCAGGATTAATACCTGACAAATCAAATATTTCTCGTAATTGGTCTAATGAAAAAATTTCTTGATCACCATAAGACCAACCTAATCGCACTAAATAATTTAAAAATGCCTGTGGTAAATAACCTTCATCTCGATAAGTTACCACACTCACCGCCCCATGACGTTTTGACATTTTTTTTCCATCTGATCCAAGAATCATCGGAACATGGCCAAAAGTCGGAGGCTTCATATTTAATGCTTCATATAAATTAATTTGACGTGGCGTATTATTCACATGATCATCACCACGGATAACATGCGTAATTTCCATATCTGCATCATCAATAACAACACAAAAATTATAAGTTGGCGTTTTATCCGTCCGCTGAATGATAAAATCATCTAATTGATCATTGCCAATACTAATCGGCCCTTTCACAGCATCTTGCCAATAGACATCCCCTTGATTTGGATTTTTAAACCGAATAACACAAGGTTCATCTTGGCTAATGTGCTGATGTCGACAATGTCCATCATAGCGTGGTTTTTCTTTATTTTTTAATTGCTCTTGGCGTAAAGCTTCTAAACGTTCTTTTGAACAATTACACCGATATGCTTTTCCTGCAGCAATTAACTGATCAATTACCTGTTGATAGCGGTCAAATCGTTGTGTTTGATAAACAACCGGTTGGTCTGGTTGAAAGCCTAACCAAGCCATCCCTTCTAAAATAGCCTCAGTTGCCTGGCGTGTTGATCGTTGAATATCCGTATCCTCAACACGCAAAACAAATTGACCTTGATTTGCTTGCGCGTACAACCATGCAAATAATGCTGTTCGTGCACCACCTAAATGCAAATAACCCGTCGGTGACGGGGCAAAACGTGTCTTAACCATAATTTGTCCTATTAGTTCTGACAAACTCATGTCAAAACATTAATTTGAGCATGAACTTTGTTTCATTACATCTTTAATGTTTTGCAGAATAGTGAATTCCTCGCATTGCGGCAATGGCTTGTAACCGAGCATCTGCTTGTTTAAGCTGCTCTTGTGCATCAGCAAGATCAACAGAATTTTGATCGTTTTCTACTAATAAAGCTTCTGCTCTTTCTTTCGCCATTTTTGCTTGCGCTTCATCAATATTTTGTGCTCGCTCAACCTCATCAGCTAAAATAATCACTTGATCTGGTTGAACTTCGATCACGCCACCAGAAACATAAACAGAATCCCATGTCGAGTCATTTGTTGTTTCAATACGAACCGGGCCTGGCTGGAATGTTGCAAGCAGTTGTGCATGTCCTGGTCTGACACCAAGCTCTCCATTATCAACCGACATATTCACACTCAATGCTTCAGATTGATAAAGATTTCCTTCCCAACTGACAATGCTAACACTTAGCTGTTTTTCAGACATTACCATTTTCCTTTATTCAATTATAATGATTTAGCTTTTTCAATGGCTTCCTCAATAGTACCAACCATGTAAAACGCTTGCTCAGGTAAATGATCATATTCCCCATCAACAATCCCTTTAAATCCATTAATGGTATCTTTAACGGGAACATAAATCCCAGGATTGCCTGTAAAGACTTCAGCGACATGAAATGGTTGTGACAAAAAGCGCTGAATTTTACGAGCTCGATTTACCGTTAACCGGTCCTCTTCAGATAGCTCATCCATCCCCAAGATTGCAATAATATCTTTTAGTTCTTTATAACGTTGCAGGGTTTGCTGTACCCGTCGAGCAACATCATAATGTTTTTGCCCAACAACAAGAGGGTCTAATTGACGTGACGTTGAATCAAGCGGATCAACTGCAGGATAAATACCTAACTCTGCAATTGGACGTGACAAAACAACTGTAGCATCTAAATGCGAAAATGTTGTTGCCGGTGCTGGATCGGTTAAATCATCCGCTGGAACATAAACAGCCTGAACGGACGTAATAGATCCTGTTTTTGTAGAAGTAATACGTTCTTGCAATGCGCCCATTTCCGAGGCAAGTGTTGGTTGGTAACCAACAGCAGAAGGCATTCTTCCAAGCAAAGCTGAAACCTCAGTTCCTGCTAGCGTATAACGATAAATATTATCAACAAACATCAAAACATCACGACTTTCATCACGAAATGCTTCCGCCATTGTTAACCCAGTTAATGCAACACGCAGACGATTTCCTGGTGGCTCATTCATTTGTCCATAGACCAACGATACTTTATCAAGCACATTTGAATCTTGCATTTCATGATAAAAATCATTACCTTCACGCGTTCGCTCACCCACCCCGGCAAACACAGAATAACCACTGTGCTCTTTGGCAATATTATTAATAAACTCCATCATGGTGACAGTTTTACCAACACCAGCTCCTCCAAAAAGGCCAACTTTTCCACCTTTGGCAAAAGGACACATTAAATCAATGACCTTAATACCAGTTTCTAAAATCTCAGCACTCATCGCTTGATCTTTAAATTGAGGTGGCATTTTATGTATTGGTGCTGTTGTCTCTGCTTCAATAGGACCACACTCATCAATAGGCTTACCAAGTACATCCATAATACGACCTAATGTTGCATGCCCTACTGGGACAGTAATCGGAGCGTTTGTACTTTTCACATCTAAGCCACGTTTAAGCCCATCTGTCACACCCATTGCAATCGTGCGAACGGTTCCATCACCGATTTGTTGTTGCACCTCTAAAACTAAACCATTATCAACAACTTCTAACGCATCATAGACTTTTGGTGCGCTTTCATATGGAAAAGTGACATCTACCACTGCTCCAATAATTTGACTAATTTTCCCCATGCTCATGATTTATCTCCCAAATTCCTTTAAACCGCTGATGCGCCTGATACAATTTCTGACAGCTCTTGTGTAATCATTGCTTGCCGCGCCTTATTATATTGTAAATTCAATGAATCAATCATCTCACCTGCATTATCAGTTGCATTTTTCATCGCTAGCATCCGTGCAGCTTGTTCACACGCAAGATTTTCAACAACACTATGATAAACTTGTGATTCTAAATAACGCGCAAATAATTTATTCAAAACCACTTTTGCTTCTGGTTCATAAATATAGTCCCAATAATATGGCTTATTGGGTGATGTTTCTTCAACAGCTAAAGATGCTTGTGTAACGGGTAAAAGCTGTTGCTGAAAAGGCTTTTGTTTGATGGTATTGATAAACGTATTTCCGAATAAAAATAATGCATCAATTGCTTTTTGATCAAATTGGTCCGTCATCACCTTAAGTCCACCAAGAATTTGTGATTTTGTTGTGGCTTCATCGCCTGAAAAATCGGCAGCAGAAATAATGTTAATTGAATCAATTCGATTAAAAAAAGTTTGTGCTTTTTGTCCAATAACACACAGTTCGACTTGAACATTATCTCGCTGATATTGTTCAATAGCTTTTAAAACCTGTTTAAACAAATTAATATTTAATCCACCACAAAGTCCTCGGTCTGTTGAAACAACAATCATTCCAACTTTTTTGATAGAGCGTGTCTGCGTATAAGGGTGAGTATATTCCATATGAGCTTTTGTTGCATGCAACAAAATTCGGCGGATATATTCAGCGTATGGTCGTGCATTTTCCATTTTTTGACGTGCTTTACGCATTTTGCTTGCCGCGACCATTTCCATAGCTCGTGTGATTTTTTGCGTGCCTTTAACATTGCTAATTTTAGCACGGATTTCACGACTATTCGGCATAGTTTCTCCTTAAAATTACCAGGACTGTGTTTTTTTGCAATTTTCTACAATTTCAGCAAACTGAGCTTGTATCTGATCATCATACTTTCCAGAAGCGTTTACAGATTCTAGAAAATCGCTATATTCAGATTTTGCATAATCATGTAATGCCTTTTCAAATGTCCCAATCTGCTCAATTGGTAAATCATCTAAGTAACCTTGATCTGCAGCAAACAGTGATAAAGCCATCATTGCCGTCGTTAACGGTGCATATTGTTTTTGTTTCATCAGCTCTGTTACACGCTGGCCTCTTTCAAGCTGTTTGCGTGTTGAAGCATCTAAATCTGAGGCAAACTGAGCAAAAGCTTCTAATTCACGATATTGTGCTAATGCTAAACGAATCCCGCCACCAAGCTTTTTGATCACTTTTAATTGTGCTGAGCCTCCGACCCTTGAAACAGAATTACCTGGATTAATCGCAGGCCGAATCCCTGAATTAAACAAGTCAGTTTCTAGAAAAATTTGCCCATCAGTAATTGAGATCACATTGGTTGGAACAAATGCGGAAATATCTCCGGCTTGCGTCTCAATAATTGGCAAAGCCGTCAATGAACCAGTCTTGCCTTTAACTTCACCATTCGTGAACTTCTCAACGTAATCTGCATTCACACGTGCTGCACGCTCTAATAGACGCGAATGCAAATAAAACACATCACCTGGATAAGCCTCACGTCCTGGCGGACGTCTTAATAATAAAGAAATTTGGCGATATGCCCAAGCTTGTTTTGTTAAATCATCATAAACAATCAAGGCATCTTGTCCACGATCACGGTAATACTCGCCCATTGCACATCCAGCATAAGGGGCTAAATATTGTAAGGCAGCAGGGTCAGCCGCATTTGCCGCAACAACCGTTGTATAAGCCATTGCCCCATGCTCATGAAGTTTTCCAACGATTTCTGCAACTGAGGAAGCTTTTTGTCCAACAGCCACATAGATACACTTAACGCCTGTGCCTTTTTGATTAATAATTGTATCTAGCGCTACAGCGGTTTTACCCGTTTGCCGATCACCAATGACTAATTCACGTTGACCACGACCAATAGGCACCATCGAATCAATCGCTTTAATTCCTGTTTGCATTGGTTGGTCAACCCCTTGACGCGCAATAACGCCAGGCGCAACTTGCTCAACCGCACTATGCGTTGCAGGCTCAATATCACCATGACCATCAATCGGTTCACCTAACCCATTAACGACTCGGCCAAGTAAATCTTCACCAACTGGCACTTGTAAAATTTCACCTGTGCAATAAACCTTTTGCCCTTCTGACAAATGTTCATATTCACCTAAAACAACAGCTCCAACACTATCTTGCTCTAGATTTAAAGCCAATCCATAAGTTTCCTCTGATAGCTTAATCATCTCACCAGATTCAACATTTTCCAATCCATGAATACGGATAATACCATCTGAAATGTGAGTAATAATTCCCTGACTTTTTTCTTCTAGTGGAGTTTGTAATTGTTCAATTCGTTTTTTTATAACGTTACTTATTTCTGAAGCACTTAATTGCATCACTCTATCCCTAAACTTTAATTATGCTAATAATTGTTCCTGTAACTGCGCTAATCGTCCCTTTAGTGACCCATCAATCACAATATCTCCCATTTCAATCAATACACCACCTAGTAGTGATGGATCATGACTGACCTGAGGATCGATTTGGCAATGATATCGTTTCTGAAGTCTGTCACATAGTTGATCAACTTGTTGATCTGAAGCTGGATGAGCAAAAACCAAACGAGCTGGTTTGACTTGATTATCCTGTGCTTGATACATCAAGTATTGATCACAGATCATTGGCAATAATAATAAGCGATTATGCTCTACTAAAAGACTTAAAAAATTAGACAACGTTTGGCCTGTTGTTCCTTGGCAATCAGCAACAGTACCCATTAGCCATTCAATAACTTCAGACGACTTAACTCCCGGCATAGAAATGAGGTCAGAAACACTTTTTTGCTGAACACATTCTGATAAGCACACTAAAGTCGTATGCCATTGCTGGATCTGTTGGTGGTCTTTTGCGTAGGCATAAATCCCTTTTGCATAAGGTCTTGCAATTTTCGCCATTTGACTCATCTTTATCCACCTTTTATTTAAATCAACCTATAACTTTTCCATAACATCATCAAGTACTTGTTGATTGGCTGATGCGTCAACATTATGTTTTAAAAGCTTTTCTGCACCAAAAATGGCAAGTATTGAAACCTCTTTTCGCAATTGGTCTTTGACCGCTTGTTTCTTTTGTTCAATTTCCTTTTCAGCCTCTTGGCGAATACGCTCTGCATCAGCCCGAGCGGTTTCTTTTGCTTCTTCATCGATACGTAAAGCACGTTTATTGGCTTGCTCAATTAGTTTTGTTGCCTCAGCCTTAGCTTCCTGAACAACGGTATTGGCTTTACGCTTAGCGACCTCAAGTTCTTTTTCAGCGCGGTCAGCAGATGCTAACCCCTCTGAAATTTTATCTTGACGTTGACGCATTGCTGTACGCAATGGGGGCCATACAAATGCCATAGTAAACCAGACAAAGATGGCAAAGGTAATCATTTGGCCAATTAAAGTAATATTAATGTCCATAGTTTCTCCTTGCGGATATTGACCTTACTTTTTTAAATTCGGTCATCGACGCACTGTCTAACAAATTAGCATTAGCTTATGATGCGACGGCTTGTGCAGCAGCACCTGTTAAACCATCAATAGCCAGTGGGCTTGCATAAAGAACTAAGAAACCAATCGCAATTGAAATTGCCGCAAACGCGTCAACAAACGCGGCAACAATAAACATACGACCTAACAACATACCGCCTAATTCAGGCTGACGTGCTACCCCTTCTAAGTATTTGCCTCCTAGCACACCGAAACCAATTGCTGTACCTAAAGCTGGTAAAGCAATGAGTAAAGCAACCGCTATTAATGTCATGCCATTTAAGTTGCCAGCAACTTGTAACATCGTTTCTTCGTGACCCATTTTTTTCTCCTTTTTTATGATTAATCACTCTTTTGAACTTTACTATTCAACCATTAATGTTTATGTTGTGCCATGTTTAAATAAACTACCGTTAACATCATAAATACAAATGCTTGAATCGTAATAACTAAAATATGGAAAATCGCCCATATGCCGCCAAATGGCCATTGAATCCACCACGGTAACAAAGCGATTAACACAAAAATTAACTCTCCGGCAAACATATTGCCGAATAAACGTAACGACAATGATAAAGGCTTTACAACTTCATCAATAATACGAAAAAAAATGTTTAATGGGAACAACCAAATACCAAATGGTTGACTTAAAATTTCTTTTAATAACCCAAGTCCCTTAGATTTCATATTATAAAAAATAACCAAGAAAAACACACTTATAGACAGTCCAAATGTTAAATTAGGATCCGCTGTTGCAACAATCCTAAAATGGTCATCCAATGATCCGCCTAAATGCATGATTAACCAGGTTGGTAAATCAACAGGAATTAAATCCATAAAGTTCATTAAAAATACCCAAATAAAAATGGTCACCCCTAAAGGAGTAATAAAGTTTTGTCGGGAAAAATCATAAGATTGACCAATTAACCCATCTAACCACTCCCAAATGATTTCAATAAAATTTTGAAACTTACCTGGAACACCAGAAGAGGCCCGACGTGCGGCAAAAAACATAATACCTAAAAATAATATACCTAAGGCAATACTCATCACAAGTGTATCTAAATTTAAAACCCAAAACTTAGAGTCGCCTAAATGCACTTGCCAATGTTGCAAGTGATGTTTTACATATCCTGTTGTCGTCAGTTGCTCTTGTGCCATACTGTCTGTTCTCATTATTTATTTAAATTGCTTTATTGATTTAATGTCGCTGCCCGAATAAAAAACGGCAACAACCACATTGCACACTGCAATACTAACAATCCAATCACATAAGGTAAAAACAGTGGATTTAACCAAAATGCAATTAAAACACTTCCTAGTCCAACTACCACTAGTTTTAACAGCTCAGCTAAATAAAACAATATTAGCTCTTGGGCTGCTGAAAAACGTTTACCTTTTATAAAAAAACGGCTTAGAAACACGAAATTTGCTATCGCCATCAAAACGGCCCCTAGTCCAAAACTAGCAGCACTATTCAGCTTTCCTAAAGCTGCATATAAAATAGAACCAACAACCACAAGTATCACTTGAAACGTGACAAACTTGATTGTAGCTAGTTGACGATAGACAATCATGTTATCTGCACCATTTGCATTGTGCCAATCATTATATACATTCCAACATAACCTGACAAGCCCAAATAATCGGTTTGTTAGATTCAACTCATTTTATGAACGCGAATTTTCCTATCCTTTTTTTGATATTGATGATATTTATAACGCGCTTGATTTAAGTGGTTTGAGTTTTGGTCTGTAATCTCAATCACACGTTGGTACTGTGTCGGTACATATTTATTACCAGCTAGCAGAATCAAAATATCATTAAAGTCAAATAGTTGAGCCTGATCTGACGTTAAATAACAAGGCAATGATCGATACTGTTTGCCTGAGACTTCATCTAGCAACACATGCGGAATAAATTCTGTTGCATGATCTGCCCATAAAAGCCGATCAATCTGCTGACAACGCTGAGGATCATCGTCATATAACAATATATTGCTGTAATTAGCTTTATAAAGTTTTTTAACAAATTTAAACAAAAACTGATGAAGTGCTTTTTGACTTTCTGTTGTAAGGATATAGAAATCAACTTGCATCAGCTTTTCACCTAATTAAAAATAGATTGAGTGATAATATTTTCTGAGCGTTCAGGGCCTGTGGAAATGATATCAATACTAACCCCTAAGGCTTTTTGAATATATTCAATATACCGTTGAGCATTCACCGGTAATGCATCCCAATTTTTTAAGCCTTCGGTTGACTCTGACCAACCTTGGAATGTTTCATAGACAGGCTGGCAACGCTGATAATCAGCGTTGTCATAAGGTGGATGTGTCACGGTTTTTCCATCTAGTTCATAAG
Source organism: uncultured Francisellaceae bacterium (assembly GCA_964485635.1). GTDB lineage: Bacteria > Pseudomonadota > Gammaproteobacteria > Francisellales > Francisellaceae > CAZAJS01. Next base: position 10,692 of record CAZAJS010000024.1, read on the forward strand.
CCACACAAATTTTTAATGTTTCAAGCCCATCTAGCACATCTAGCTTAGTTAAACAAATACTCGTAATACTATTAATTTCAATAGAACGACGTAAAGCAACTAGATCTAGCCATCCCGTACGTCGGTTACGACCAGAGTTTGTTCCAACTTCTTTACCTTTTTTCGCCAAATACTGGCCAATTTCACCATCTAACTCGGTTGGATAAGCACCGCTGCCAACCCTTGTTGTATAAGCTTTTGTCACACCGATCACATCATCTAAATAACAAGGACCAAAACCAGCTCCCGCTGAAATATTACCAGATGTTGTGTTTGATGATGTAACAAATGGGTAAGTTCCATGATCAATGTCTAGTAAAGTCCCTTGTGCGCCTTCAAATACAATCTTTTTGCCAGCTTGACGAAGACCGTTTAGCTCAGCTGACACATCCGTTAACAAAGGAATAACATTTTTACCATGCTGCATTAACGTCTGATAAACAGAATCAAAACTTGCTTGCAATGACTGGCCATAAACATATGTTAATACAGTTTCATGATAAGTATAAAGCGACTTTAATTTTTCATACAATCGTTCTGGATAACGCAAATCACTTAACCGAATTGCCCGACGTGCAACCTTATCTTCATAAGCCGGCCCAATGCCACGCTTCGTCGTTCCAATCTTATTTTGGCCTAAAGCCATTTCTTTTGCCTCATCAAGCTGGATATGAACCGGTAAAACAACGGGGCAGGCCTCACTGATGCGAAGCCGTTGGTTGACAGGAACACCTGTGGATGCGACTTCATTCATTTCTTCAGATAAAGCATCTAATGAGACAACAACACCATTGCCAATATAACTGATCACCCCTTCATGCAAGATACCTGAAGGAATGAGACGTAACTTGGTCTCTTTGCCTTCGATATTTAATGTATGGCCAGCATTATGCCCGCCCTGGAAGCGGACGACAGCATCAGCTTGTGCCGTTAACATATCGACAATTTTACCTTTTCCTTCATCGCCCCACTGACTTCCTAATACAACAATACTCTTACCCACAATTAATCCTCTATTTGTGTTGCTTTGTCATTTCTTTTATTATCCTAGCGATTTTCATATCAAAAAACAAATCAAATCCTTGATAAACAATCATGTTTTTCCAGAAACCAATAGTTCAGCGGTCTATTAGCAAAAGTAACACTTGACGCTATTTTTTAAATCAGCACAATAGGTATTATCAGATACTGATTTTATATGGATCATGCAACTTTTAATTCAACGAGTCACACAAGCGTCTATTTTCGTTCATCAAAAAATGATTACTCATATTCAACAAGGAATTTTAGCATTAACCTGCATTGAGCAACAAGATACACATATAGCTTTCAAAAAAATGGCAAACAAGCTTTGGAATTATCGTTTATTTGAAGATGCTAATGGTAAAATGAACCAAAGTTTAGCAGACATCCAAGGCCAATGTTTGCTTGTTCCTCAGTTTACTCTTGCAGCCGATACGGATAAAGGAAGACGTCCAAGTTTTAGCAACGTTTGCCCTAATCCTATTGCACAAAAAGGATTTTATGATTTTGTCCAACTCATGCGTCAACTCTATGGAACAACAGCTATTAAGTCAGGTATTTTCAATGCCGATATGCAAGTGTCACTAACCAATGATGGTCCAGCAACTTTCTGGTTGCACAGCTAAATCATCTTTTGATAAGCATCAATCCATTGGGTTAAGGTATTAACATCAATATCTTGAACAACCACTCCATGACCAATATCTTTTAGTAAAATTAAAACAATCGCTCTTCGATTAAAATTCTTTTTATCTAACCGCATTTTTTCAACAAGCTGTTGAGCTGTTACATCCACGGGTAACTGAATCGATAAATGATACTGTCTTAATAAATCAAATAGCGCTTGGCAAGATTCCCACTCTAGCATCCCCAAGCGATAAGAGATATAAGCCGCTATCCCCATACCAATAGCAACAGCTTGACCATGTAACAAGCCTTGTTTTAAGTACAATGATTCTAATGCATGTCCAAATGTATGACCAAAATTCAACAAGATTCGTTGCCCGTGTTGCTCAGTAGCATCTAATTGCACCACGTTTACCTTCCACTTGACACAACGGTAAATTAATTCCAGCCATGGCCCAGTGTAGTTATCTGCTAGTGTTAATTGATCTTTTGATTGCTTTAGCCAATGAAAAAACGTTTTATCAAAGATACAAGCATATTTGATTACTTCTGCCATGCCATTAGCAATATGACACTGATCTAATGATGATAACCAGTAAGGGGTCAATAATACGTGTTTAGGTTGCCAAAAAGCTCCAATAACATTTTTATACCCTTGGTAATTAATTGCTGTTTTACCGCCAATGGCTGCATCAACTTGGCTCAACAATGTGGTCGGGACCGATATCCAATCTACCCCACGGAAAAAAGTTGCTGCCACATACCCTGACACATCACTAATACAACCACCACCAAATGCAAGTATTAAACTATTACGACCATAATGGTTCTCAATTAGGGCTTGATAAATTTGCTGGACACTGGCCAATGTTTTGGCTGATTCACCTGCCGGCAAGATGACCTGTTGAATTATCTGATCTGTTCGACTTTGAATTTTTTGACGGATTTGATCTGGATAATCAAGCTGATCAAGATGCTTATCTGATACAATGAGAATTGCATCATACTCAGCAAATAAATGATTGATTGAACAATTAAAAATATTTGAATAAAAGGTAATTTCGTAACAGTTTTTAGCGCTTGGAATTGTTACTGTCATCCCATTGTTTTCAAACACCAATCAAACGCCTTCATCTTCCATAATCAATTTTGTGATTTTTTGAACAACATTCCGCACAGTCGTTTGACTTGTTTCAATAGTCAAATCAGCGATTTCTCGATAAAGTGGCTCTCTTGTTTCCATTAATTTTTCAAGCTGCCCTCGTCGATCATCAACTTGTAGCATGGGGCGTTTTTTATCTTTTGCTGTCCGCTCAAGCTGTTGGTCAACAGATGCTCGCAAATAAACAACTTTCCCTCTTGATGACAACAGTGTTCGATTTTCAGGTAATTCAATTGCACCACCGCCTGTTGCTAAAACAGTATTTTGACGGTTTGCTAATTCTTGTAATATCGATTTTTCACGTTGACGAAATCCTTCCTCACCTTCTAGATCAAAAATCCAGCCAATATCAACACCACAACGTTGCTCAATTTCACGATCAGAATCTACGAAATCCAGCTTTAATGACTGAGCAAGTTGGCGTCCTATTGTGCTTTTTCCAACACCTACAGGGCCAATTAAAAATACATTTTGTGTTCTTATCATGATTCTCTACATTTCTTATTTAATTGAACAATGACAGACACGTTAGCTGTCGCTTTATAATTATCAAATACCGCTTAATAAATTACCGTAATCAATGCAATTTCACAACCACTATGATAAGGATTTATCAGGTTTCATCTGATTCAACAATTTTTGGCGTTAAAAAGATCAATAATTCCCGATCCTCAACTGACGTGCTTCGACTACTAAACAACCAGCCAAGCAATGGCATATCACCTAAAAATGGGACTTTTGTATTTTGCTCAGTTTGTTGACTTTCTAAAATGCCACCTAAGACAATCGTTTCACCACTTTTAACCATTAGTTTTGTTTTCGCTTCTTTTGTATCAAGAATTGGCTCTTCACCAACGCTATCTGGGGAAACACTATCTTTACGAACGGTCACATCCATAATGACATAACCATTCGGCGCGATTTGCGGTGTGACCTGTAACTCTAAAACTGCTTGCTTAAATGCTACTGCTGCAGCACCTCCAGCAGTAGACTCCCGAAATGGGACCTCTTTACCCTGTTTGATAAAAGCTTCTTCATTATCTTGCACTAATACATGAGGCGATGAAATCAGTTCACCAGCACCTTCTGATTGTAATGCTGAAATTTCCATATCCAAGTCAATTCCATCAAACAATCCAGCAAAACTAACACCTAGTGTACTTGATCCAGGTGGATTAGTGTCACCACTATCCCCCGTGCCTGAACCAATAAAAGAAGGCAGGACTTTAATACTATCATCACCATCTTGTGCATTATAGTTAATCCCAAGATCAAATCCGGAGGACTTATTCACTTCAACAATCCGTCCTTCAATGAGAACTTGTTGCACAGGGTGATCTAATTCTGTAATCATTTCTTTAATTTGACCAATATGACTGCCCACATCAGAAATTACTAACGTATTTGTACGTCCATCTGTCGAGATTGACCCTCGATCAGTCAACACTTCTGACCCTTCTGAACGAATCACATCAGCAACATTCGCCGCAGTCGCATAATTTAATTTAACATAGGCAGTTTCTATTGGTTCAGTGGCCTCTGATGCTTGACTTGCTTCCGATGCCGCTTGTTCTTGTTGTGTTATTTGCCCACGCGGTGCAATATATAAAATACTACCAATTTTACGTTCACCTAAACCTTGTGAAGTCATGACCATTTCTAATGCCTCTTCCCAAGGAACATTTTTGATGTTTAAAGACATATGCCCACCTACATCTTCACTGACAACAAGGTTCATTCCTGCAAACTGGGCTAGTGACTGTAGAATCGTACGAACAGGGGTATTTTGAAAGGATAAGCTAATTGGTTTTTTGGTATTAAAATCACTAACTCTTGTATCTTGTTTATCAAGTGTTAGCTGAAATTTTTTCGAAGTTAAATTATCATGGAAAGTAAAATTTTGATTCATTTTAAATTTCAAGACTACATCTTGGCCTTTTTGGCTGACATCAATGGTATTCACAATGGTATTAAACACAGCTGTATCAATAGCATAACGCCACACCTCATCGATATAAGCATCTTTAACGGTCACAATTAATTCATGCCCTTCTTTATCAAATTTAATATCTTTAGGCTCTTTTGACCACTGAACTGTAAAAATCCCACCATTATTCAACCCCCGTTTAAATGCCAAATCATCCATAATAACTGCATCTTCAGGCGCTTGTGATGGTTCAGTCTGTGCATTGTTTAATGATTTTTCACTATCTTGATTATCGCTATCAATAGACTGCTGAATCGCTTTATCAGCATCGACGAAAGGAGCATCATCCTTAGCTTGAGCGATACTAAAGCTAGTCGTAATGAATAAAACGGATAGGGCGAATGCGATTTTTTTTATCGACATACTTCTTTTCTCCATTAAAATTGTATTAATCAATCGTCACTTGACGTTCAGTCCAATGACCCATTGGGGTTTTAATTCGTTCTTTCACAGTAATGCCTTGATCACTAATCGCATCGATTTTACCATGGTGCTGTCCTAAATAATCGCCTTTTTTCACGATAAACGTTCCCCCTATTTCTGGAACTTCAATCACAGCCCACTGTCGCTGATCCTGCACGACCACGCCGACAAAGTCAATCTGTGATAAAGGAATTTCTTCTAATGGGCTTTTATAGCGGTCTAGATCTGGCGCAATCACTGTCTGCCCTTTGTCATCACTCTGTATTGAAGCTAATTTTTCACGTTGTTCAAATGTCATAAAGATATCTTTAAGCTCAGACGCATCGACTGACGGTAAATGAAATTGATCAACTTCATCCACAGGCTCAACTTTTGCTGGCGCTAGTGATTCTTGTTTCTGCTCAATCTTTTTCTTTAGACTTGAGACAGACGCAACATTACCACTACAAGCAGTTGCCAAACTTGTTAATAAACATAACCCACCATAAATGATTGTTTTTCTCATCACTCTGAATCACCATTTTGTTGTAACAGTGTATACGTTTGTAGCCGCATATTAATATCTAATACAGGATGATAACTTTCGACATTACCCGTTGGCCGAACACGATAATTCATCACCACAATGACACGTTTGATGTTCGAAATACTATCTAAAAAATGACTCAATTGCTCATATGTTCCTTGTAGCGATAAATCAATATCCATACTAGCATGATCCTGACGTTCTACAATTTCTTTAGGGGCAAGTTGCTTAACACTTAACCCTGATT
>CAZAJS010000025.1:0-2089 GCA_964485635.1 uncultured Francisellaceae bacterium
GTCAATTAAATCAAGAATATCTTGGCCCGTTGCACCACCAGCATTAATAATCACACCACCATGTTTCGGTGAAATTTGTGCCCCGCCAATACGATATCCTTTCAAGCCCAATGATTGAACCATTTCACCAACACTAATATGATAATCTGGACGTTTAAAAACACTCCCTGCGCTAGGATCATAAGGCAAACGTGCTTTACGCTGAGCCATAATCTCTGCCATTTTGTCATAGATACACGCTTGATTCGCCGGGACAAGCTGTAATTGAACCTCTAGAACAATATAATCAGCTTGTTGAAACATACTATACCGATAACCATAATGAATCTGTTGGTTAGCACGTGTTTCAATACATTGACGTTGGCAATCATAAAATGTCACCATATCAACGACATTATAAATTTGATCACCATAAGCCCCAGTATTCATAATCATTGCTCCGCCAATGCTCGCGGGAATATCATAAAATGTTTCTAATCCAGAAAGCCCATGGCGATAAGCTAATCGAGCCAATGTTTCAAGCCGAACACCTGCTTGCGCTATTATTTGATTCCCTTGAATTTTTACATCAGCAAAGTTATCACTAAAAATCATAAAAGCACGCTGATCATAATGTGTTTGTTTTAAAATCACATTACTCCCATTTCCTAATACAATAATATCTGGATGCTTTTTGACAATCCTTTGCACTTGTTGAATATTATCAGGGAAATAAACCGTCTTTGCCGTTGCATCAATTTGATAAGTATTATAAGGCTTTAAAGAAACCATTCAACCTCTCTAATCATCTTTATCTAACAACATAAAATGTTGCATTGTTGTCAATAAATGGTTATAACCTCTGAAAATTTGTCGAGCATGAGTTACTTGACTGGTTGCTTCCACTAATGAGCCAGCCATCAAACAAGCCATCCCTGCACGTAAATCATGACTTTGCATATGTGCAGCAGCTAACTGAGTTGTCTTTAAAGGACGAATATAAATCGTTTGCTCATTGACCTGTGCCGGAAACCCCATTTTTTTCAATTCATCAATATACTTTACCCGCTCTGGATAAACGGTATCTTGAATATAACTTGGGGTATTCGCTTGACTTAACATTACGGCATAAATCGGCTGTAAATCCGTTGGAAAAGCTGGATAAGGGGCGGCCTGAATCTTAATACCTTGGAGTGATGTTTGTTGACCATCACAAAAAAGCGACTGTTTGATCGGATCATATCGCCAACGACCCCCGGCTTGGCTCAAAACATTTAATGGACCTTGAATGGGTGTTAAGTCATCAATACCTTCAATGGTCACCAAACAACGATGCAAATAAGCAAAAGCAGCAAAAGTCATGGTTTGAATGCGATCATACATAATGGGGAACGAGATGCCTTTGAGTTGGTTCACGCCAACGACTTGAACCCATCGGTTTGCCGTGCTGACCTGAATTTGTGCACCACACTGCTGTAAGTATTCAATGACACTCATAACTTCTGGTTCAATTGCAATATTCGTCAATGTAACCGTTGCCTGACCAATGGTACTATATAAAAGTAAATTAATTGTTGCCCCCACTGAAGGGCAGCGTAACCGATAGGTTGCATCCTGATCTTGTTGGTGTGTTACACGAATTGTATCCTGTTGAACACAAACCTCCGCCCCTAACGCATCAAGACCATCTAAATGGATATCAAATGGACGTCGGTCACTAAAAGCACACCCGCCTGGATAACCAATGGTTAATGTCCCAACCTGTTTAACTAAACTACCTAAAAGCATTAATGAACAACGTGTCTGACGCGTTAGACTTAATGGTATATCTAATCCGTGTCGATCCATTGTAGGCTTTTGAATCACGACCTTTTCATCTGCCTCATCTACCTGCGTTGTAGCCCCTAAGTAAGTCAAAATATTGTTCGCACCGTGAAAATCATCAAGTGCAGTAGGAACATTTGTCAATTCAGTTGCATCGTTTGGCAACAAAGTGGCAAACATTAAATGCAAAAGCGCATTTTTCGCCCCAGAAGCTCGCACTGTCACAGAATGGTCAATTACTTTTTTTGCCACATATAATTTCATAGTCAATCTAGCATTACGCCCC
>CAZAJS010000025.1:2099-16324 GCA_964485635.1 uncultured Francisellaceae bacterium
TTTCTGGCTGTTTGAATACCACTCGAATGGGTGTACCAACTAATTCAAATGCCTGTCGAAAATAATTTTCTAAATAACGTTTATAAGCAGCTGGGAGTTTATCAACTTGATTGCCATGAATCACAATCAATGGCGGGTTATGACCACCGGCATGAGCATATTTTAATTTAATACGTTGCTGTCCTGAGCGTGGTGGAGGATGGCCTTGTGTAGCTAGCTTAAGTACCGCTGTCAACTGATTCGTCGACATTTTTTTCATCGCACTTTGATAAGCCGCTTGAATTGATCTAAATACATGACCAACATTTGTTCCATGTAATGCTGAGATAAAGTGAATATCGACAAACCCATCAATAAATGTCAAACGACGTTTGATATCTGACTTAATCTGTTGGCGTTGATCAATCGATAATCCATCCCATTTATTAATTGCCACCACCATTGAACGACCGGCTTCTAATGCAAAACCAATTAAATGCAAATCTTGATCTGTTAGCCCCATTTGCGCATCAACCACAATGACCACAACATGGCTTGATTCAATGGTCTCTAAGGTTTTGACAACCGAGAATTTTTCTAAAGCTTCTTTGACACGTTTACGACGACGAATCCCTGCTGTATCAACAATGGTATAATCTTGTTGATCACGACAAAAGCGCATCTCAATACTATCTAAGGTTGTCCCTGGCATATCATAAACAACCACACGATCTTCACCCATAATGCGATTCACTAATGTTGATTTACCAACATTCGGTCGTCCAACAATTGAAAATCGAATCCCTTGGTTCGGATTTAATAAAGCTTGTGATGGATCCGATTGGTCTGTATTTTGATCTGACAAAGCCTCTCGGTAAGACAATAATGTTTCACTCAGCAAATGATGAATCCCTCGGCGATGGGCAGCGGCAATACCATAAACATGGGCAAAACCAAGTTGGTAAAATTCACTGACTGCCACGTCTGGATCTAAACCATCCGTTTTATTGACAACAATATACACAGGTTTACTCGTCTGGCGTAGCTGTTGGGCAATTGCTTGATCAGTGACAGTCACCCCCTGTCGGGCATCAACCATAAAAAATAACAAGTCTGCCTCATCAATCGCAATGGCAGTCTGATCAGCCATAGCACTTTCAACACCGGCTTTCTGATCTGTCAATCCGCCAGTATCAATAACCAAATAAGGTTGATCCTGATAGCTAGCTCGACTATATTGCCGATCTCGCGTTACACCTGGAGCATCGTAGACCAAAGCACGACGTGTTTTGGTCATTACATTAAATAAAGAAGATTTACCGACATTAGGTTGCCCGATTAAAGCAATTACTGGCGTTTTTTTCACAATTAATATCTCTTTTGACATGGGGCCTTAATATTTGTTGTTGATCATTCTAAACAAAAATACCTTACGTTGCTAGTCCTCTTTAGGCGCTTGCAGCGCTTTATTTGCAGCCAGAATCTTTTGCTTTTTATGATCAAGAGGCGATAATAACACATAAGCCACTGGAACAATTAATAATGAAAACACGGTTCCAAAGATCAATCCACCCACAATTGTCCACCCGACCATATTATTTGCCACATTGCCTGGTCCAATTTTCAATGCTAAAGGTAAAGAGCCTAACACCATGGCGGAAGTTGTCATTAAAATTGGGCGCAACCGCGTTACTGCTCCCTGTTTGACAGCATCAAACAAACTCACGCCTTCTGTGAATTGTTGATTGGCAAACTGTGTAATCAAAATTCCATGCTTACTAATGAGTCCAACTAACGTGATCAAGCCAATATTGGTAAATAAGTTTAATGTCCCTCCCGTCAACCATAATGTCAATAAAGCCCCTACGAGTGATAAAGGCACAGTCAAAAGAATGATAAAAGGATCAACAAAACTTTCAAATTGCGCGGCTAAAATAAAATAAATAAAAATCATGGCTAAGCCAAATAAAATTCCCATGGTCCCGCTAGAGTCGACAAAAGATTTCAAGCGCCCCCCATAATCGATGGATACTCTTAATGCGCCATCATTATCAGCCTTTTGATCCACTGATTGCTTAATATCAGGCAATTGTTCAATGATTTGGTTCAAACTATACCCGGGGGATAAATAAGCTGTAACAATCGCTGTATTCATCTTATCAACACGATTGATTGAGCTTTGCTTAACTTCAGGGGTGAGTGTCACTAAATTTGATAATGGAATCATGGTTTGACTACCATCCGGTGCTTTACCGGGCACATAAATTTTTGTCAAGCCAGAAAAAGCACTTAAGTCTTGTAAATTCATTTGAACCTTAACACGGTAGATACTATTATCTGATAAAACATTGGTAACTTTAGCACCACTCATCATCATGCTAAAGGTATCTGCCACTTGCTGTAAACTGACATCAAATGCACCGGCAAGTTGACGATTAAATGAAACATTATAAGCTAAATCATCAAATTTTAAAGAATTCCTAACATTCTCAACGCCCGGATATTCGGATAACTGCTGTGCAAATTCCGATGCGTAATTCGCCAACTCTTTTGGGTCAGCAATGGAGTTTAGATACAACATTACCGGGCTACTGTTATCTGAATCACTTCCATAACTCACCGGATCTGGAACACTATAACTGACTTTAACTCCAGGTAATTGTTGACTTTCTTGATATAAATCTTGCGCAACTTGCATGGCAGATGTCTGTCTTTTTGAACCCCAGGGCTTTAATGTCAAGTAATTATGTCCATACCCATCTTCAATTAAAGCAGCATTCGTCTGGATCGATTCATTTTTTTGCAAAATATCTTGATTTAATAAATCCATATAATATTGAGTATAATCTAATGAAGCACTTGGCGGTGTTGAAATATCACTTTCAATATAACCAGTATCTTCTTTAGGGATAAAATCTTGTGGCAAAATATGATAAAACACATACCCAATGCCAAGTAAAATAAATAGCCCCCCAATCACCCAATAACGAACACGCAAAATACGATCTAAAAAACGTTGATAACCGGCATCTAAGTGGACAAACACACGATCGACCCAGCGAGATAGTTTCGTTGACTTTTGATGCGATGATAAAATAAAAGCACACATCATCGGCGATAAGGTTAATGCAACAAAGCCAGATATTAAAACTGCCCCAGCTAATGTAAAAGCAAACTCTTGAAATATAACGGCAGTGAACCCTTGCGTAAATGCTAATGGAATATAAACGGCAACCAAGGTGATGGTCATGGCAATAATTGCGAAACCAATCTCAGCACTGCCTCTTAAAGCCGCATCTTTCGGTTTCATCCCATTTTCAATATGTCGATGAATATTTTCAAGAACAACAATTGCGTCATCGACAACTAATCCAATGGCTAGAATAATTGCTAGCAATGTCACCACATTAATCGAAGCGCCAAATGCCGCCATAATCCCAAAAACACCGATCACACAAACCGGAATCGTGATAATAGGGATTAATGCGGCTCGGATACTGCCTAAAAAAATAAACACTACAAGTAGAACTAAAAAAATCGCCTCAATTAAAGTCTCATAACTCTCATCAATCGAGTTTAATAAAAACTGTGATTGATCATATGTTACACTCGCGTGCATGGTTGATGGCAATTGTGATTTGACCTGATCAAGTACTTGCTTCGCTTGATCAGCCACATCAATCGGATTCGCCGTATTAGATGGGGCAATTTGCATCTGAATCCCATTGACACCATTAATTTTCATTGGTGCATCTTGTAAGCTATAACTCCCTAACTTAACTGTGGCAACATTTTTTAAGCGAACAAAGTTGCTGCCTTGTTGTTTCACAATCATATTGGCAAACTGTTTAGGCGTTTGTAAGGTCGTGGCTGACATGATTGAGTAGCTTCTATTTTGCCCACGAATGCTACCACCAGAAAAAGAAATATTATTGGACTTTAATGCTGATTTTATATCACCCGCCGTTACACCGAGTCCTGCCATTCGAACGGGATCTAGCCAAATGCGCATTGCATAAGTACTCGCCCCTTGAATCGAAATCCATCCTAACCCTGGAATGGTTTGAAATTTTGGATAAATATTTTTTTTGATAAAATCTCGAATTTCAGCAGGCGATTTATCCGGATCTTTAAACGCAATATTCAATGCCGGTTGCACACCATAACCTTTACTCACAGAAGGCTCATCAATATCATCCGGCAGCTTATCCCCCCGAATTGAGTCAATACTATTACGAATATCCCCCATTACTTGGGTCATATCCGTATCTGGTGTGAATTGTAATGTAATCCTTGAGTAACCATAGCCACTTTTAGAACGCATTTGTGTTACATTATCGACATTCAGCAAAACATTTTCTAATGGAATGGTCACACTTTGCATCATCAAATCGGGTGACGCGCCTGAATAGTAAACTTTTACATTCGCAACATTATCAGTTGTTTTAGGAAAATAGCGCATTTCAATCGCTGAATAAGACACTAAACCAATTAAAATGACTAATGCATTTAAGACTGCTGCAAAAACGGGACGATTAATGCAAATATTTGATAGTTTCATTGTATCAGCCGTTATTTAGAATCATTGTTTAAAAATTGCCAATCAAAATGACCAATCGCATCGGCCGGTGGTGGTGGAATATTGGATGCTTTAACTTTTTGCCCACTATGCAATTTAAAACCACCCGTTGTTACAATTGAATCACCTGGCTTTAAGCCCTCATTGACTTGAACATAACTTCCAACGACTTGACCAATATCAATTTTTGTTTTTTTAACATGATGATCTTTTGTCACTTGATAAACATACGGACCATCTTGTTCCATTTGTAATGCTGTATCAGGAATCACCAAAAATGACCGATCACCCGATAATTGCAGTTTCACAGTCACAAACATACCAGGAGATAATTTAAAATCTTGGTTCTCCACAGATGCTTCCATGGAGAGTGTTCCAGTTGCACTTTCAACCGTTGGCGCAATGTAGGAAACTTTACCATCAAATTCATTTTTAGGGTAAGCTCGAGCATCAACTGTTACAGGATTACCAACCTTAACTTGGGATTTTAAATCTTCAGGAATAGAAAAATTCACTTTTAAAGGGGCTTGCTGTGTTAATGCTACAACATCATCACCTTGGCTGACATAGGCCCCGACATCATAGTTAAATGACCCAAGAACCCCTGTGAATGGTGCCGTAATTTGCTCATTGCGCATAATCACTTTTTGCTTTTCAACCGCCGCTTTTGCTTTTTCTAAACTTGCTTGTTTTTGATCAACTTCTTCTTGAGAAACAGCTCCTGTATCAACTAAACGTTTAACACGACGATAGGTTTGTTCGGCTAAATTCTGCTCGGCTTTTAATGATCTTAAGGTTGCTTGGCTTTCAGCTGAATTTAATTCTGCGACAACTTCGCCTTTAAGCACTTTATCCCCATTGCCATACAATTTTTTTTCTAAACGACCGCTACTATTAAAACTTAAGTGAACTTCTTGATCTGCTCTAACGTAACCAAATACAGTCACAACTTTTGGCATACTAACCTTTTCTACCTGGCTGATATTAACCGCTACAATTGACTCATTTGAAGCTGCATGTGCCAAATGAGTTGCAAATCCAAATGCAATTACGCCAAGGATCAGAATACGCCAAAACCTAAACTGCTTACTTTTCATATGATAATGCTTTAACCTAATGAATATTTAGCCTAATCTTACCATAGATATTAAAATAAAAAACAAGCATTTTACCGATGTTGTTTGAAATTATAAACGCTTTATATCATAATAACGATATGAATGACTCTTGTGATTATACTGTTTATGCACTTTTGCCGCGTCAATGAAAATGGCGTTTTATCAAATTCATCACGTCGTTTACCGACTCAAACTGCTTTAACCATTGGAACCTTTGATGGCATTCACTTAGGGCATCAAGCATTGATTCAAAAAACACAACTGATTGCCAAACGTCATGGAATTGCCAGTGCGGTTGTACTATTTGAGCCACATCCTAAAGAATGGTTTTTACAAGATCAGGCCCCTCCTCGCTTAAGCTTTCTCCAGGACAAATTACGTTACTTAGCCGAATTTGATATTGATTATGTTATTTGTATTCGATTCAATCACACCATTGCCCAATTATCACCAGAGGCTTTTGTTCAACGGATTTTACTCTCGGCCTTAAATGCACAACATATCATCGTTGGCCAAGATTTTCGCTATGGAGCTAAACGACAAGGGGATGTTGCACATTTAAAAACAATGGCTGATAGCCAAGGTATCGAGGTTTGTGTATTACAAGATCAAACCGTTGATGGCAAACGCGTCAGCAGCAGCAATATTCGTCAACAATTAATCAATGGCCATTTTAAAAATGCACAACAATTGTTAGGCCGTGATTTTCAAATAATCGGTAAAGTTCGCCATGGTGATAAAAAAGGACGTCATATTGGCTTTCGCACGTTAAATATTCCATTATCACGACCCTTTGTATTATCGGGTGTTTATGTTGTCAAAGCTTATATAAATGATACTGCCTTTTTTGGTATGGCAAATGTTGGGGTTCGCCCTACTGTTGATGGGCATAAACGACTGCTTGAAGTCCATTTATTTAATGCTACAGGCGACTTTTATGGGCAACCTGTTTGTGTCTGTTTTTTACATTTCTTGCGACCAGAAATCAAATTTACGGGGTTAGATGCATTAAAAGCACAATTGAATCATGATAAACTAACTGCCAATCAATGGCTCAATGAATCAAACTTAATGGGATCCATCGACTTATGACAAATTATAAAGAGACGCTAAATTTACCTAAGACCAGCTTTTCAATGAAAGCGAACTTAGCAAACAAGGAGCCAATGCGCCTTGCCAAATGGGAAAAAGAAAATCGGTACCAACAAATTCGTGACCATTTTGCTGGGCAGGAAAAGTTTATTTTACATGACGGACCTCCTTATGCCAATGGTGATATTCACGTCGGGCATGCTGTGAATAAAATTTTAAAAGATATTATTATTAAAGCCAAAACACTCGATGGTTATGATGCCCCTTATGTGCCAGGCTGGGATTGCCATGGTTTACCAATTGAATTACAAGTTGAAAAAGAAGTCGGCAAAGCAGGTGATAGAGTTTCTCCAACGGCATTTCGCAAAGCATGTCGCAAATATGCGCAAAAACAAGTTAATCGCCAGAAAAAAGACTTTATTCGACTAGGGGTTTTAGGGCAATGGGATCAACCTTATTTAACAATGAACTATCGCTATGAGGCCAACCTAATTCGAACATTGGCTAAAATTATTGATAATGGTCATCTAAAAAAAGGAGAAAAACCTGTTCATTGGTGCACTGATTGCGGCTCAGCATTAGCGGAAGCTGAAGTGGAATATCACACAAAAACCTCGCCGGCCATTGATGTTGGATTCCCCGCCGTTGAAATTGAACAATGGCAAAAAGCCTTTGCAACAAACAGCGCAATCAATGATCTTTGTTTAATTATTTGGACGACCACACCATGGACATTACCCGCTAATGAGGCGATTGCCATACATCAATCACTTGATTATGCATTATTACTCATAACAGATCATGCTGGTGTTCAGCGTCATGTTATCATTGCTAAAGATTTAGTTGAAGACTGGACACAACGGTGCCATATTCAACATTTTCACATCATTTCCGAAACAAAAGGTGCCAATCTATATGGATTATCTGCGCAACATCCATTTTTAGAGCGTATCGTACCGATCATTCATGGTGATCATGTCACGACTGAATCTGGAACCGGATTAGTCCATACAGCCCCGGGCCATGGGGTCGATGACTTTATCATTGGCCAACAACATCATTTACCTGTGAATAATCCTGTTGATGATCGCGGTTGCTTTAAACCAGAAACGCCATTCGTTGCTAATTTATTTGTTCTTAAAGCTAATCCGGTTATTATTCAACAGCTTAAACAAAATCATTATCTGTTGAATCACTGTGATATTGAGCATAGTTATCCTCATTGTTGGCGCCATAAAACACCACTTATTTTTCGCGCAACGCCTCAGTGGTTCATTAGTATGGACCAAAATGGCTTACGCCCTTTAGCTAATCAAGCAATTCAACAAACAAACTGGACACCAACCTGGGGGCAAGAACGTATTGCTGGCATGGTTAATGATCGACCCGACTGGTGCATCTCACGTCAACGTACTTGGGGCACTCCTTTACCTTTATTTGTGGATCGAATGACAGGACAACTACATCCTGATACCCCAACTATTTTAGAAAAAGTCGCTCAATTAGTTGAACAAGGTGGCATTGAAGCATGGTTTGACGCTGATGATGCACAATTTATTGATGCTACCGATCAATATCGTCGCGTTAATGATACTCTTGATGTTTGGTTTGACTCGGGTGCCTCTTGTGTCACGGTTTTGCAAGAGTTAGCCAATCTTCATGCCCCAGCGGATTTATATCTAGAAGGATCAGACCAACACCGCGGCTGGTTTCAGACCTCCTTACTAATCTCTCTAGCGCATCACCAACAGGCCCCTTACCGCCAAGTTTTAACACATGGGTTTACCGTGGATGAAAAAGGCTTAAAGATGTCAAAATCATTGGGTAATGTGATTGCACCTCAATCAGTGGTTAATGAGCTTGGTGCAGATATTTTACGTTTATGGACAGCCTCAGCTGATTACCGCTCTGAGATGAGTGTGTCTGAAAGCATTTTAAAACAAACAGCAGATACTTATCGACGTATTCGCAATACAGTCCGATTTTTATTAGGCAATTTAAATGGTTTTGATCCGACAACAGATTTGCTTGAAACAGACCAATTAGTCGCTTTAGATCAATGGGCATTAGCACATACACAATCGGTTCAAACAACCATTATTGAAGCTTATCAGTCTTATCAGCTGCATACAGTTACACAACAAATCCACCATTTTTGCTCAGTTGAAATGGGTAGTTTTTATTTAGATATTATTAAAGATCGACAATATACAGCCCACTCCCATGGACATCCTCGCAAATCAGCGCAAACAGCCATGTACCATATTATCCATGCGCTTGTTCGTTGGATTGCCCCTATTTTGCCATTTACTGCCGATGAAATCTGGGATGTAATTCCTGGCAAACCTGATTATCCAGTCCAACTATGCCAATGGTATCAAACAATCACCACTATGGATTTACAAATGGTTAACCATCCTTATTGGCAAATGATGCAAAAAGTCCGTAGTGCCACAAATAAATTGCTTGAACAGAAACGTAATGAAAAACTCATTGGCAGCGGCCTTGAAGCAAAAGTCACATTATACGCAGATCCAACCTTATATCATCGTTTAGCACAATTAGACGATGAGTTGCGCTTTTTATTAATTGTATCAAGTGCTGTTGTTGCCCCATTAGACCAACAGTCTTCTAATGCAATGGCTACTGAGTTAGACGGTTTATTCGTTGACATCGAAAAAATGCCTGCAGATAAGTGTGAACGCTGTTGGCATCGTTGTGACAGTGTTGGCCAGAATCCGGATCACCCAAGCATCTGTCAGCGTTGCATTATAAATATCACAACAGACCAAGGAGAGTCACGTGCCTTCGTCTAATCATGCCTTACGCTGGCTTTGGCTGAGTCTTGCCATCATTACAATTGACCTCATCACCAAGGCATTGGCCAGTGCTTATTTGCCATTAGCCAGACCTGTATCGATACTTCCATTTTTTAACTTAACGCGACTGCACAATTATGGCGCTGCATTTAGTTTTTTAGACACATCAAATAGTGTTTGGCAAGTTGTTCTGTTTGCATTCATTGCCATTGGTGTTAGTATCGGCATTATCATTTGGTTAACTCGCTTGCCTCGTGGAGTAGCATGGCGATTGCCTTGTGGTTTGGCTTTAATTTTAGGGGGAGCTTTAGGCAACTTGTATAATCGCATTGTCAATGGCTATGTAGTCGATTTTTTAGACTTCCATATTGCTCAGTATCACTGGCCGGCCTTTAACATTGCTGATAGCGCCATTACCATTGGAGCAATTCTAGTGATTTGGCATCATATTGTTACACCGGAGCATTCATCTGATTGATTAAGTAAACAACAATAGCTTAATGAAGCTAAATGACTATTGTAACAATCTGATTAATTCATTGTATTTTTGATAAATTGATTTTCCTTAATGCTTAAGCCGTTGTGGCTAAGTGGATTGATTCCGGGAATTGACCTGTTTGATAAAACGAATAAAATGCCTCTAAATAAGGTTGAATTTGATAGCCCTGCTCGGCTAACCATTGATCATTATAGTAAGTGTCTTGATAAAGCTGGCCTGAATCGCAAATTAAGGTCACAATTGATCCCTGCTTGCCAGCAGCTTGCATTTGGCGAATCAGTTGAACAACGCCACAAAAATTAGTTCCAGTTGATGCTCCAACAGGACGATCAAGCACATCCGACAAGAAGCGCATTGCTGCCAAGCTTTGCGCATTATCAACTTGCATCATTTCATCCACAACCCCTGGAATAAACGAAGCTGGAACAGTCGGACGACCAATGCCTTCAATCCCTGAACCACCCTGACAACAATAATTTGGATCTAAATGTTGATAATAATGATAAAAAACCGAATTACTTGGATCCACAACACATAATTTAGCTTGATGGCCTCGGTATCGAATATAACGGCCAATGGTGGCGCTTGTTCCACCAGTTCCAGCGCCGCAAACAATCCAACGAGGTTCTGCATGTGGTTCTAATGCCATTTGCTGGAAAATAGATTCAGCAATATTATTATTTCCACGCCAATCAGTTGCTCGTTCAGCATAAGTGAACTGATCCATAAAATGACCATTTAATTCACAAGCTAACTTTTGTGCAGTTTGACGATCGGCCGATGGATTATCAACTAAAACACACTCCCCTCCAAATTTTTCAATACGTTGAATCTTCTTTTTAGAAGTTGATTTCGCCATAACAGCAATAAAGCGCAAACCAAGCATTCGTGCAAAGTAAGCCTCTGAAACAGCGGTGCTTCCCGAGGATGCTTCAATAATCGGTGTACTTTGTTGAATACAACCATTTGCTAAACCATATAAAAATAATGAGCGGGCTAAACGATGTTTTAAACTCCCTGTAATATGTGTGGATTCATCTTTAAAATAGACATCAATACCTGGCGTCTTAGGTAAGTTTAATTTTAATAAATGGGTATCTGAACTCCGCTGTCCATCTCGATTAAGTGTTTCTATGGCTTGGGCAACCCATTGATTTTGCATTGTCATAAATATCTTACTCCTATTGATACAATTCAAATATAATCAGTATAGCAACGAACATTGCTATTGATCTATTGCGTTACCATTGACTTGACATTTTAAAGCATCAAATACCGTGGGCGGAACAAATGGTTCAACTCGTGGCAAATCAATTTGCGCAATTTGTCGCACCATGGTTGATGACAAACAAGTATATGGTTCACTTGGCGTCAAAAAAACGGTTTCAATTGATTCAGATAACTTTCGATTCATACTGGCCATTTGAAATTCATACTCAAAATCAGACACCGCTCGTAACCCTCTTACGATCACATCAGCATTTAATGTCTCAACACAATCAACTAACAGGTGATCAAAAACAACTACTGACACTTGATTCATATGTTCAAAAACACGCTGGACCATTTCAAGTCGTTGGTTTTTCGTAAATAATGGCGTTTTACCACCACCCGTGGCAATAGCCACAGTGACTTGATCAAATAATTTTAAAGCACGATATACGACATCAACATGACCCACGGTAATAGGATCAAATGTTCCTGGATAAACTGCATGTCGTTGAGGCATATTAAAATAATCCTAACTCTAATTTAGCTTCTTCACTCATCATATTAGCATTCCATGGCGGTTCAAATACAATTAATGCATCGGCTTTATCCACATTAGGCACCATTTCTAATTTATTTTCCACATCTTGTACTAGTACTGGTCCCATACCACAGCCTGGTGCGGTTAAGGTCATTTGTACGCTAATATGATAATTGCCATTATCTAATGCCGTATAATCCACTTCATAAATTAAACCTAAATCAACAATATTGACAGGGATTTCTGGATCATAAACGGTTTTTAATTGAGCCCACAGTAAATCAATATCAATTGGATCGCCTGGGAGAATTGTGGTTTGATCCACAGGTAAAGCTTGACGTGAACGGCCAATTGCCTCGGCATATTTACCTTCTAAATACACTAAATTGCCATTGACATTTAACGTAAAGCTGCCCCCTTTTTCTTGGGTTACTAATACTTCTTGGCCTGGTTCTAACACCATTTCAAACCCATCAGGGATGACGGATGCTGGCACTTGTGTCCGCACAATTGCCACATTGTTTGCCATACTGTTATCCATGGTTATTCAACCTCCTGAACCGTAAAACTCTCACCACAACCACAACGTGCTGATTCATTTGGATTGTCAAAGACTAATTGTGATAATCCTAACTCTTGCTTAACATAGTCAATGCGTAATCCTGATAAATACATTAATGAACCACGATCAACCAACAAACGAATGCCTTGATCTTGATAATCAAGATGATTTTCTAAAATTTCAGAAACAGGGTTTAACGCATAGGACAAGCCTGAGCACCCTGTTTTTTTTGTGGTCACCTGAATTGCAATCGCATTTTGTTGTTTCAAGTAATCCTTAAAATGTGCTGCCGCAGCGGATGTTAAACAAACAGGCTGGTCGTTACTTGGGTCATATGTATGCACACTCATTGTCTTATGCTCCTTTTAACATTCTCATCGCTTTTGTCATGCCTTCACTGAGGCGGTCTAATTCGTTTGTTGTATTATAAATCCCCATTGAAACACGAATCGTCGTTTCCACTCCATAATAACGTAATAATGGCTGAACACAATGGTGGCCTGTCCGGACACAGATTCCTGATAAATCCAATAATGTGCCAATATCATTGGCATGATAACCATCCATAACAAAGGTAACCACCGCCGCTTGATGCGTTGGATTACCCAAAATAGTCACTTCATCAAAATGACCTAATACCATTTTTGCTTTTGCTAATAATGTTTTTTCATGCGCGGCAATGGCATCAAACCCAATTGATTGAATATAGTCAATCGCCGTTTTTAATCCCTGGACTCCAACAATATTTGGCGTACCTGCCTCAAATTGATGTGGCGGGGCAACAAATGTAGAATGCGTCATACTTACCCGGTCAATCATATCCCCACCCGATTGGTAAGGCGCCATGACAGAATACCAATCTGATTTGACATATAAGACACCAACACCAGTTGGACCATACAATTTATGGCTTGAAAATACCAAAAAATCACAATCTAAAGCCATGACATCAACTGGTTGATGGGCCACTGATTGTGCCGCATCAACTAACACCGGAATTTGATAAGCTTTTGCCAATCGCGTAACCGAAGCAACATCATTGATTGTTCCAAGCACATTTGAACAGTGAGTTAAGCTAATCAATTTTGTTCGATCATTGATCAAATCAGGCAACTGTTGTAATGCCAACTCTCCAGCTTGAGTGATCTCAATGTAACGAATATGGAGTCCTTTTTGTTGTGCTAAGAGTTGCCAAGGCACAATATTGGCATGATGTTCCATTTGGGTAATGATAATCTCATCACCTGGCTGAAAATAGTCAACCCCTAATGAATAGGCCACCAAATTAATGGCTTCCGTGGCCCCTTTGGTAAAAATAATTTCGTCAGGGTCTGAGGCATTAATAAAATTACAAACAGTCGTTCGAGCTGCTTCATATGCTCCAGTTGCTTGATCACTTAACGTATAAACCCCTCGATGAATATTCGCATAATTCACTTGATACGCTTGTGTAATCGTATCAATGACTGCTTGAGGCTTTTGCGCAGAAGCTGCTGTATCTAAAAACGTCACCGGCTTACCATGGACACGCTGTTGCAAAAAAGGAAAATCGGCTCTGACCGAGGTTATATCTGTCATTGTCATTGCTGCCTGATATTGCTTATTTTATACAAGAACTAGCATAACATGATTCAGTTAAAATGCCATGCCTAACCAAGCAAAAAATACCATTTTAGTCCTATTTGTAACACCCTCAAAAATAAAAAACTTTGCATTTTCTTAATTAAAATAGCTTGACGTGGCCAAAAATTTACGTATAATTGAATCCTGTTGGCGGGAATAGCTCAGTGGTAGAGCACAACCTTGCCAAGGTTGGGGTCGCGAGTT
>CAZAJS010000026.1:0-3077 GCA_964485635.1 uncultured Francisellaceae bacterium
TTGTGGCCTTGGGCATCGTATTGGTTTTGGGTGGATTGATAAACCCCATTGTTCGTAGCCGCATAGACGTTTTGGCCGACAAGAAGGGTTAATAAGCTGGCCGTGATGGCCTTCTTTTTAAAGGAAATCGTTGGATTCATTTTTATTCAGTTCCTTGATTAAGCTTTTGATATTGCTGGAGTCAATGTGAGTTAGTCTGAGTGTTTGATTTGCTCAGGACTGGCCAGTACTTTATTGGAAACAACTTGGCCTTGACCATCATAGGTTTTTACGGCAACCGCCGACGTCTTCGGTGAACCATTGCCTTGAAGGGCTTGGTCGGTACTGTACTGCAGACTCTTGATGACTTTTTGTTGATCATTCATGTAGCTTTCTTGGATTTTTGAACCATTGTGGTAATGCGTTTTTTTCAGCAATACTGGGTTATGCGTCATAATTTCAATGTTGCCTAAGGCATCTTTTTGCGCGGCAACATGCCCTTGAGGATCATACCAGTAGCGGGTGACATTACCAAGCTGATCAGTTTTACTTTTCAGCTTGCCTTGTAATGCGATCAAGCGCACAGGACTGTCTTGTGGGGCATCATTTGGACGAATATTTGTCTGTTGATAATAGTCATAAGTCGCTAAGGTTCGCTCTTGGCCTTCTGGCAAAAGCTGGCCATCACCCCCCATGTTATCAGCTTCTTTGATCTTGTGACCCAGACTATCTAGGTATTTGTATTGCTGATACCCCGTCGGTTTGATTTGCGTGACTTTTTGTAATGTCTTGCCATCTTGGTCATGAACAATGTCATAGTGCCAGTGTTGTTTCACCCCTAATGGACTGATTTCGGTAATCTTACGACCCAGGGCATCATATTTATATTGCGTTCCATCATATAATTGACCTGGGTCACTGCTTAATTGGCTGATACTTGATGTGCTTTGACATAGACTGCTGCCATTGCTCATGCTGAGTAATTGGTTGGCTTTTTGACCGCTTTTTAAAGACCAGTCTGATAACTTATTACCCGTGGTGACATCGTATTTGGTTTGACTCACCGGTATGCCACTGTTGCTACAATTAACCACGGTGTAGGTTTTGGATGAGGGGTCATAGTGGTAGGCAACACTTTTGGTGGCTTGGTCTGGACCAGGTTTCGATTCATTGCTGCTGTCGTTGACCCAAGATAAGGTGGTGGCCGTTTTACGGCCCGTTGGGTCATATTGATAGCTTTGTTGTTTAACAAAGTCCATTTGTTGGCTGTTTAGCGCCCCGTCAATAGCTTTTTGACAAACGTTGCCATTACTGGCTGATTCGTTGACCATGCCTACACGCTGGTTTTTGATCTCTTTGCCATTGTCCGTTAGGGTGTTTTGGGTTTCTTTCCAGACATTCGCTTTACAGTCATAAACGTCTTTTTGGCGCTGAATCCCGTAGTGTGGTTGAGTGTCATTCGATCCGGGGGCCGGTAAGTCATAGTCCATTTTCGTGACTTTGGTCAGCTGGAAGGTGTTATCCTTCGGTGAGGCTAATAGACCTAATACGTTGCGGCTGGTCAGCTTTTGGTTGTCACTTAAGCTAGTGATCAGACTCGGATAATTTTTCTTTTCATATTCATAGGTGGCAACCGGTAGTCCATAGTCATTAAATTGGGTTTTGACTTGCTTGACACGTGAGCTGAATCCACCATTGCCTTGTGCCGGACCATAGCTGGTTTGCTGGGTGATACTTGGGGTTTGGTAGTTCGCTGGTAAGTTTTGATAACTGTCACCAATGGTTTGACCTGGTTGACATGAAGGCGATAAAGGGTCTGAACAGCCATAAGCAAGCTTTTGTGTGGATAAAGGTTGACCAAAACTATCATAGCTTTCTTTTTTGATCGCTTGGTGCAGGTGATTATAGGTAGTGATGGTTTCTTGCCCGTTTGAGTCTGTTTTCTTGACTTGATAGGTGTAGTCAGTGTCATCACTTTGCAATAATGGGTCGGCTGATGGGTCCGAGGTTTGACTATCTGGATAGTCTGGGTAACCACTAAAGTTATGTCCATTGAGTTGATACTCGTATTTTGTCGTTAAAGGCTGACCAATGCCTTCAGGGTATACTTTAACACTTGAAACTGCTGGAATCCCTGTTGGACTGCCTTTGACTTTGATTCGATTGTTAAAGGCAATCTGTTCAAATTTACCCGACGGGTAAGACACTTGAAGATCACTTAAGCTATCACCAGTAAAGTTATAATCTAAATCAATGCTTCGACCCATTTTATCGATAATTGAGGTAACGGTATCTCCGCGTGTCTTAAGCAGCGTGGTGTTGCCATCCGGATAAGTGATGGTGATTTGATTGCGATTATATGAAAAATCAACCTGCTGTTTTATTTGGTCATCTTTAGATTCTGTTTTAATACTCTCTAGCCAAGTATCATCTACTGTCGAGTACTTATTATCATAGGTATAAATAAGACGGTTGCCATCTTTGTCTTCCAACCGAAGTAATAAACCATTACGGCTGAACCATTCTTTTGTCCCATTCAGGTGCGTTAGTAAGTAACCGTTAAAGTGACCATCTTGATATAAACGCTTTAATTCCATGTTTTTAAGACGATAATAAAGCAAACCACTTTCTGAACTACTACTCAGTAGATAATGTTGGCCATTTGACAAGTGCAATACTTCCTTACCTTGGCGATTGACATCAAGATAATCTATTTGATAAGACCAGCCTGCCGGTAGGCCTAGCATGCGGCTTCCGCTTTTTTTACCTGAAAAGCTTAAACCAATGTCAATGGCGGTTTGTTTGCTCATGCCGGGGACTTTATCGAGGGTGTAGTTTAAACTGACACTGCCGGTACGTTCGTTGACTGATAATTCAAAGGGTAATTGGTAGTTGGAGGCTTGTGAGTTCTTTTGACTGCTTTCAGCGCGAAGTTTGGCCTGAACCTTAGGCGATAAGGCTTGATAGCTGGATTTGATCTTTTCGGCCTTTTCATCCAAGCTTGTTGCTTGACCAAAGGCCGTGCCAGCTAACAGGCTTAAAATAATGGCGGGGACAGTTTTTTTAATCATGGTCGATTCCTATGGGTGTATTTTAAA
>CAZAJS010000026.1:3177-16098 GCA_964485635.1 uncultured Francisellaceae bacterium
AAGAGCTATTACAGTAACACCCAGTTATTAATTAATCAATTTATTCAACAATATAAATCGAAAACAGCTTGATTATTAAATACTAGTTGCATTTTTAGCAACCAATCATTATTTTTCAAATAGATACGACCCAACCTTATTGAGCTTAAATGATCTTTCGTTGCTTGTTGCCTATTAGCATAATCATTGCCAGTTGCTTAGGTGTAAGCATGGCCAAAAGCGCTGATAATGCGTCTAAAGCGCAACTTGAAGCACAATCAGAGCAAATTCAGCAACAATTAACTGAATTTAAAAAACAATTAGATTCACTACAAGCAAAAACCTCTGAAAAACAAAAAACTTCACCTACGACCGAGCCACACCCCCCTTTAAAACAAAATTTATCACCAGAAGATACCCAAGCAGCACAAAGTAGTTTATTCCTGCCGGGTGGAAGCCCAAAACCATTATCTAATAAAAATCAATCGACTGGCTCCATACCGCAACCGCCAGCTGCCGATGCTGATTCTGATAATCAAACTGACCGTGACTCACAGCAGGATCAGAACTTAAATAACCAGAGCGACAATCACGATGATAGTGACCCAATCAATACATCGATCAATCATAATAATCAAAACCGCAACTTTCCAGGTGGCTTTCCTTTTGATCCTGATCATAACGATCATGATACATCAATACAATTGGCCATAACGCCGATGGATGCACCGTATGATTTTGCAATAGCAAAACTTGACCAATCCCCTATTAGCCCTTATCAGAGCATTAGCGGATTATCAGATAGTCTACGTTGGACATTTAAAGACACACATCACAGCTATGCTGGCATTCGTTTTTGCCAATCGGATTATCAACACTGTAGCAAAACCTTTTCATTAAGCCAAAATCGTATTACCTTATCATCCGATGCGGTTGATGCGATTGAGGATCATCTTGATTATACCTCAATTTCAATTGACCAATCGCAATATCATGTTGGAACCGTTTCTTTTGAGTTAACACGCGCCAATCACCGTGCTGAGCAAACTCAAGTGACCTTTCCCTTCCAAGGCAAAGGGATCGATTGTCAGAAAAACACAACGAAATTAAACTGTCAAATGAGCCAATCGGTTACACGTGATTTAACGATTCACTAAATTTTTGCGCCCCTGTAACACGCCAATAACCTTGATGATCTTGGCGATTCACAATATTGTCAAATCCATTGTATAACAAGGCTTGCTGTACGGCTTGGCCTTGCTGGTAGCCATGCTCAAAGAAAAGCCACCCCCTAGGCTGGAGTCTTGTCATCGCTTGATGAATAATTTGCTGAATCGCGGCTAGGCCATGATTTTGGGCATACAACGCTTCATGTGGCTCATAGCGATCCACATTGGCATCGACAGCAGGATCTTTAGGATCAATATAAGGTGGATTTGATACAATGACATCAAATTTTTCATCGTCAAATGCATCAAGCCAACTGGTTTGAACCCAATGGATATTGGATAAGTTATAACGCTGGGCATTACTTTGGGCAACCTTTAAAGCATCATGCTGTAGCTCGGTTCCAATACAGTACCAATGTTGACGCTCATAAGCTAAAGCACAGGCAATCGCGCCACTTCCGGTTCCAAGATCGGCAACAAGCTGACAAGCGTGAGGCTCAACCGTATCTAAGACAGTCTGAACCAAAATTTCTGTATCAGCACGAGGAATTAATGTGGCAGGCGAGACCTGCAACTCAAATGCCCAAAATCCTTGTTTTCCAAGAATATAAGCTAATGGTTCACCCGATTGAAGTCGTTGAAGTGCTTTTTGATAGATCTGATATTGTGCTTGAGTTAACTCGGTATGAGGCTCCATTAATAATTTTGTAACTGTTAGATGACAACACTCGGCCAATAAATAGCGTAAATCTGCCAACGTATAATCTACTAAATCTGATTGTAATGCCCGCTGTTGCTGTAACAGCTTGTCAATCGTCACCGCATGTATCATTAGGCTTCCATTTGCGCTAACAAGTCAGCTTGATGTTCCTGTGTCAATGGCTGAATGACATCAGATAAATGTCCTTGCATGATTTCATCAAGTTTATAAAGTGTTAGATTAATGCGATGATCTGTTACACGACCTTGCGGATAATTATAAGTGCGAATCCGGTCTGATCGGTCTCCTGTCCCAACTAAATTTCGTCGCGTCTCTGCTGCTTCGGCGGCTTGTTTATCTTCAGCTTGCTGATGAAGTCTTGATTTTAACATCGCTAATGCGGCCGCTTTATTTTTATGTTGCGAGCGTTCTGACTGGCATTCAACCACCAACCCTGTTGACAAGTGTGTGATCCGAATAGCTGAGTCAGTTTTATTCACGTGCTGCCCACCGGCACCTGAGGCACGAAACGTATCAATCCGCAAATCGCCCGGATTAATTTCAATCTCTTCAACCTCATCGACTTCTGGTAAAACTGCAACAGTACAAGCCGAGGTATGAATCCGGCCTTGTGATTCAGTTGCCGGGACTCGCTGGACCCGATGCGCACCGGACTCAAATTTTAAATGCGCATAAACATGATCCCCGGTGATTTTTGTCACAATTTCTTTATACCCTCCATGCTCTCCTTCACTGGCATTTACAAGTGCCATTTGCCAGCCTTGCATTTCCGCATAACGAGCATACATTCGATATAAGTCACCTGCAAAAATGGCAGCCTCATCGCCTCCGGCACCTGCACGGATTTCTAAAAAGACATTCGCATCATCATTAGGATCCCGTGGCAATAATTGCGCCTCTAATTCCTTAGCGACTTGGGCATAATCTTGCTGTAAAGTAGCTAACTCTTCTTTTGCCATTTGACGCATCTCGGCATCTGTTTCTTGATCAATTAATATTTGGGCTTGCTCAATTTGTTCAACAATGGTTTGATGACGTTGATAGATTTCTACAACAGGTTGAAGCTTCGCATATTCTTTTGAAAGTGCTTGGAATTGCTTTTGGTCATTAATAATTTCCTGCTGACTCAGCAAAACGCTAATTTCTTCATAACGTTCCAGTAATTGATCTAATTTATTTTGTAGTGATGCTTTCATCATGATCGGATCCTATTTTGAGATCAAAAAGTTTTTGTGCATAATCGAACATGGTGTTATCCCCTGCAATCGCGGCCTGTTTTAAAGCAATGCTAGGATGGTGCAACCATTTGTTCGTCATTTCATGAGCAAATCGCTGTAATACAATGCTTGGCGATTGGCCGTGGTTCAATCGGCGTGTGTATTTATGCAACAGCGTTTCGGCTGTTGCATAGGTTTGGCCTCGCATGGCTTTTACCGTTTCTAATGCGGGCAAAGCTTGGGTTTGTTGTTGATACTGTCGAATACCTTGTTGAATCATGCTCTGGGCATATTGTGCCGCTTGTTGACGCCGTGATTTATTCGCTTGAATGACTTGATCAATATCATCCACACAAAAGCGCTCGACCATTGCATAAGCATCAACGGCTGGATCAACGGCAAAAGGCACTGACAAATCAAAAATCAATTGTGGCTTATTGCTTTGATTAAACCATTCTGACTGAATAATATAATGCTGTGTAGTCACACATGCAATAATCATATCGGCTTGTTGAATATAGGTGGCTAAATCAGACAAGGGGAAGCTGGTCCCGTTGCATAATTGCGCTAAAGCCGTAGCTTTTTCATAAGTTCGATTCGCAATCCATAAAGCTTTAGGTTGACAGCTTTGAATGTGCCGTGCCATTAATTGACCCGTTTGGCCAGCACCGACAATCAAAACATGCTTATCAGATAAATCATTTAATCGACTTTGTGCCAATTTAACGGCTGAATAAGCCACCGAGACAGGACATTGACCTAATTTGGTTTGAGAACGAACCTTTTTAGCTACTGAAAAAGCTTTTTGAAATAAACGATTTAACATTGTGCCTGTTGTATCAGCTTGTAAAGCTTGGCCATAGGCGTCTTTTAATTGCCCTAAAATTTGCGGCTCCCCAAGCACCATCGATTCTAAGCCACAAGCTAATTGCATTAAGTGTGCCACCACACTTTCACCTTGTCGCACAATGGCATAATTTTTCAAAGGTCCCACTTGGCATCGGGCGTGGCTTTCCCACCATTGCATGATCGAAGCCACACGCTTCGGGTCATCAATGACAAGATATAGTTCGGTACGATTACACGTTGATAAAATGACACATTCTTCAACGCCTGGACAATTTTCTAGCCGGTCTAAATAACTTGGCATTAATTCAGTTGCCATTGCAAAGCCATTACGCAGTTGTGCATCAGCACAATGATAATCAATCGCTAAATTAAATAAATAATGGGCTTGTGTCTGTGTTGTCATGATTTTACCATTCTTTCACTTATCACTAGACAAATGACGGTTGGCCAATCGGTCAAAAGATGGCATAAGCCAGACCAAGTTGACCGATCTTGATATCTTTTTTTCAAAAAATTCATGATTAAACGCTGTCCGGTGCTGTATTGGTTTTAAGCAATGTGCTATATTGCTATCTTATCAGTTTCAGTAACAAAATACAAAACACTTACTATGTCAAAACCATCATTTCGTAAATACAACCGCAGCATCACCACGATTGCGATCATTATTGGGCTTATTTTAATTGCTTGGTTTTTAGCACGTTCTGTTTTTTTCAACCAAGCAGCTAATCACGACTCCCCTAAAGCGGCAGCTGCTTATTACCAAATCAAGCAGCTTTCTGAGCAGCCTAACCAAACCAAGGCCATTGTTCAAAACAGTCAAAACCTCATTGATCATTATCCACATACCCCTTATGCAACCTTTAGCAGTTGGTTGGCAACCAAGCAGTTATTACAAGATAACCATCCTAAACAAGCCATTGCATTATTAAAGAAAAATCTAACAACACAGCCTAATAATAGCCTCAATAGCATTACCCGATTACGCTTAGCGCAAATTTATTTAGGCCAGCATCAGCCAGATGATGCGATTGAACAGCTCAATCAGCTTGACTCACATTTTGCCGTTAGTCGTGCTTATTTTCTCGGTCAAGCTTATCAGCAAAAGGGTGAATATGAAAAAGCACAACAACAATGGAAAGATGCGCTAGAACAAACAGAAAACCAACCAGATTTAATGCCTGTAACGCATATGATTAAATTACAAATGAGTGAATCAATTAATCAACAGGCCCAAGATAAACAATCTGACGCAAACAACACTGTTCCAGAAAGCCATCATTAATCAATCGCGAGTTTCAAATATGCAAAAACTTGTTAAGATCGCCATTGCCATTGGTTTTGTTAGCACTTTAGCTGGATGTGCCAATAAGAGCAATACCCCCGAACCAAAACCTTTACCTAAGCTTCAAACAGTTGAATCTGTGATAAAAGTTGATTGGCAGACAACGATTGGCTCAGGTATTGATGGTCAAAAAGATGTCAGCTTAGCCCCAACGCTAGAAGGCAACGATGTTTTAACAACAAGCATGGATGGGAAAGTCACAGCAACACGACAATCTAACGGTCAAACCTTGTGGCAAAAACAATTATCATCCCCCATCAGTACAACGCCAGCGTCGGATCAGTCAATTGTTGTCATTGGCAGTTTAAAGGGTGATATTATTGCGCTTGACCGTCAGGATGGGCATATTTTGTGGCAACATCATATACCTAGTTCGATTTTTGCCAAACCACTGATCTCAGGGAATCAAGTATTTATCCACCTCCATAATGGCACCGTTGTGGCCTATGATAGTGAAACTGGGCAACAGCAATGGCAGCATCAAATTCCTAGACCTGATCGTACGTTAATTGGTGATAGTCAACCTATCTTAACACAAGGCCTTTTACTCGTCGGGAGTGCTTCCGGTGAACTGTGGGCGTTTCAGCCAAATTCAGGCAAAGTTGCTTGGCATGCGCCAATTGCCATTGCTTCGGCCAATACGCCAGATGGCATGGTCGATATTAATGCCACCCCCCTTGTTATGGATCAAACAATTTATGTTGCTGCGTATCAAGATGGAATTAATGCCTTTAGTACCAAAGATGGCAAGATTCAATGGCGACAACCGACATCTATTTTTAACAATTTAAGTACCGATGACGATCAACAATTGTTTGCCACCACCGCTGATGGAACCGTTGTTAGTTATCAGCTGGATGATGGAACCGTTTTATGGAAGCAAAAAGATTTTCAATGGCGTAATCTCTCAGCACCCGCTTATCTAAATAATGTTGTAGTAATCGGTGATTTAAATGGCAATGTGCTCGTATTAGATGCCAAGAATGGCGAATATATTGATCATTTATCGGTTGCCAGTAGCCCCATTCGTGGTCAACCGCAAACTGATGAGGATCATTCACGTATTTTTGTACAAACCAACAACGGCAAATTAATTGCTTTAACCATCCAAAAACCATCATGAAACCACGTCAAAAAGGCATTCCTTCTCTATTCATTTTAGTGCTCATGATTTCGGTAGGCCCATTTGGTGATACGATCTATTCACCTGTCTTACCGAGTTTACAAAAAGCTTTTGAAACTTCCTATCAAAATGTCCAGCTAACCATTACGCTATATTTGGCAGGTTATGCCGTCAGTCAAATACTTTATGGACCTCTATCGGATCGTTTTGGCCGAAAAAAAATTATGATTTTCGGAGCCGCCATGTTTTTGTTAGGATCCAGTATCTGTTTATGGAGTATTGATCAAGGAATTACGAGTCTATTGGTTGGACGTTTTTTACAAGGGCTTGGCGTTTGTGCCGGCGCCGTTATTTCAAGCTCTGCTGTCAGAGATGCTTTCCCTGTGGCACAACGAGGGCGCGTTTTTGCCAAAATGAATGCTGCTTTTGCGGCAGCTCCGGGTGTTGGTGGTATTGTTGGTACTTATGTAGCGTGGCATATTAGTTTTATTGTACTTTTTGTATTAGCAATTGTCTTATTGTTAGGGGTCATTTTCCTATTCCCTGAAACATTAAAAAATACCAATAAAACGGCTCTTCACCCCATGGATTTGATTAAAAATTATTTACAATTATTTACGGCAAAAGGGTATTGGCTTTATGTCATTATTTTAGGGCTTAACATGGGCATGATTTATACCTGTTTAGTTGAAGCACCCGCATTAGTCGAGACCACAATGCAACTGAACCGGCAATGGTTTATTGTGATTGCTGGGGGGATTGTATTAGCGTTTATCATTGGGTCTATTGGGTGTTCTTTTTTAATGCGCAAAGTTCATTATGATTGGATTTTAGTCATTGGCATGCTCATTGCACTGTCTGCCGGTATTAGTCTTTTTATCCCAATGTTAATGCAAATATTTACCTTATGGACATTGCTTCCGCAAATTATCACCCTATTTGTCGGCATTGCTTTTATGGTTCCAACTGCGACAGCAAAGGCACTGGCTCCTTTTGAACTAACAGCCGGATCGGCTTCAGCAATGATGGGATTCACACAAATGGGCATGGCGTCTGTCATCACTGGTGGGATTACTTTCTTACCGTTTCGTAATGCCTATATTATGCCGTTAACATTCATCAGTCTAACACTTATCGGATTGATCTTATTATTAAGCTACATTGCCTACCATCGACCTAAAAAATCACACATTATCTAACGCTGCATGGATAAATATTCGCATTGTGCCAGCAAGTAGTTTATAATACCACCAGCATCAAAAATAAAATAAAGAGGTCAACATGCTGAACGCTCAACGTATCAAAAAATTAACGTTTGGTTGTTTTTTAACGGGAATTGGTTTAATTTTCTTAGCCATTATCATTTCTAACTTATTCCCAGGATTACACATGCCATCAGCCATTCGTTTGATTGTTTTTATTATTATGGCATTGCCTTGGTTAGGATTTATGGTGTTTTTACTGATCTCACCTCGAGAAGATAAAACTGAGGAACCATCAGATATTGATGCTAAGAATCAATAAAAAGATCTAATGCTTAGCCCTTACTGTGCGGTATAACCACCATCAATAGGCATTAATGCCCCTGTTATAAAGCTAGAACAAGGCCCTAATAAAAAACAAACAAGTTGTGCAACATCCGCTGGCCTCCCTAAGCGATTTAATGGTTGTAAGGCGGCTTCTTGTTGGCGAATTGTCGTTTTTTCAACGTGATTGATTGTTTCACCAATGGCATTTTGAAACAATGGGGTATCGATTGTCCCTGGGCATACTGCATTAACACGAATCTGGCGCTTGGCATAATCTAGCGCTAATGACTTTGCCATTTGACCAATCGCACCTTTTGTTAAACCATAGGCAAAGCTATTTGATTTTCCAACCAATGTTTGATCGGAACCATTAAGCACCACGGTCCCCTGATCTTTAACATAAGGCATGAATGCTTTCAATGTGAAAATCGCCCCATAGAGATTAATGTCAATAACACGCTTGATTTGCTCAAAAGATAAATCTTCAATAGACCCACTTTGGTGCACTCCAGCATTAATAAAAATCCCATCAAGTGGTGCGGTAATTGATTCAACAGCTTGGCCAACAGATGCTGAGTTTGCCACATCACAAACAACCATAATGACATTTTCGATTGGATGCGCTAATGGCTGAGAATCAAGATTATAAACCGTATGGCCTTGCATGACTAACTGATCTAAAACGGCTTTACCTATCCCAGTTGTTCCACCTGTGATCAAATATTGCATTCGCTTTGAACCTTTTATCATCTTACTTTTTATAAACAACCACATCCCACACAGGATGGTTGCGTTGTTGCCCCCGCTTTTCAAACTTTGTCAACGGTCGTGTCTCAGGTCGAGGAGCATAACCATCATACGGATTATTAATTTGTTGACACGTCCTGAACACATCCAAAATTTGCTCGGCATAATCTTGCCAATCTGTTGCCGCATGAATAAAACCACCAACTTGAATTTTGGGTAATAGCTGGTTGATAAAGTGGGGGTTAATTAAGCGACGCTTGTGATGCTTTTTTTTATGCCATGGATCTGGAAAGAAAATTTGAACACCAGCCAGTGTTGCATCATCTACTAAATCAGCAAGCGCTTCTACCGCATCACCTTGGATAACACGCACATTGTTCAAGGCATTTTCTTCAATCAGGCTTAACAAACTACCAATACCTGGTGGATAAACTTCAATGCCAATATAATTTTGCTTAGGATTGTCTCGAGCCATTTCAACTAAGCTGGCACCCATTCCAAAGCCAATCTCAACGATGGTTGGCTGGGTTTGTATAAATGATTGTAAAATAGTTTTGCCATTGCCATTTAAATCAATGCCATAATGCGGCCATAAATGGTCTAATGCCTGTTGTTGTTTTTTTGTAATTCGTCCAGCACGCATTACAAAACTGCGAACGCGGCGTTGATGTGGTTGCTCTGTCATGCTAATCCTTGCTTATGCTTATTAATCAAATAACATTTTGCCCCAATGTAGTTTTGTTCGCAATGTATGATAATAATTATAATCTTGAGGGTGTAAAATTGTGATTTTTTGCGTACACTTGCGCACCGTAATCCGTTGACCAATTCCGATATGATGAGCACTATGCCCATCAAAGCTAACGACGGGTTCCGGGGCATTATAGGCATTAATTTCAACGCTAACACTACTGTCTCCCGGAATGATGATCGGACGGCTATTTAATGAATGTGAATACATCGGAACAATCACCATGGCATCTAAAGAAGGATACATAATCGGTCCCCCGGCGGATAAGGCATGTGCCGTTGACCCTGTTGGCGTTGAAATTAACAGTCCATCGGAGCGTTGATCAAATGCATATTGGTTATCAATATAGACTCGCATTTCAAATAACCGTGCTTGATAGCCAGATGAAAATGTCACTTCATTTAACGCCGTTAATGTTTCACTCGGAATATTATCGCTAAATGGATGATCGGTCGTTGTTAACATGAAACGAGACTCTTGTTGGTAGTCTCCTTGCAAGATTTTTTGTAACTGATCAAACATTTCTTGTGGTTTAATATCAGATAAAAAACCTAATTTTCCTCGGTTAATGCCTACAATAGGCACCGACCGATATAGAGATAAAGACCGCGCTGCATTTAAAAAATTTCCATCTCCACCGACAACAATCGCGATATCACACAATTGTGCCAAACTGGATAAATCATACGTTTGTTTCGGTGGTGTTTGAAAGCTGGCGGCGGTTTGATGTTCAATGTACACAGATGCTGATTCAGACAACCAATGATAAAGCTGGCTAACAGTTTGCGCGACTTGTGGTTTATCATGTGTTCCCAGTAAAGCGATTTTAGCAAACTGCCATGAGTGCATTGGCATTCCTTATCAATTCAATAACACAATCAGTATAACACAAACCCAATTAAGCTTCACGAACATAACACCAATGAATGCTAGAATAATGTCAAGCACATTAACGCCACCATGATAAAAGTAAGCTTACAATGATGCTGATCAGAATACAGGTCATTAATGGAAAATAAAATTGCCCTGATTTGGTTTCAATTAACCAATCTCCTGGTAATTTTCCTAAAGGAATGTGACGCAACCAAGGCCAAAATATCCCGATTAACACCACAAGACCACCGAATATCAATAACAGTTTTTGCATCAAACACCCCCTTGAGGCATCAACGCATTTGACGCAACCGCCGAATCCGTTCCGCAGTGACAGGGTGGGTGGCAAATAATTCTGCAACTTTCTCACCTTTTAGCGGATTAATAATAAATAAATGCGCCGTTGCTGGATGGGTTTGTGCTGAAGTATTGACAGTTTTTTGGTTCAATGTTTCAAGCTTTTCTAATGCGGATGCTAACCATTCAGGGTTGCCACATAACTCAGCACCAGCCTTATCTGCCGCATATTCCCGAGAACGTGAGATTGCCATTTGAATCAACATTGCGGCAATCGGTGCTAAGATCATCATTAAAATACTGGCAATCGGATTTTCATCCTCTTGTGAAGCCCCAAAAATCGACAACCACATAAACATGTTGGCAATCCCACTAATGGCACCAGAAATTGTTGCCGTCACAGCCATCGTTAAAGTATCTCGGTTTTTCACATGACTCATCTCATGGGCCATGACGCCTGTTAACTCTTGACGCGTTAACCCTTGAATTAAGCCGGTTGTCGCCGCTACTGATGCATGCTGCGGGTTACGTCCTGTGGCAAAGGCATTCGGACTGTCTGATTCAATCACATAAACTTTAGGCATCGGCAGATTGGCGCGATTGGCTAATGACTCGACAATAGAATATAATCCTGTTGAATCACTTCGATCAACAGGCTTTGCTTGATAAATTTTTAAAACCAATTTATCTGAATGCCAATAGGCTCCCATATTCATAACAATCGCAAAACCTACTGCGATGATCATCCCAATATGTCCACCAAGCACACCGCCAATTACAACAAATAAAGCCGTTAACCCGGCTAATAATAAAAAGGTTTTTAATCCATTCATACCACGCTTTCCTCCTTGTCCACTAGCGCTTATCTTTTGACAATATGGTGATTGATTCAATAAATTTCAAGCCCTATAATATCATGCATTTTAATTCAAACGTATGATACCTTAGCACCGATCATTGAAAAAGTTGATGCTAACGCAGTTATTTGCTAATGATTCACAATAAAACAGCTATAACCTCAAAATACGAACGATTTAAGCTATTTTTTTAAACACTTTATTGCAAAAGCAGCCTTTATTCTATACAATTAGTCATTGCCAAGTCCATTATACAAAGGAAAATTTCATGAAAATTAAAAATATTGCATTACTTGTTGCCACGAGTGGGATTTTAGCGACCAGTGCTTCAGCTGACTGCATGTTAGACCAACAACAAACTGGTTGGACTGGTAAAATTCAGTTCCACTGTGATCAGGATACAAATTTAAGCCAACAGCCCATCCATTTTCAATTAAGCAATGGGGCAAAAATTCAATCGGTTTGGGGGCTTGATGGAAAAACAACAACTCAACAAAATGGCGATAATGTTTCTATCACAGCCAACAAATGGTGGCCGGCCCATACACCATTGATCATCAAAAAAGACCAGCCTGTGACGCTAAATTTTAGTGCATCAAAAAAACAATTTGCGATGAATCATTTCTATGTTGGAGGGGTATCACCTTTTCAAGCCACCATTGACGTAAAATTACCTAAGCGTCCTGCTTACTTACCTGAGGATGCTAAAGCGGTAGTGACCATTGATCAAGGAGATCGACGTGTCGCGACACTCAATGAGGTTGACTGGAATCGCACCCATCAGTTAAAAGTCGCCTTACCTGAGTCACAAGCTGATTATCAAATTCATGTCAAAAGCATTGATCATGCTCAAGGGATTGCATCCCCCAGCAAAATCACATTGTCAAAAGGGGATGATCAAACTGTCGCTATTGACTATCAAAAGCCATTGGCCAATTTCAATGGCAGTGCTGTAATGACAACCAAATTTCAGGGCAACCAACCGAAGAGTCGCCCTGTTTATGTGATTCAAGATGCCAATGGCAATATGATTCAACAAGGGTATTTAAACCTCAACCACCCTATTACAATTGATGATTTACCAACTACAAAAAATGGACAGCAATATACCATTGAAGCCAAAAATTTATTTGAAAATGGCTTTAAATATGATGCTGGCCCAGCAAAAACGATTGAGATTAATGATGGGCAAACAACACCGGTTGAATTTGATTATCAAGCAAAAACTCAACCGACTGAAACGGTTCAAGTCAAATTAAAAGGTTTGCCGGAAGGACAAAATGCCACGATCACATTAACCAATGGCCAGCAACAAGACACACAAATTATTCAGGCGAATCAAAATCAAACTGACACCCTTGATATCCCGAAAGATCATCAACAATGGCATGTGAGTGCAGAAACGATCAATGGCTATATTGCCAACGTACCTTTAAAGGATTTTATTGCGGACCAATCACAACA
>CAZAJS010000027.1:0-15782 GCA_964485635.1 uncultured Francisellaceae bacterium
TTCACTGCCATAAGCTGATAACTGCTCAAGACAATATTCATAAGCCTGTCTTAGGGCTTCTGTGTTTTGCACTGAATTTAACTGACTAACCATGCTCATGGCCAATGATAATTGTTGTTCGGCATCTTCAATTAAACCGATGGTTTTTGACCATTGACTAGCTTGGCTTGATTTGACTTGTTCATTGATTTCACGGCAATGAGCTAAGGCATGATCAATAGCCGGTTTGACATCTTGAACGTTAAATTGATCAAATTGTGGTAATAGCGTCGGTTGTAATAGTGGGTTTTGATCAGACATTGTGTTTCCTTGCTAGATTTTCTTTTTTGTCATTTGCGCTATTATAGTACAATGACAAACAAATTAAAGTCTTAGTCAGCGCCCTTATGAATTTACAACTGCACGAAATTGCCTTATTCCTCTCCATTATTCTCGTGCCCTTAATTTTTGCTGTGACATTCCACGAAGCTGCCCATGGCTTTATCGCAAAATTACGTGGTGACTCGACTGCAGCAATGCTCGGCCGTGTCACACTCAATCCGATTAAACATATTGACCCTGTTGGTACAATTGTTGTCCCAGTTTCAATGTTATTAATCAGTTTATCAACCGGAACCGGATTTTTATTTGGCTGGGCCAAACCAGTGCCTGTGAATTTTAATAATCTCAAACGTCCTCGCTTAGATATGGCACTTGTTGCCTTAGCCGGCCCTTTTGCCAACTTTTTAATGGCCATTATTTGGTATCTGTTAAGTGCTTATGCAATCACCAGTGAAAGCTTTGCACAAATGGCCTTTTATGGGGTGTTTATTAATTTAATTTTGATGGTATTAAATTTATTACCGATTCCCCCTTTAGATGGTAGCCGCATCGTCTCGGCTTGTTTGCCGAACGATTTAATGATTGCTTATAATCGTTTAGGGCAA
The DNA here is from genome assembly GCA_964485635.1 of uncultured Francisellaceae bacterium. GTDB lineage: Bacteria > Pseudomonadota > Gammaproteobacteria > Francisellales > Francisellaceae > CAZAJS01. Next base: position 927 of record CAZAJS010000027.1, read on the forward strand.
TATGGCTTGATTATTTTGATCGTCATTTTACTTTTACCAATTGGTCCTCATAATAGTTTGCTGTTCTCAATTATTCTACCGACCGTGATGTTTTTTATTCATTTGTTTGATCTTGTTTTCGGCCCTTCTTTATCCTATGCTTTTCAATTATCAATGCAAAGCTATCATTTAATCGTTCCTTATTCATTTGCCTAAATCTTGAAAAATTGAATGCCTTTTATTTGCTTTAAAACCTTCTATTAAAGGCAAAGCCAACCCCTTCTATCATAAGCTGTCATCATGATTGATTGACAATGCCATAGTTTATGCCACACTAATTCATAGGATTAACATGATCATACTTATTAAGGAATTTGACCAATGACACAGGTATTCAAGCTTGGTAACATCCATTGTGGCAGTTGCGTTCGCCATATTGAAAATGGATTAGCACACTATGCGGATATCAAACAAGCGACCGTCAATTTTGGCGAAAAAACGCTTTCAGTTGACACATCCTGTTCAGCTGAAACCATCATTCAACGCCTTGAATCACTGGGGTATGAAGCTAGTGTCGATGATGCTACATCAACACAACACCAACAGGATGCCCATTGGCCATTATTTTATAAAACACTTGTCAGTGGGCTAATTGGTTTACCATTGATGATATCAAACCATATTGTGTCTTTTTTGCCGACTTATACTTCTTCAATTGGGTATTGGTTTTGGTTATTCATCGGGGGTATTACCTTAGCAGGCATGTGGTATGCCGGTGGAACTATGTATCGTAATGCATGGGTCAGCATCCAGAAAGGACATACCAATATGAATACACTAATCACACTAGGCACTGGAGCGGCTTGGTTTTATTCCATGGTGATTATTTTATTTCACCATTGGTTGCCGACCATCGGGCATGGTCTGTACTTTGAAACTGCTTTACTGATTTTAGCGTTTATTAATCTTGGTCATTTCCTAGAAGCACGCACCAAAGGACAAACATCTGCCGCCATACAAAAGCTCATTGGGCTTCAACCTAAGACAGCGACTTATTTAGATGAATCCAATCAACCACAAACGATTGAAATTGATCAAATTGTCCCGGAGATGATTTTGCGTGTTCGCCCTGGAGAAAAAATTGCCGTCGATGGTCAAGTGATCAACGGTAATGGCCAAATTGATGAGTCAATGCTCACCGGCGAGCCTATGCCCTGTAATAAACAACAAGATGATCTGGTCTGGGCAGGAACCATGAACCAACAAGGGACTTTAACCTATCGTGTTACCCAAACAGGCCAAAAAACGAAATTAGCGCAAATTATTCACCAAGTCCAGCAAGCGCAAAATAGCAAGCCAGCCATTAGTCGGCTTGCTGACCAAATTGCCGCCTATTTTGTCCCCATTGTTTTAGGCATTGCACTTGTAACGGGTATTGTTTGGTTTTTTGCCGATTCTTGGGCTTATAGCTTTATGACGGCTGTAACCGTCCTTGTCATTGCCTGTCCATGTGCCTTAGGATTAGCTACCCCTTTATCAATCATGAGTGGTGTCGGACAAAGTGCCCGGCATGGTTTGTTAATTCGTAATGGGCAAGCTCTACAGACACTTGGAAAAATCACAACCATTGCTTTTGATAAAACCGGCACATTAACTCAAGGCCGACCTGAAGTCACTCATACCATTGATCTGAACGACAAGCTAGATCAACAAAGCTTATTATATTATGCTGCCAGCTTAGAACAATCCTCTAATCACCCTTTAGCAACTGCTATTTTAAATGCAAACTTAAGCGATGCCCCCTTGCTTGAAGTAACTGATTTTCATAATGACAGTGGCCGTGGTGTTATGGGCCAGCTCGATGGGCAATGGTGGTATTTAGGCAATCAAAGCTTAATGCAACAACAATCGATTGACCTGACGTCAAGCATACTTCAACAAGCTAATGAACTTTCCAGCCAAGGCATCACCCCTATTTACCTGGCACAATCGGATCATATCGTTGGCATGATTGGCATTCAAGATCCGATCAAACCACATGCGAAACAAACCGTTGACACGCTTCACAGAAAGGGGCTGAAACTACTGATGCTAACTGGAGATCAATCGAATGTTGCCCAACATATTGCCGCACAATTAGGTATTGATGATGTCATGGCCCAACAATTACCTGAAGATAAACAACAAACCATTGCCGCCTATCAAGCGAAAAAGCATCGGATTGCCATGGTGGGTGATGGAATCAATGATGCCCCAGCATTAGCACAGGCCGATGTGGGGATTGCCATGGGACAAGGCAGCGATATTGCCATGGAAAGTGGGGATGTTGTATTAATGAATAGTCAATTAGCCACCATCGGCCAAGGCATTAGTATTGCTAATGCTACCATGCGTAATATTAAACAAAATTTATTTGGCGCTTTTTGTTATAACACAACAGCGATTCCTATTGCCGCAGGGGTTTTATATCCATTAACTGGTTGGCTATTACATCCAATGATTGCTGGAGCCGCCATGGCGGCTTCCTCATTAACCGTTGTTTTAAATGCTTCACGTTTACGGATTCAAAAATTTTAATCATCTGCAACCATCATAATCATAACACACATTCGACTAATGCATGATTAAACAAGCCACAGACCATAAAAAAAACCCTTGATAAGGGTTTTGAAAAAAAATTGATAAATAGTCCCTGTTCCAGACTAAGATTTAATAGTCAGTTTGACAGATTTATAATTTATCAGAAGCTTCTGATAAATATTCTGCAACGCCTTCTGGTGTATCTTTCATTCCTTTATCACCTTCTTGCCAGCCAGCAGGACAAACTTCACCATGCTTTTCATGGAATTGTAAAGCTTCCACCATGCGTGTTAATTCATCCATGTTACGACCAAGTGGCAAGTCATTGACTACTTGATGGCGAACAATACCTTCTTGATCAATCACAAAGCTACCACGGAAAGCCATACCGCCTTCTGCTTGAATGCCGTAAGCTTGAGTGATGCTATGGTCAATATCTGCCACCATTGTATAGCGAACCGGTCCGATCCCACCATCATTAATGGAAGTGTTACGCCATGCATTATGCGTGAAATGTGAATCGATTGAGACAGAAAAAACTTCTACACCCAATGATTTAAGCTTTTCAACACGCTTGTCTAATGCAATTAATTCAGATGGGCAAACAAACGTGAAATCTAATGGATAGAATACAACAACGGCATACTTCCCATTGCGCGCTTGTTCGAAGTTAAGCGCATCAACAATTTCACCATCGCCTTTAACAGCCGGGGCAGTAAAATCAGGTGCTTTTTTTCCAACTAATACAGACATTATTTGTCCTCCTATGCTTATATCGTTATATGAACACACATCAATCTGCTGCATGTAGCATCAGTTTGCCAATGGGCATGATATATGTCAATATTTATAGCAAGCCACCCACAACCTAAGGAGTAATAATCTATGGCTTTACCCATAATACAACCCTCGACTAAGCTTTTGATCTTTGATTGTGACGGAACGATTGCTGACAGTACCCCTGCCCATGATCTTGCATGGCAAACAGTTATTAAACGCTATGATCTGCCATTTACGCTACAAGATTTAATCCACTTTAATGGCATGCCTGTAGCACAAGCCTTGGCAAGTTTAGAACCCACATTAAGCCAATCACAACGGCAAGCCATTGGGCATGAAAAAGAAGCGCTCGTTTATGATTATTTAGACAATGTTGCCCCGATTACACCGATGACAGAACTAATCAAACAACAGGCCACCTCGCGTCCCATGGTTGTGATTTCTGGCGGGACACGTGCCAATGTAAAAAAAACATTACATGTTTTAGGGTTAACAAGCTATTTTGATTTGATCATCACTGCAGATGATGCTCATCCACCGAAAAGTAGACCTGAGGCATTTATCAATATCGCCGAGCAATTTTCAATTGCTAATGAGGCTTGTCAAGTATTTGAAGATAGTGCCCGAGCCATGATCAATGCGTTGAAAGCCAATATGCAAGTCACTGATGTCAGAACACTTCACACACCAGGCCATACACCTTAATCAGAAGCTAGCCGACACCATCAATTTGTTGTGATTATTCTTGTGTCTCAGAGGCGGTAGCTGAACCAACTGCTTGCTCGGCGGGTTTTTGTGAAAACCGCTCATAAGCCGCAACAGCAATCATTAATCCTAATGGCATAATCACAGCATTAATAAAGATCACAATCACTTGCTGAACCCCAAAGCTAATGCTGTCATCTTGCGCTTCAAATCCGTAACCAAGTATGGCGCGTAGTACATGATCTAACAACCATAACCCAACGACAATTAATGCTAATTGAAACGTATACCAAATATCTGAGCCAGCCCATTTAACTGATTGACGATAGGCCCCGATAAATCGTTGTTTCCCCACTAATACAGCCGGATATAAAACCAAGGTGAATGTTGTGACAAGCCACATGCCTACCACACTCAGAAAAGCACTGGCTCCCACCAATAAAATTACCGATGTGATATAAACCAAAGTAAACGTGCCTAATCGCTCCATTAACAATCGAGTGGCGATTTTGTTTAACTCACTTGAAGAGGATGCTTCTGGATTTTTAACCTGGCTTCCCCCTCGTGCAATAATAAAACCAGTCACCATAATCATTACAGCTAGGGTGATCACCGATAACCAAAACATACCGGTTGGGACATCTGCACTTTGATCCTCCATACTCGAAAAATTAATATGGTGATTGATAAGATAAACATAAAGATATTCAACAAACGCAGCAGCAATAAAAGCGACTTTAAAAAAAGTGCCAAAGCCACTTTTATATAGCTGCCAGGCGCGTGCTAGTGTCTGATTCGCATTATTTTTTTCCATAAATTGCATTCCTTGACTTTTCAACCGATACGCTTGCTAGTATAGTCTATATAAAAGACATGGCACAAGCCTATTGAACCACAAAACAAATGGGATATGGCAATGGATTTAAAAAACCTTATTAATCAGCATTTTGGCAAAAGCATTGAATCAAAAATTGCTTCAGTTGACAAGCTTACAGACGCAATTGCGCAGGCTGGTCAAGCTTTGACAAATACCATTTTTAATGGGCATAAAATCTTAATGTGTGGTAATGGCGGATCTGCTGCTGATGCCCAACATTTTTCAGCCGAGCTTGTTGGCCGCTATAAAATGGAGCGCCCGCCACTAGCTGCTATTGCCTTGAGCACAGATACGTCTATTTTAACGGCAGTTGGCAATGATTATGGCCTTAATGCGGTTTTTGAAAAACAAGTCCAAGCCCTTGGCAATCAAGGCGATATCTTATTTGCAATCTCAACTAGTGGTAACTCAAGCAATGTTATCCAAGCAATTGAGGCGGCACATCAAAAACAAATGACGGTGATCATGCTGACAGGAAAAGATGGGGGGAAAATGCACTCATTATGCCAAGAACAAGATATTGAAATTTGTGTCCCATCGGATATTACCGCCCATATTCAAGAAAATCATATCACCATTATTCACACATTATGTGAAATTATTGATACAAGTTTATTCGGTCAAGAGGCATAAATTCATGTATCATTTTGCAAAAAGGTTGATCCAATATGGATTACTCATCGGGACTATGGCATCTAGCATCACTGGATGCGCCCTGTTCTCAGCTTATACGCCACCGGTTGATCAAGGGAAACATATTACTCAACAACAACGTGATATGTTAAAAAAAGGCATGGATCAAAATCAAGTGACTTATTTATTAGGGACCCCTGATATTATTGATCCATTTGATGAACATCAATGGGCCTATGTCTTTACCTTTCAAAAACCCCGACAGCCAATCGAAGAAAAAAAGCTTATTTTGATTTTCGATCAAGATGATCAATTAAAAACTATTAAATCGACCTATGAGTAAATCATGGATTTTTAAGGAATATGTTGTCGCTTATTGCGTTTATATTTTGATTTAGCACAAGGATTGATAACATTTTTAAGCACAAGCTTTTTTGTTAATCTAAATTATGCTAAACTTATTTTTGATCGATAAAACCTAATAGCAAAAGGAGAATGCTTATTATGTTAATGCTTTTTAAAGTGATTTCATTGGTACTGTTTGTTTTATACTTTATTGTTAGTGCTCGTTACATACTCACAGCGGATGAATCACGTGTTTCTGGACATAAATGGCTAGCTAAAACATTATTACTTGTCACGGCTGTTTTTGGCTTTTTTACTTTGATTGTTATCACCGTTACCGGCGCTTAAATCTTACTAAATATCTTGATTGATCTAAAATTTATCTGAATGAGCAACCGCACTGATCAACTTTATTAAGTCAAGAGTGTGCTTGTTGCAAAATTGAACGCGCCCCTTGATTAATCAACGCCTCAGCAACTTGTTGCCCTAATGCAACCGGATCTTTGCCTAGCCCTTGTGCTTGGCATAATTGTTTTCCATCAACGCTAGCAACAAAACCGACTAATTTTATCTGATCCTCTTGCCACTGGGCATAAGCACCAACCGGCACATGACACCCCCCTTCTAAGGCCTCATTCAATGCCCGTTCAGCTAACACAAGCTGTCGGGTTGCATCATGGTCTAAAACAGCCAGACGCTTTCGGGCCTGATGATCATCACGATGACATTCAATCACGATGACACCTTGCCCGACTGCCGGAATCATTTGATCCACAGGAATATACTGAGTAATCCGGTGGTGTAATTCAAGCCGTTCTAGGCCCGCTGCAGCAAGTACAATCGCATCATATTGACCTTCATCTAATTTACGCAGCCGTGTTTGCACATTACCTCGTAGTGATTTGACAATCAAATGCGGCCAATGTGCCTGTATTTGCGCTTGACGTCGTAAACTTGATGTACCGACCACCGCTGAATCAGGCAATTGATCAAATGTTTGATACTGATTAGATACAAAGGCATCATTCGGGGTACCACGAGGGCAAAAAGCGGCTAACACAAACCCTTCAGGTAAAGCGTAAGGTACATCTTTTAAAGAATGCACTGCACAGTTTGCCTGGCCTGCCTCCATGGCAACTTCCAAGGCTTTCATAAATAAAGCCTTGCCCCCAATGGCATTTAATGGTTTATCTTGAATTTGATCCCCTTGTGTAGTCATTGGAACCAGCTCAACTGTATCACCCGGGTAATGCGCTTGATAGGCCTTGGCCACATAACGGGTTTGCCATAAAGCTAATTGGCTTTCTCGTGTTGCGATTTTTAAATTTTGTTGCTTCATTAATAATGCCTTATTCAAACCAACCTTGTGTTTTTAACCATTGCCTTAACGCTTGAACCTCTTGCGGAATGATTTCATGCCCCATCGAGTATGTGTACCATTCAGCAGATAGGTCTAAATGCGCTAAATGATCCACTAACTGCTTGCCAGCCGTCATTGGCACAACATCATCCTGTTGCCCATGGGCCACGAAAAAAGGCGTTTGTAAGCAAACCTGTTTTTCATAAGGTTGGATTAAACTTGACCATGCTGGCGCATACGTTGATAGCGCCCAAACCCCGCCAAGTGCTTGATTAAACTGTAAAGCCGTATAGGTTGCAATCACACCACCTTGGGAAAATCCAGCGACAACAATATTTTCAAAGGCAATCCCTTTGTCATGTTCTTGAGCAATTAATGTTTTGACTTGGTCAACAGAGTGCTGGATCCCCTGTGTATCAACTTGACGATCAAGTGTTCCTATCATGGTGATATCATACCAAGCTGGCATTTTCTCACCACCATTAATCGTGACAGCTCGATGATCCGCATGTGGCAAAATGAACCGAATTGTATGATCATCCGGCAATGCTAGGGCTTTGATCAATGGTACAAATTCATCACCATGTCCACCAAGCCCATGTAAGAAAATAATACTATATTGTGCCGGTTGTGGTGATCCGATTACCGTTGGTTGTTGCATCATACTTTTGCCCTTTATTGATCCCTTTGGTGCAATTATAACATAAGCATGATCACAAAAAAGCGCTTTGTAGCTCTCGGAACAAAGCGCTTTAACAACAAAAAGCTTATCTTATTAATGAGGCATCAATTAAAGGATTTAGCTGGCAAATTGTTTTGCGACAAAATCCCAATTGACTAAAGCCCAAAAGGCTTCTAAATATTTTGGTCGCGCATTACGGTAATCGATATAGTAGGCATGCTCCCATACATCACATGTTAACAAAGGCGTATCACCTTGTGTCATTGGATTACCAGCATTGCTTGTGCTGACAAGTTTTAGTTGACCATCATTGGTTTTAACCAACCAACCCCAGCCTGAGCCAAAGGTTGTTACAGCCGTTTGTGTAAACTGCTCTTTAAAAGACTCAAAACTGCCAAACGTCGACTCAATTGCTTGAAGTAATTCACCGCTTGGTTGCCCACCGCCATTCGGTGATAAGCAATGCCAATAAAAAGTATGATTCCATACTTGTGCAGCATTATTGAAAATCCCCCCTTGGGCTTTTTTAATAATGCTTTCTAAATCCATGCCTGCATATTCAGTACCAGGAACCAGTTTATTTAAGTTATCAACATATGTTTGATGATGTTTTCCATAATGATATTCTAACGTTTCTTGTGAAATATGCGGCGCTAATGCGTCCATTGCATAAGGTAACTGCGGTAATTCAAATTGCATAACTTAACTCCTTTTAATTTTGGCTTAAAACATTGACCTGAGGGTCAATCACAATTTATAGTAGCACATTGAATACTATTTTTGTACCATTTGCATTGCAAACCTAAAGGAGCCGATTACCATGGAATTTGATCAAGCAAAAGTTCGCGAAGAAATCCAAGAGCAATTAGACAGTAACCCTGTTTTATTATATATGAAAGGAACGCCTCAATTTCCTCAATGTGGTTTTTCTGCTCAAGTTGTCCAAGCACTCAAACAATATGATGCCCCATTTGCATTCGTCAATATTTTAGAGCATCCAGAAATCCGTGCAACAATTAAAGAAATGCAAAACTGGCCAACATTCCCTCAATTATATGTCAATGGTGAGCTTGTCGGTGGATGTGACATTATCATGGAAATGCACCAAGAAGGCGAACTCCAAGATGTTTTAGCCACTGCCGGATCTAAAAATAATGCTTAACTGGTCCTCGTAATTAACACTGCATCAAGATGACCTATCAATTCAATCTGGCACATTTCCATAGCACTTAAGACGATTTTTAGCTATAATAAACACCATATTGTCAAAATAAATGAGTGTTTATGCAAAGCACCCTTAAAGCGCAACGCTATTTTTTCATTGGTATTGGTGGCATTGGCATGTCGGCTTTAGCTTTTATGTGTCAACAAGCCGGCCATACCGTTGCCGGTTGTGATCGGCGTTTAACCCCTATGGCCAACACATTAACCGAACAAGGCATTGAAGTTTCACTAGAAGCCGATATTCATGATTTATCTGAATATGATGTGATTGTTTATTCTAGCGCCATCTCACTGGATCACCGACTAAGGCGTTTAGCAGACCAGCAACAAAAACACTGTTGCCACCGCGCTGAACTTTTAGCTCAATTAACGGCTGAATTTGAACAATCAGTTGTCATCACCGGCACCCATGGCAAAACAACAACGACAAGTTTGTTGACGCATATTTTACAAGTCCATGGGGCTGATCCAACTTATTACATTGGCGCTCAAGTTCATCATGCGGCCTATCATGCGGCTTATCGGCCCAGTGCTTTTGCAGTGATTGAAGGGGATGAAAGTGATGCTTCATTTATGGAATTTGCCCCGCAACGAGCTATTTTGCATAATTTAGATTATGACCATATGGCTACTTATGAACACTCATTAGAAAATTTACAGGCCCATTTTATTACTTTTGCCAATCAAACTGACCAATGTTTTATTTGCTTGGATGAGCCAGGGATTCAAGCCATTGTCCCACAGATTCATGTGCCTGTCTTGACTTATGGATTTCACCCACAAGCTGACGTTCACGCGCTAAATTACCATATTGGTCAACAATATGACACTTTTGACCTTCATTATCAGGACCAACACTACCCTGGATTTGAATTACCCCTGCCAGGGCGACACAATGTTCGTAACGCTTTAGCTGCGATTAGCTATGCATTAACCATGAATATCCCAGTAGCTACCATCCAACAAGCGCTAAAAAGCTTTCATGGAACCAAACGACGTTTTGATCGTTACCAAGCTAAAATTGGTTCGGCAAATGTCCTGCTGATTGATGATTATGGACACCACCCTGCTGAAGTTAGCTCTACTTTAGAAACGATTGAACAGCACTTCCCAAAACAACGGTTGATTCATGTGTTTCAACCCCACCGGTTTTCACGGACACAAGCCTTATTTAATGAATGGGTCAAGGCATTACAAACCAGTGATGTTTTATTGTTAATGGATACTTTCAGTGCGGGTGAAGCGCCTATCCCAGGGGCAACGAGTCGTGATTTAGCCACTTACCTTCAACAGCAAGGTCATGATCACTGCATTGCCGTGGGCCATCATGATAATGTGATCCAATGGCTGACCCATGCTGTCAAACCAAATGATATTATCTTGTTTCAAGGTGCCGGTGACGTTACACAATTGGTTGATCATTATGTCACACGTTAAAAAGTGCGGAACATTAAGCTTTGTGGCGACACCGATTGGGAACCTGCAAGATATTACATATCGAGCCATTGCCCTTTTACAACAAGTGGATTATATTTTTGCCGAAGACACACGCATTACTCAACGACTCTTACAGCATTATGGCATTACCGGCGCCAAACTGACGGCCTGCCATACCCATAATGAAGCACAACAGGCCCAACGAATTACCAGGCTTTTAGAACAAGGTTATAATATTGCTTATGTCAGTGATGCCGGGACTCCACTTATCTCTGATCCAGGTGACAAACTCGTCATGGCATTAGCCCAAGCTGACTTACCCATGCAAGTGATCCCTGGTCCGTGCGCGGCAATTAGTGCGCTGTGTTTAGCTGGATGCCCGTATCATACCTTTACCTTTCATGGGTTTTTACCAGCGCGGACAAAAGCTCGTTGCGATACGTTCAAACAGTTAGCCCCTGAACAAACTCATATTTTTTATGAGGCGCCTCACCGGCTTTTAGCCACTTTAGCTGATTTACAACAAACTTGTCCGACCTATCAAATTGTGATTGCCAAAGAGCTGACCAAACAGCATGAGCGCGTACTACGTGGCAATGCAAGCCATTTGCTAGCAACATTTGAAACTCACCCAGATTGGTGTAAAGGCGAATTTGTCATGGTAATTGACACTGGCCCAGCGGTTGTCAATGATCAATATCTATTGACCACAACAGAATTGCTTGATCAGTTTTTAGCTTATTTGCCAGTGAAAGCAGCGGCTAAAGCGGTCAGTGAATTAACCGGTATTCCTAAAAATACCCTTTATCAACAAGCATTAGTGAAAAAACAAGCGAGTTTATCATGAAAAAATGGTGGTTTACATTAAAAAACATGTGGCGTTATCGTGCTGATCTTAAAGCATTACGTCAACCAGAACATCATTTAACAACTGTGACTGAATTAACCCCGGAATATTTGGCCACATTAGGCATTACACATTTAGCCTTAGATTTTGATGGCGTACTTGCCGCCCATGGTTATGAAAAACCGCTGCCTAAAGCTCGCAGCTGGCTTAAGACAATGAGCCAAGCCTTAGGCGAACAGGCCATTTTTATTTTATCCAATAATCCAGACCAAACCCGGGCGACGTTTTTTACCAATGAATTCCCAGGCATTCGCTTTATTTCAGGTGTCCGAAAAAAACCTTATCCAGATGGAATGCATCAGATCCAAGATTTGTCACAAGTGGCCCCAGAAAAATTAGCTTTAGTTGATGATCGTATTTTAACAGGATGTTTAGCTTGTATTTTAGCTGGCAGCCATCCATTTTTAATTCTCAAGCCGACTCGTAATTTTAAAGGCAAATTTTTTCATGAATGTGCTTTTTTGATCTTACGTGTGACTGAGCGTTTACTTTTTCTCCGCAAGCCGCCAAAGAAATAACAAAACACTACTAATGACAGTTGTCATTAGTAATACAAATGCTAAAGGCAAAGCCGAATCTAACGGCAATAAAGCAGCCGCTAATGTACCAATCATCGAGCTTAAGCCAATTTGCGTGGCTCCAAACATGGCCGCGGCCGCACCAGTTATATGCCCAAATGGCTCCATAGCGCCCCCCGCTCCGGAGCCTACAGCAAAGGCACAGCCACATGTGGCTAAGGTACTCGGAATGAAAAAGCCCCATAAATGCATCCCCCATATCAAGTAAATGCCTAATAAAATGCCACCAGAGCTCATCATTAATGCCACGCCAATTAAAGCTGTCATGAAATTACCAAGCTGTTTGACAATCAATCCATTGATAATGGAACCAACTAAAAATGCCCCGCCTGCTAGACCAAAACACACCGCAATTTGGCTTTTGGGCTGTCCTAAGGCTTGAATGACATAAGGCGTCATTGAAAACAATGTAAAGAATCCTGAAATCCCCGCGACAGCTGGCATGACATAGGTCCAAAAAGTCAATGAACGCATGACAATCCCATACCGTTGGAAAATCCCTAAATCCATGGGCAAGCGCTTTGTCAGTGGTAAACTTTCTTTGATCAAAAAAAGACTAATCAAAGTTGTTAATCCACCTAACCCTGTTAAAAAGAAAAAGATTGAATGCCATGAGAACCAAGTGGTCAGTACCACCCCAATAATGGGGCCTAAAATTGGTGAGATTGAAATTGTTGAATTCAAAAAACTGTAGATTTTAGTGCTTTCATGGCCACTAAAAGCATCCCGTACAATGGCAAATGAAACGACTGATAATCCACAAGCCCCAACAGCTTGGATAATGCGATACAAAATCAAAGCACCAATATGATTAACCGTCGTGCACAATAAGGAAGCGACTAAAAAGATCACAGCGGAGCATAACAAAACTTTTTGTCGTCCATATTGATCTGAAATAGGCCCGACAAATAATTGCCCAACACCGGTGATAAAGAAAAACAACGATAATGTTAATTGCAACATACCTTCTGAGGTATTTAATAATGTTTTTAACTCAGGCAGCACGGGCATATACACATCAAGTGCTAGCGCAAATGTAAATACCATCGGTGCCAATAAAACTACCGTGGTCATTGGTCGATATGGCCACATGATCATGACTCCTTTTGTTTTATATCATTAATGCATATCAGTTATGATGTGACTGATTGTTGATCGACATCGCTTTGGAGCATTAATAACTTGAATTATGATAACATTAAGCTTGCGCGAATGTTTAATTGCGATTCAAATTCGGATAAATTTAAGTCGGTTATCCTAGCACCCTATTGGAAAATAGACTATGCTTTTTTAGCAAAATATTTAAGCTTTTCAACACCCTTAACCAATTACAATGCCCCTGTGGCAAATGAATAAAGCAGCCCCATAGCAAATAAAAATAAAATAATGGCAAAGAGACGTTCAACTTTGTCAATTACATTCAAAAACCACTGTCGGACTTTAATATTGCCGATACAACTTGAGACAAAGGTAAACCAAATAATGGTATTAATGACAAAAATACCAATAATCGCAATACTATACCAAACCGGATCATCGACATGGATGAATAATGGCAAAATACTGAGCAGGAAAATCACGACTTTCGGATTTGATAGATTGGTTAAAACGCCTTGCCGATATAAACTCCCTCGACCGACAATCTGATCATCATTGCCAGTTAAGTTTGTTAATTTCACATTTGCTGCCTGCCAGACTTGATACGCCATATAAATCAGATAACAGCCTCCAAACAAGGCAATCCAATGCGTCAGAGCATGTAATTGATCACTGATAATATGAAAGCCAACCACTGCTGTAGTGGCATAAATTGCAATGCCTGTCATGGTTCCTAATGCTGTCATCATGCCGGCAAACCAGCCAAATTTTAAAGCATTGCGTGTGACAAGGAAAAAATCAGGCCCAGGCATGATCAGGGCTAAAAATTGAAAGCCCATTAAACTGAGTAAGTTAATCGCTAGCATTCTAGCTCCTTTAAATTGATCAAATGGTTGTCTTATGATTAAGGCATTATAAAGGGAAAATAAGAATGAGGCTAGTTGCATAACCGTTTGTTTTGATGCTTTTTATCAGTCAATGATTAAAAAATTTTCAAATGCTTGACATTATTGTACCAGCGATATAAAATACAGGTGTATCGGGGGCGATATGGCTTCGACAGGGATGAAACCATCTAAGGAGCATGCCGAGGATGTATCTTACCTCGTAAAATATGATGCAAAGCCAATAATAACTGGCAAATCAAAAGCAACTCGTGTTGCAGCTAACGACAGCAGTTTCTCTGCTGTAGCAAAAGCTGCATAGTCTAGCTAAACCCTAGACACACGCAAGCCGATTGTGTTTGCTTGTGGGCACAATCACCGGCTTGTCATAACTGACACAGGCGAGCGTTAAATACTTTGTCTGGGTGTTTAACGTTACTGAACAGACTCGCTGTTATGTTCCTTGGTTTGTCAGGGACATAATGGCTAAATCAAAGACAAGCCTAAGCATGTAGGGCCAAGGATGCTACATCTCTGGACGCGGGTTCAACTCCCGCCGCCTCCACCAAATATTTTTTTACCTTTTTAATTCAAAAATATTTTCAAGACCAACACATGCATCATTGTCATATCCTAATCTGTGCATTGGTGGCATTACCCCAGCTATGAAGCTAAAACAAGCTGCTTAAAATGATTCTACTTTTGAATCATCCTGAAAATGGGAGGACTACCGTTGATCCATCATCAACAATTTGCATTTCCCAATTATTGTAAGTCTGTTTCAATA
>CAZAJS010000028.1:0-15730 GCA_964485635.1 uncultured Francisellaceae bacterium
CAATGAGGGCCATGATAACTATCATGTTTATCCAAACAGTCAAATACGATTACAAAAAAAGTTAGCTCAATTATTGTCACCGCATTTTAAAAAACTTAAGGTGCAAAAACATTGGGAAAGCGCCCAAGAGACCTATCAAAAGGCCTCTGAACAAGGTTATGACTTTTTGATTTTACCTCGGATTGAAAAATGGACAGAAAGCATGACCTTAATCACAGGGGTATCAAATCAAGCGATAATTCAAATACAAATTTATGATTTACAGCAACATCAATTAATTGACACACTGCATTTAGGGGTTGAAAGTGGCAAACTTGTTTTAAAAATGCCACCAGATACCATTGCCGAAGGTCCGTTGCGTGATTTAATCAAAAAATTATTCACGGAGCCAAAAATGATTCAGCAATAAATCCGCCCTTAAAGATGCTGATTTTAAAAAGCAATAGGATATGAAAAACAAGCAACAGGAGAAAGCATCATGCACTTTTTAATCGCAGGTGGCAGCGGGTTTATTGGACAACATTTGAAACAGCACTTGATACGACAAGGCCACCGTGTTTCTATTTTGTCGCGCGATCAAGAGAAAGGTGATGAAACATGGCAAACCTTTTTATCGAATTGGGATGATTTTGATGTCATTGTCAATTTATGTGGATTAGGGATTGCCGATCGACGTTGGTCAGGCAAACGTAAGCAAGATTTGACGGACAGTCGTCTAGTTCCCACTCAACAATTGATTCATGCTTATAAAACGCAATCCCATCAACCACGCTTGTTACAAGCCAGTGCCATTGGTTATTATGATCCTAAAGCGACTCTACAAACGGAAGCCGACCAAACAGCCCAAAAGCGGCCGAAAGCATTTGCCCAATGGCTCGTTGGTAACTGGGAAAGGCTTGCCCGACAAGCCCAAGATGATGGGGCCACTGTTGTGACAGCACGGTTTGGATTGGTCATGGGGCAAGGCGGATTGCTCAAAAAACTCAAACCGGCATTTCAATATGGATTCGGGCATGTTATCGGTGATGGCAGTCAAGGGTTTTCATGGGTCCACATTGATGATTTGACGGCCAGCTTGCTTTGGCTTGCTCAACATGATGCTCCTGATACGATCTATAATATAACTGCGCCGAACCCAGTGTCACAAAAAACGTTTGCCAATACACTTGGCCAAGTGCTTGGGCGTCGTGTCAGACTGCGTTTGCCTGGATGGATGATTCGTTTGATGTTTGGTCAAATGGGTCAAGAGTTATTGATTCAAGGGCATTGGATTCAACCAGCGAGGTTACAAGCACAAGGCTTTACGTTTCAATATCCGACATTATCCGATGCGTTAACATCATTGGTCAAACAACCTGAATTGAGGTCAAAAAACGATGACGAAAAAAACAACTATTGATCATATTGCCATTGTCGTGACTGATATTGCCCAAGCAATCCGGTGGTATCAGAATGTTTTTGAAGTATCCGTTGTGTATCAAGATACAACATGGGCATTGTTAGCATTTGACAACATTCATGTAGCTTTTGTTTTACCCGAGCAACACCCAGCCCATATAGCGATTAAGCATCCACATGCGGCGACCTATGGCCCCTTAAAACAACACCGTGATCACACACAATCCGTTTATATTCAAGACCCCTTTAAAAATATCATTGAGCTTGTCCAGTCCTAAGATACGGCATCTAACGCATAAAGCATCTGAACAAATCATTACTTGGTTTTTGTGTAAGAGGCCTGTTGTTGGGTAACTTCATTCAGTAGGCGATAATAACTGTCTAGACGACATGTGGCAATATGGCCTTGTTCATAAGCGCTTCGGACTTGGCAGCCTGCCGAGCTTTCTAAATGCCAACAATCACGAAAACGGCAATCAAAAGGGGCAAACTCAATAAATCCCGAACGAATGTCATGGGCTGTTAAATGCCAACAATTAAATTGTCGAATGCCCGGGGCATCGATAATGGATCTCTCCAGTGGCAGTGTATGCAAGTAAGCAGTCGTCGTCGTATGTTTGCCTAAACGGCTTTTTGTTGAAACCGTCCCAGTATTCGCTAAATGTGTCTCGGCGAGGGCATTGAGCAAAGCGGACTTGCCAACTCCTGATTGGCCAAGTAAAATGCTTGTTTGGTGATTCAGTTGGGATTGTAATGATTCAATCCCGAGCCCAGTAGTCGCTGAGACGGCATAAACAGGATAGTTCAGAGACTGGTAAATGGTTTTAAATTGCTTTAAAGCCTGGTTCGATAAATCCCATTGGTCCATTTTATTAATCACTAAGACAGGCTTAATATGAAGTGTTTTTAAGGCCACAAGATAACGATCAATGTAATGGGCAATCGGAGCTGGTTGGCCTGCAATAACAATCAAAGCTTGATCAATATTTGCGGCTAAAGGTTTTGCTTGGCGGTGGTGCCGGTGAGGGCGTGCTAAGACATTGTTTCGGGGGGCCATGTTTACAATAATGCCTTGGCTTGGGTCATAAGGGTCAGGCTGCCAGTGAACCCAATCACCCGTGACTAAGGCATTTTGTTGAGAACGATATTGGCATGGCCATTGATCATGGTTCGGTGTTTGAATTAAAACCGTTTGGCCATGGTGGGCAATGACGCGCCCGAGTCTTGTTTGAGAATCTGTCATTGACAATGCGTGGTGCGATTTGTCATTCATAGATGGATCATATCATGAAAGCTTGCAAAAATTAAGCCATGTTTGCTAGCAGCCGATCCGGGTAACAGGTTACAATGAGCAGGATAATGATTAAGATTGTTCAAAGAGGTGTTAGATGACTTGTCGAATTCAAACATTGCCAGCAGCACTGGCGAATCAAATTGCCGCAGGTGAGGTTGTTGAACGGCCAGCTTCAGTGGTCAAAGAGCTGATTGAAAATGCCTTAGATGCTGGGGCGGATACTTTATATTTGGATTTGATCAGTGGCGGAAAGCAGCGGATTCGTCTGCGTGATAATGGGCATGGGATCATCAAGGAAGATTTGCCGGCGGCCTTATCTGCGCATGCAACAAGTAAAATTCACCAATTATCCGATCTAGAGGCCATCGGGACCATGGGATTTCGGGGAGAAGCATTAGCCAGTATTCAAGCCATTTCTAAACTTACCCTGACTTCTCAAACTGCCGAACAAGCGAATGCTTGGGCCATTGATCCAAAGGGCGCATTAACGCCGGCTTCGCATCCGATCGGAACAAGCGTGACGGTAGAAGAGTTGTTTTACAATGTCCCGGCACGACGAAAATTTTTAAAACAAGATAAAACAGAATATGGCCATATTGATAGCTTGTTAAGAAAGTTTTTATTATGCCATTTTCAACTAGGGATGACATTAACGCATAATCATAAAACCGTTCGTCAATATCAGCCGGCAACGACACCCGATAGCCAACAAAAGCGCGTTGCACAATTATGTGGTCAAGACTTTATGGACCAGGCACTTGAGGTTCAAGCCGAAGGGCAAGGGATGCGCTTATGGGGGTGGATTAGTCAACCGGCTTTTTCTCAAGCGCGTGCTGAGACACAATATTTTTATATTAATGGACGTATTATTCGTGATAAATTAGTACTTCATGCGATTAAACAAGCTTACCAAGATGTTTTGCATCATCAGCGTCATCCGGCATTTGTGTTGTATTTTGCCATTGATCCATCACAAGTGGATGTCAATGTGCATCCGACGAAGCACGAAGTCCGCTTTCATGCGCCACGCTCGGTCCATCAGTTTATCACGACGCACTTAAAAAGTGCATTAGGTCAATCACGGGCGCAATCGATCTCAAATCAGACAGATGCCACAGTCAATGCGCAAATACCCATTGATCAGGCAGCCCAGCAAGCCCCAGAGACGCCAAATCAGCAGAGCTTATCAGCCCAATCGGATCAAGCCTCAAGCGATTCAGGCCAGGCTGCTAGTCGTCAGCCAACGTCTAGACCTTCCGGTCGAGCCCTATGGCAACGCTATTTATCACTCAGACAGCCAGAAACCACGAATACCTTGCCCCCTGATTCAACGGCAACTAAGCCGGCTGAATCAGAACCGATCCTACAAGCCTCTGCTGACCCATCGCAAAAGACCAATATGGTCCAGACACAGGTACCGTCCGTGGTAACCAACGAACAGCAGGCTTCAGAAGAAAAAGCGCCCCCATTAGGCTATGCCATTGCGCAATTACATGGCATTTATATTCTTACACAAACTGAAACAGGCTTGGTGGTCGTTGATATGCATGCGGCTCATGAGCGGATTTTGTATGAGCAAGTCAAACAAAGCTGGCAAGATCAGTCTGAACTTAAGCAACCATTACTCATGCCATTGACGATCACCTTGTCTGCCGAACATGTTGCCATTTTATTGGATCATGAGTCCATGTTGTCACAAATGGGGTTTGATCTTGCGGCGTTGAGTGATACTACGATAGTGATACGAGGGCTGCCCGTATATTTATATAATCGTGATATTGAAGGTTTAGTTCATGATATGGCCTGTGATTTAGCCGAAACAGGACAAACACAAGCCCATACGGAATGCTGGCATCAAATTCTATCCACGATGGCTTGTCATCGGGCCGTCCGAGCCAATGATCAGTTAACCACAGAGCAAATGAATCATTTATTACGGCAAATGGAGCAAACACAACGCAGTGACCAATGTAATCATGGACGGCCAACTTGGTTCCATTTAACCTTGTCACAAATTGATCAATTTTTTATGCGTGGTCAATAGGTTGACTGGCTTAACTTTGATAAACCGTCTCAGCGTGTTGTTCTAGTTTTGAGGTATCATGAATCAACATGCCAATGAAAAAAGCAATGACTCCGAGTATCGGAACAATCGCCATCGTGGCCATTAAGGCAACATCATGTGTCAAGAATGTTTGGAAAAAAGTCGCTAAATACATTGAAATCGGTTGTAACACCGCGCCACTTAAGGGGATAAATAAATTGATAAATGCCAATCCTGTTCCCATTTGTTCAGCTGGGACATGGTGGCGGAGATTGGCAAAATTCAGCACATGAACTGCTTGCATGCCACCAAATAAAAAACAGGCACTATACAGCAACCATAAATGATGGCCATAATAAAGGGTGATTAACGTGACAATCACCGACAAAACGGCGGCAATCATCATCAATTGGCGTTCATTTTTGAATACACTGGCCAATCCGCCCCAGATGGGACTGAAAAAACCCACCCCAACAAAAATCAATGACGGGGCAATACTGGCTTGTATTTTTGAAATTTGATAAACAGAAGTCAAATATCGAGTCGCCCATAAATCGGCAAATAAAGCTGTGGTGCCAAAAATCATAAAGCAGTACAAGCCATTAAGCAGCAGTTGTCGATTGGTCAGCAACAATAACATTTGTTTCAGTTGCTGTGTCATTGAGATTGCGGGTGTCAAGCGTAAGTTCTTTTTAAAATGGGGGTGTCTTTTGATCAATAGGGTCGATAAGGTTAAAATGCCAGAAAAAACAAATAAGCCAAAGAAAACGGGCATTACCCCATTAAAATGATGAATTAAGGCCAGTAATGGTAACTGTGCAAATACCGCACCAACGTAAAGAAATAGTTGCGTGAGTCCTGTGAACATAGAGAAAAATCGGGGTGGAAACCATAATGCTAAGGATTTTAGTGCACTTAAAAAGGCAAATCCGCCTCCGATGCCAGCTAAAGCACGTGCGATAAATAGCCATAAATCACTGGTTGACTGGGCAAAAACTGCCATGGCAATGGTCATTAAGAGGGTGGAAATAAACATCACAGATTTGATACCGTATCGGTCAATCAAAAACCCTGCTGGCAATTGCATCAACATATAGGTGATATAAAAAATCGCACTGATCCAGCCAAAGCTGGTTTCAGTCATGTGGTAAGGCGAGGCAAGAAAAAAATCATGCAAAGTATTCGATGAGACACGAAGCATGTATTCAAAACTATAAACAATGGCACAAACAAGCCAAATAAATACGCCAATACCAGTTATACGACGGACAGTTACCATATTGATCATCACTCTTTTAGTAAGACTGTGAAATACCATATCATACAATTTTTCTGGTTTAAGTCAATCATTATAAAACAAATTAAAACACACTGTTGCTAGAATAGATTGCCAGGTGGTTGTTATGAAACTTGCTATGCTATGATGATAGTAAAATAAGATTGATTCGGCGAATAAGTATGGAGACAAAAGGAGAAGCAAATGCTGATTAGTGGTGATATTGGTGGGACGAATACACGGTTGCAGGCGATTTGTTGTCAAACGCAACAAGTCCTGGGTATTCAGCGTTATCAAGGGGCGGATTTTGAAAGTTTTGAGGCCATTCTTGCAGCGTTTATGGAAGACCAAGCAATTCAAGCAACTTCGGTTCAAGCCATTTGTTTAGCAGTGGCAGGCCCCATTGCCCAAGGACAGGTGATCTTGACGAATTTACCTTGGCAATTAAGCGAGGCCGGCATTGCTCGGGCCTTTGGATTAAAGCAAAGGCAAGTGCAACTGATGAATGACTTTGCTGCCATTGGATATGGATTACCCACACTCAATGAAAATGATTATGTGACATTACAATCCGGTGACAAAAAAACCAATGCCCCAATGGCGACCGTGGGTGCTGGAACTGGCATTGGGATGGCCATTGTTCAACCTGGCCACCCCTTTGCTCAAGTATTTCCGACTGAAGGAGGGCACCAAGATTTTGCCCCAACTGATGATGAGCAAATTAAATTATTTGAATTTTTAAAACGCAAATTGCACCGTGTCTCAATTGAGCGGGTTTGTAGTGGCTTAGGGATTTTAAATATTTTTCGATTTGCCGAGGCCCATCCAGTGTACCAGCAACGTCCAGATCCTGAATTGTTGCGGCAGCTGAATCAAACACAAGCTCGTTCAGCCGCTGCTAAGCTGATTATTCACTTTGCTGTCAACCATCATGATCCGGTGGCATTAAGAACATTGGATATTTTTGTGCGGATTTATGGCAGTGTTGTCGGTAATATGGCTTTAGCTTGCTTACCGTATCAAGGTATGTATGTCACAGGCGGTATTGGCCCTCATATTTTAACCCATTTAACCGATGGGCGATTTTTGGGGCACTTTTTAGATAAGGGGCGTGTATCAGATACCTTAAAAGCCGTTCCATTATATATTGTTACCCAAGCCGATGTCGGATTAAAAGGGGCCAGTGAATATGGGTTATGTTTGATAAATGATCAAAAAATGCTATAATTTATTGCGGAATATTTGCAAAATAGCAGTTTACAAGCTATTATGTGGTTAAGCGTAAAGTGTCAAGACACTTTTTTTTGAGAGTAGAACGCTTAGATAAATGCATTAAATGCTTAAGGAAGTGAAAATCATATGAAATTTTTCAGCAAGCTAAAACAAATTTTCAGTGGTGTTGATTGGCTTAGCAGTATTGTTTTAATTAGCACACCGATTGCCGCGGCGATTCTTGTGCCGTGGTATTGGATTGCACATGGATTCGTGTGGCAAGACTGGCTGGTTTTTGGCTTATTTATGATCTTTACAGGGATCTCAGTAACGGCCGGTTACCACCGTTTGTGGTCACATCGAACCTATAAAACAAATAAGTTTTTTCGGATTTTTTATATGTTATTTGGCGCGGCGGCGCTTGAAAATAGTATTTTAAAATGGAGCTCTGACCACCGGAAACATCACCGCTATGTTGATAACCCCGAAAAAGACCCCTATGCGGCGACGAAAGGCTTTTGGTATTCCCATTTTTTATGGTTGCTAAAAGAGCAAACCCCAGAACAGGGTCGAATTGAGAATGTGGATGATTTAAAGCAAGATAAAATCGTGATGTTCCAAAATCGATTTTATGTGCCGATTGCCGTGTTGATGTGTGTTGGCTTACCAGCGCTAATCGGCTGGACCTATGGAAGTGTGTTAGGTGCTTTACTACTCGGTGGCTTATTGCGCTTGGTATTGAATCATCACTTTACTTTCTTTATTAACTCGTTAGCCCACTTTTGGGGTAAACAGACGTATAATGATAATAATACAGCAAAAGACAATCCATTGTTGTCACTTGTCACGTATGGTGAAGGGTATCATAACTACCATCATAAATTTGCCGGTGACTATCGGAATGGGGTGCGTTGGTATGACTTTGACCCATCAAAATGGATTATTGGCTTTTCTTCAAAAATGGGATGGGCTTGGGACCTTAAACGGACTCCTAAACCATTGATTGAAGCAGCACAAGCAAAAATGGACTTGCAACGAGCGCACCGACGCTTAGAGAAAAAGACCTTCTGTGATACATGGGGTACACGTCTGAATGAACAGTATCAACAATTAACAGATGCCTTAGGCACTTGGATGAAAGCACGTCAAGATTGGCTGAAAGCCAAACAAGCCAAGAGTGCTGATTTAGGTGAATTAAAAGCAAGAATGAAGCAAGTTAAATCGGATGTTAAACAAGCTCGACGCAGCTGGCGTCAAGTTATGGCACAATTTAAAAGCCAAAAAGCTATTGCATAAATAAAAAAATAAACAGGCATCCTTTCCTGTTGTCTATTTGCATTCCTGCCCCTTGATTGGGGCTTTTTTGTTTGAAGTAGCTGATTCAAGTGTTTTTTACATATTAATTAAAGTCTGGATATTTCCCCCTAGTGTTTCCTTACCATAGAGGGGCGCTTGGCTGTCTTGTTAAGGCGTATCATGGCCATTAATCTTTAAATGCGTTCGGTCAATGCTCAAAGGGGAGCAATACAATGTGATCAGTGATCTAGTAGATGACAACAGGAATGGTAGCCGTTGTTGGTGAGGCTTGACTTGGCAGGGATTGCTGCTGTAGGAATTGGCGAATTTTTTGTTTTTGCTTAGTTGATAAATGGCTTTGTTTGATTTGAATGTCATCAAGTCGCCCGTCCGGCAAGATGGTGGTATCAATCGCAAATGAGTGTGCTTGATGAATATGATCCGCTAGCCATTGATACAACTGTTTTTCAAGATCAATCAACGCTTTTTTAAAGGCTTGTCCATTAGCAGCAGACCTAGCAGGGCTTGGTTGACTTGACTTCCTATGATGCGGGCGGGTTTGATTTGGTGTTGTTGCATGGGAAGGCGGATCAGCGTTGGTTGTTTTGGTGATTGGCTTGGGCTGTTTCGAGGTCGACTGTTGCGGTGAAGTGTGTTTGTTTTTTAATGGGCGAGAATGTTGATCCTGTGAGTCGTTTGGCCGGTCAGTCGTCGTAGTTGGGGATGGAATGTGTGTGACTAAGGCTGCGTGAATGGTTGGGTGTTGTTCAGATACGTTGAATGTCGGCTTTGATCGATCAGGAGTATATTGGATTGAAGCGATGATCAGCAAAACAATTAGCAAGTGGCCAAGTAGGGCTAGGCGAATCGCTCGAACGGTGGGTGCTGTTCTCATGATTAAGCCCATTGGTATTGTAATTGCACAAAACCATTTATCCCGTCTGCCGGATAATAGTAGCGCTGTCCATCTTGGTAGGTAGTCACATAATGGCTATAATGGGTATTGAACAAGTTATTGATTTTAAGCGTGGCTTGCCAGCCGTGATGTTGATAGCTTAAATGCCAATTAGCTAAGGCATAACGATTCACCCGCCCGAGTTGATTTTGAAAATCACTATCTGGATATTCTGCTCCCTCAAATTGTCCTTGAATTCCTGTTTCCCAATTAGGATTGATCTGATAGTTGAAACTTAATCGACCCGAAACCAGAGGGGCGCCAGGAACCTGGTTGCCTGAAACGGATTGTTGATCAATGGATCCGTTGATAAATGTACTGTGATTAACGGTTACTTGTCCACCAACATCCCATTGGTGCCAATGATAATGCACGTCAAGGTCTCCCCCGAAGGTCTGAATCGGCGGTAAGTTTTGGTTAAATGCGGATTGAGGCCCATCCATGATAAACGCAATTTGATTGTCAATATGCAACCAATACAAGGACTGGTCTAGCTGCCAGGGACCATGCTCAAAATGCTGTGCCAGTTTAGTTTTCCAAGCCGTTTCCGGTGATAAGCCAAATCCGCTTGCCACGGCAGCAGTTTGATTAGACTGGTCGATAAAGGGTAGTTGATAGGCATGGCTAATGGATAAATCAGAGTCTAAATCATCAGTCCAATGATGTTTGACAAAGGCATTACCGGCCCAGACATGTTGTTGCTGTTGGCCTTGTTTGTCATGATTAAACTTTCCGTGTGTTTGACTCCAAGCCCCGCGTAAACCGCCGCCCCATTGCCAAGTGGGGTTAATAGTATGAGTATACTGGTCAAACAAGGCTAGATTGAGTTGATCAGCTTCAGGAATGATCAAATTATGGTGAAATGTTTGATAGGTCACCTGTGTGCCGATTTGGTTTTTATCAGTTGCGGTTTGATAAATAATTCTTGGGCGAAATAATAATGCCAAAGATTGTTGTTCGAAAGGAATATTGCTACTGACAATATCGCCGTTGATCTTGTTGAATTGACCTTGCCATTGCAATTGACTTGACCAATGATCAGACCAGTCATGTTGCCAGCTTAATTGGGGCGAAACCCAGTGTTGCGTTTGTTTTGTGCGACTATTCCCAGCCTGATTACGGTCTTGTTTCAGTTGCTGCTCTGATAAGGCTCCAGGCATTTGTTGGCGATCACTGCTGTGGGTGATCATAAAATGCCATTGATCTTGATCACTTTCATAGTTGCCCATTAGCTGGGTACGCCATTGATCCAGTGTGGCAAATGTTCGCTGACCGTATTTGTTTTGACCATCCGTGGTCAATTGCCACTGCCAAGGGCCGGCCTGATCGGCCCATTGGTAAGCCAGTTTTCCTCCGGTTGGCATTTGTCCACTCGCTAGCAAAGTTTGGTGGGGTTGACCGATGATTTGTTGAATATTGACACTGTCGCCTAATGTCATGTTGCCATATAAAACACTGCTGCCATGTTCAATCGGGGTAATGCTTGTCAAGCTTAATGATGGGATTGCGTTGATTAATGGGGGCGCGCTTGAAAACTGGACGAAAGGAATGCCATTTTGCAGTAATGTGCTGCGTTGTTGATAACGTGTAATGATCGGTGTCAAAGGATTACTGCCACTGAGCTGAAAGCGATGATTTTGTTCAACGACAGAGGCAGCTGACTGGCCAGGGTAGTCAGGTGTGCGTGATCGCAGGTTATCATCTGCTGCTAAGGCATCAGATGGTTTGTGTTGTAATTGGATTTTAATTGTGGGTAAAACAAGCTTTTGGGTTGCTTGGCTAGCACTGATGGCTCCAACGGCCAACAGACAGCTAGACTGAATTAAAGAGCGTGACATTGTGTTATCTTCCTCGTTGTTTAGGCACCCGTAAACATGACAACAAGCATCATCAAACGCTTGTTGTCATTGATGAGGTAACAATGGGCAGGTTTCCGGACTTTCACCAAATACATCAAGCGCCTTCCCACGTTGGGTTAAACGCAGTGGCTGAATGCTTGAATGTACGAGACAAGCTCAATTGAAGCTTGAATCAAGTGATCACCGTTGCGGGGGCAGTGTTGGTTTTTCACCAGCTTCCCTTTTAACCATTTTGCTGACAAAATGGCACCACATTGTTGGTAATGGTTATCCATCAGTTTATCAGTTTAATTCACTTGAGCAATAAAAATTTAGCTAGATCAATCAGTTATCCTCATAAAATCGGCTATACTCAAGATAAGGATTCATCTTAATGACAATGGAGCGCTCAACGGATGTCAAGCGTCAAAAAGATTCAAAAAGTGGACGTTGCTCCCATGAGTCAGGTGCTTTATCACGCATTTCAGCAGGATGCCATGAACCATTGGCTTTTTGGAGATCAAACAACTTATGCGCAACATGGGCCAGCCTTTTATCAGGCCTGTATTGATTATTGTCGTCTGTATGGTGCCGCTTGGCGTATTGAGCAGGCTGATGCTGTGATTTTATGGATTCGTCCTAAGGATAGTACAAAAAATTTATGGCGCTTGTGGCGTTCAGGGATGTTGACAATGGCATGGCGATTACCTAAAGCTGTACGGCAACGGTTAATGCAACTAGATCAATCATTACAAGCCCACCGAAACAATATTATGGGCCATCAGCCACATTGGTATTGTTGGGTGCTCGGTGTTGCTCCATCGGCACAAGGGCAAGGCTTAGCTGGTCCTTTGATGCAAGCTGGCCTTGATCAAGCCAATGCCAATGGGCTACCTGTTTATCTAGAGGCAGCAACAAAAAAAGCTGAAGCGATTTATCAAAAATGGGGATTTATCACAGAACAAACGGTTGAAATCGTTCCTGGCGTGTCGATTGGGTTAATGGTTTATGCGTAAACAAAACACCGAAAGGTTTCCGTGTTGTGATGTGATGACCTTATTTTTGAGACTTAAAATAATAAGCAGGATGGTCACTGAATTTTGCACGGATCTTGATCAGGTAATCAAGTAAAATAGTATCAAGTTTCATTAAGCGGTATTTTGCAAATCAAAATTGGTTATGTTATGATGTTATATCATATTTTGATTAAATAGTATAAAGGAATCGATACATGAGAGTGGCAATTTTTGGGACCGGCTATGTTGGGCTCGTCACGGGAACGTGTTTTGCAGAAATGGGCAATCATGTGGCCTGTGTGGACATTGATACGCAAAAAGTTCAAGCCCTTAATCAAGGGATCTCCCCCATTTATGAGCCGGGACTTGATGCCATGATCGCCCGCAATGTCACCGCTGAGCGTTTATCTTTCACCACGGATGCGGCCATAGCGGTACAACAAGCTGAAATTATTTTTATTGCTGTTGGCACCCCGCCGGAAGAAGATGGCTCAGCCGATTTGCAATATGTCTTACAAGTCGCCGGCACAGTGGCCACGCATATGAATGATTATAAAGTCGTTGTCAATAAATCAACCGTGCCCGTGGGTACCGAAGGCAAAGTCGCCGAAAAAATCGCTAGCGTACTTCAGCAACGTGGCGCGCCTCTTGATTATGATGTCGTGTCGAATCCAGAATTTCTCAAAGAAGGCAGTGCCATTAGTGATTGTATGTCTCCGGATCGAATTGTCATTGGGGTGAACTCAACACGTGCTGAACAAAAAATGCGTCAGCTGTATGCCCCATTTAACCGCAACCATGATCGATTATTGGTGATGGATGTGCGCTCAGCTGAAATGACAAAATATGCCGCTAATGCCATGTTAGCGACCAAAATCACATTTATGAATGAAATGAGTCAAATTGCCCAGCGTGTCGGGGCCGATATTGAAAAGGTGCGCATTGGCATTGGCTCAGATAAACGGATTGGATTTCAGTTTATTTATGCCGGCTGTGGCTATGGCGGATCATGTTTCCCAAAAGATGTCCGAGCCTTAGAACAAACAGCCCGCGATTATGATTACCAAGCCGACATGTTACAATCAGTCCATCGGATTAATGAGGCCCAAAAGCAGGTGTTATTTGAGAAATTATCAGCCCACTTTGATGGTGATTTAGCCGGCAAAACCATTGCGGTATGGGGCTTGTCTTTTAAACCGAATACCGATGATATTCGTGAGGCGCCGGCACGGGTATTGATTGAATCATTATGGCAGGCCGGGGCCTATGTCCAGGCCTATGATCCTGAAGCCATGGACAATTTTGCCGATGTTTATGGGCCTCGTGAAGATTATACTTTGAAAAACAGTCCTCATGGGGCCGTCACCGGTGCCGATGCGTTAGTTGTAGTCACGGAGTGGAGCTGTTTTCGCAGTCCGGATTTTGCCTTTATCAAAGATGAATTGAAACAGCCAGTGATTGTGGATGGGCGCAATTTATATGATCCAGAGTTGTTATCGGAGCTTGGATTGACGTATTACTCCATTGGTCGACCGGCCATGATCCAAACATCACACACAAAGGACACAATATCATGATTCTTGTCACAGGCGCTGCCGGATTTATTGGATTTCATTTAGCCCAACAATTGCTTAAACGAGGCGATCGAGTATTAGGAGTGGATAACCTAAATGATTATTATGACCCAACGTTAAAGCAAGCCCGCTTAGATCAGTTGACACCCCATGATCAATTTACCTTTGTCCAGCTTGATTTAGCCGATCGAGCTGGCGTAGCCCAGTTGTTTGATGATTATCCGATTGATAAGGTTGTCAATCTGGCGGCTCAAGCCGGCGTGCGCTATTCACTGGAAAATCCATTAGCTTATATTGATAGCAATGTAGTTGGATTTACCAATGTGATTGAAGGCTGTCGGCATCACCAGATTCAGCATTTAGTTTTTGCCTCAACCAGTTCGGTTTATGGGGCGAATGGCAAGCAACCGTTTGAAGAAGCCGATTCAACGGATCATCCGATGGCCATTTATGCAGCGAGCAAAAAAGCCAATGAGCTCATTGCCCATTCGTATGCCAGTTTATATCAATTACCGTGTACGGGATTGCGCTTTTTTACTGTGTATGGCCCGTGGGGGCGTCCGGATATGGCTTTGTTTAAGTTTACAAAAAATATTTTAGAAAACAAGCCGATTGATGTGTATAATCGAGGACAAATGGTGCGGGATTTCACGTATGTGGATGATATTGTTCAAGGCGTAATCCATGTTCTAGATCAACCGGCTAAACCGAATGATCAATGGGAGGCGAATCATCCCGATTCAGCCTCAAGTTATGCCCCGTATCGGATTTATAATATTGGCAACAGTCAACCGGTGGCCTTAATGGATTATATTCATGCGATTGAGAAATCGTTAGGCCAACAAGCTGAATTCAATCTTCTTCCCATGCAACCAGGTGATGTGCCAGGGACATATGCGGATACTACGCGATTGAAGCAGGATCTTGGCTATCAACCGGCAACGACCATTGACCAAGGGGTCGCGGCGTTTGTAGCATGGTATCGTGATTATTATCAGGTGTAAGTCATGAAAACCATTTTTCAGCAATTTCTTTATTTACTCGATGCCCAAGATCGGAAAGGGTTTGTGCGTTTTATCGGCTGGTTATTCTTAGGCGGGGTAACTGGATTATTTGGGATCGGGGCAGTGATTCCCTTTATCCAGATTTTGATCGATCCGGATCATTTGACCAACCTACCGGTGATTGGTGATATGAGCTATCTGCAAGCCGTTAGTCTGTGTGCCGGATTATTAATTGCCGCCTTTTGGGTGAAAAATGTCACTGCCTTTTGGGTGATCAAAAAACAGGCCCAATTTTTAAGTGGAGTGGTTGCTAAGGTGCAAAAGCGCTTGTTTAAGCGTTATATTTATTCACCTTATGAAACCCATGTCAAACGCAATTCCTCGACTTTGATTAGTAATATCAATGTTGAAACGAATATTCTTGCGAATCAAGTCATTAGTAAGTTTGGTACCGTCCTGAATGAATCAATCACCTCCGGGGTAGTGTTTGTCGCTTTATTATTTATTAGTCCGGTTTTTACCTTATTAGTCGTCGGGGTGATTGTCATCACAGGGCATCAGTTTATGGCGCGATTACGCCATCAATCGCGTTATTATAGTCGTCAGCGCGGCCAGCATAACCGTCAATTAGCTCAAACGGTGGTCCAGTCCCTTGGCGGGATTAAAGAGTCTAAAATCTATCAAAAAGAGCCCTTTTTCCAACAACAAGTGGATCATCATGCCGATGGGCTAGCGAAAGCGGGGGTTTTTAGTCAAATTTTTCAACAGGCCCCGCGATTTTTAATCGAAGCCGTGGCTATTACGGTTGTCTTAGCTACAATGA
>CAZAJS010000029.1:0-15345 GCA_964485635.1 uncultured Francisellaceae bacterium
TTACATTGATAACTCTCAATATTAGTGCGTGGGACACCTCTAAAGTGGAAACGATGCATGCCATGTTCTTTGGTTCCAGCTTTAATCAAGATATTAGTCAATGGGATACCTCAAATGTGACATCGATGAGAAATATGTTTCACAACAATGAAGATTTTAATCAAGACATTGGAAATTGGGATGTGTCAAAGGTGACAACCATGTATCGAATGTTTATGCATGCTAACAGTTTTGGCCAAGATATTGGTTCTTGGAATACATCAAGTGTCGAAAATATGTCTGAGATGTTTGAAGGTGCTTCAATATTTAATCAAGATATTGGTGCTTGGGATACATCAAGTGTCACACAGATGCGTGAAATGTTTAAAGATGCTTCAATATTTAATCAAGATATTGGTGCTTGGGATACATCACAAGTCATAGACATGAATGGAATGTTTAAAGATGCTTCAGTATTTAACCAGGATTTATCAGGATGGTGTGTTATCAACCTTGTTTCTGGAGATGAAGAACCGACTGATTTTGCGGCAGGTTCTGCATTACAGTCAGATTATTACCCAATATGGGGGATATGCCCATCAATTTGAAATGAATCTGATAAGCAACATTGTTGAACTGGGGATATTAAAAAGGATTAGCTTGACAGTTAAAACCGATAACCTAAGGTTAACATGCTTGTAAGCCCAACCTGATCATCAATTATCGGGCTATGAGTGATTGTTTGATTTAAGAAGTTGAGTTGTACTGAACCGCTAATACTCCAATGATCATGATATACAAACATCATTCGAGTCGATAAATAAGGTGAAAAGCTCGCTTTAGGCGTATAAGCCGCTAGACCACTTACGCTTGCTTCTTGATCACTAATCCCATAATAATAATCACTTAAACTTTTACTTAAATACATAAGACCAACACTGGGTGTTACCAACAGCATTTTTTGATTAAAGATGATCGGAACTGGTAAACGATAATCTAAGGCAGCGGTATATCCCTGACTCCGGCCGGTAATATCACCATCAAGACTGATGCCAAATAGCCCATAAGGTGTTTTAAATGATTGTCGTGCCCCTGCCATGATGGTATAGTCACGACGATCTAAAGCCTTGATTTGTTGATTTGTCGAATGATCTGGATTAAATGATTCAGGAAATAAATAAGCTCGTAGATCTGTTTTTGTCCAACCTTTATCTAATACCGTAAAACTAAGATAGGGTCCGGCTATCGTCAAATTCTGACCACGATAGCTGATAATAGGGATCGTTAATTGACTTGCAGGTGTATCTTTGTAGGGGCTCGGCGAAATAATGGTACCAACGCCTACAAGCCATGGAAATTGGTTGGCGGATTGTTTTTGAGCGGTGTTATAAGTTTTTTTTGAGGCTGCAGTTTGTTGATCTTGTTTTGTTTCTGCATGCGTTATATTAGCGAACATGCCAATGACAGTACTTGTAATACTCGCCCATAAAACAGATTGATGACGCATAAATAATTCAATTTTTGATTGTCTGAATAAAGCCTATTGTTTCGTATGTCAGAACAAAAGTAAATAAGCCTTTGATGAATCCTTTTTAAAAATTTATGACCCAGCCAAGGTCTGTAACATTTGAATGTGCTCCATGCTGTCATTGAGACAAGGGATTGTTGCATAACGTTGGCCACCGGCATTGATAAAATTATTCTTTTCTTCAAGGGCAATTTCTTCAAGTGTTTCTAAACAATCTGATGGAAACCCCGGTGTAATCACAACAACGTTTTTTTTGCCTTGTGTTACTTGCTGCTTTAATACATCTTGTGTATAGGGCTGCAACCATTCTTTAGGGCCAAAGCGAGATTGAAAAGCTAGCTCAACAGACACATTGTATCCTTTTTGTGTTAATCTTTCTTGATAAAGGCGATAAGTTTTATGACAGTGACAATAATAAGGATCACCAGCATCAAAATATTGTTTCGGAATGCCATGAAACGAGGTAACAATTGTATCTGGGCTAAAGTCTAGCTGATCTAAATAAGTGATGGTTTGGTTGACTAAGGCCTCAATATAAGCAGGATGATCATAATAGGGAGCAATCCCTTGAATCGTTGGTTGCCAGCGCCATTGTTGGATCACTTGATAAACCGTATCATAAACACTTGCGGTGGTTGTGGCTGAATATTGAGGATACAGTGGCAATACTTTGATCGTGGTGGCCCCTTGAGCCTGTAAATTGTTCAATGCTGATTCAATACTTGGATTGCCATAGCGCATAGCATAATCTACAATATAATCTTCTTGGACAACTGCAGCTAATTGTTCAGCTTGTTTCGCCGTATAATAAATTAAAGGGGATTGATTGATTTGATTAAACCAGACTTTTTGATATGCTTTGGCACTTTTTTTACTTCGAATGGGAAGAATAATGCCGCGTAATATCAGAAACCATAAGAACCGATTGGCTTCAATTACGCGTTGATCGGATAAAAATTGTTTTAAATAACGCTTAACTTCTTTTGGTCGCGGGGCATCAGGTGATCCTAAATTAACAAGGAGTAAGCCTGTTTTATTATAAATTTGTTGGTAATTTTTCATGCTTAATCGTTCGATTCAATCAATATAAGAGCTATTGTAGGGACTTGATGCAAAATTGTATAGTTTGGCCATTGCATTTTTTGTGAATTGCTTTTATAAATAAGCATAAGTATTTGCACTTAGCAAGCAAAATACACGATTAGGAGTCAATTTATGAAGCATGGCAAACGTGATAAAAGTATGTTAGCTTTTTTTATTGCTATTTTATTATTACTGGGGTTTGCTAGTGGCAAGGTGACACAATTAAGCATTCAACATTGGTATCATGGACTAGAAAAACCTTTTTTAACCCCGCCTGATGTGGTATTTGGACCCGTTTGGACAATTATTTATGTATTAATTGCCATTGCTGGATGGCGTATTTGGCGCTTAGATCGTTTAAATTTTTGGCGAGGTGGATTGTTTTTATTACAATTGGTCTTGAATTATAGCTGGACGCTAATCTTTTTTGGATTTTATGAAGTAGGTTGGGCATTGCTTGATATTTCTGTCTTATGGGTCGTGATTATGGCATTACTATGGATGTTTTATCGTTTTGATCGGCTTGCCTTTCAATGTTGGATCCCGTATGTGGTATGGGTGAGTTTTGCGGTTTATTTGAATTTCGGCATTTGGCTAATGAATTAATTCAGCTTTAAAGGTGACTTTTAGCAAAAAAGGTTGATAATAAAGCCACACAGGCATTGTGGCTTTATTATATGAACCAACATTTTAATACCATTATTGACGGGCTTAGCCAAAATGGCTTAGCCGTTGTTGATCATTTTTTACCGCCAGTAACTTACCAAGCATTGATTCAAGAAGCCTTATCGTATTATCACAATAATGCCATGCGCCGAGCTGGCATCGGGCAAAAACAAGCTTATACCATTGATACCAGCATTCGACGTGATGCGATCGCATGGTTAGATTATGATACGGCGAGTCAGTGTGTTCAAATCTATTTTGATACAATAATGGCATTACGCAAATGGATGAATCAAACGTTATTTCTCAATTTGCATGATTATGAAGCGCATTTTGCCGTATTTGAGCCTGGTGGCTTTTTTCAAGCACACCGAGATCAATTTAAACAATCTGATTTACGACAAATTTCTTGTGTGTATTTTTTAAATCAAGATTGGCAACAGCAACATGCCGGTGAATTAGTGGTTCATTTAGAGGATCATCATCAACAAGTGATTCAACCGCTTGGTAATCGTTTTGTTTGTTTTCAAAGTCATTTATTGCATCAAGTTAACCCAACGAGTCAATTACGTTTAAGTATGACAGGTTGGATGAAAAAATTTGGTGTGCCATTGCTGGATATCTAGCTACATACCCAGTTTGCATTTGGACCAAGCATGGCTGGTAAAGAAACAGGGGTTAAATGATGCTGATTTGTGCAACCTTGTTGGCTTAAACCTTGAGGAATACCTACCTGAATCGAAGTAATGGTATCAATAGCTGTATTATAGGCATGAAAGGGCACATTCACTGGCTTTTGGTTGATGGAAATAATCAAATGATCAAAAGAATTTAAATAGCCGCGGTCACCCGGTTGATGAGCCGCATCAGAGGTGATTTTAAACCAAGCTAAAGCATCAATAGGCATCGTCAATCCACGGTGCGGAATGGTCATTGTTGGTAGTGAATATCGAGAAAATGATACTTCTGGATTATTTGGAACATGGATGATGAAATCACCATGTAATTGACAAATTGAATCACTGCGATTGAAAATACCATAAATGGTGGTTTGTTGCATCATGCCGGGGGCGATTTTCACAATAGGGGCAATGGTTAATTGTTTGGTTGAACATGGGGCAATCAGACTGTTAGCCCAAGCCATGGGACTGAAGATGCTAAGAAGACTGATGAACCCCATTATTTGATATTTTTTAAA
Source organism: uncultured Francisellaceae bacterium (assembly GCA_964485635.1). Taxonomy (GTDB): domain Bacteria; phylum Pseudomonadota; class Gammaproteobacteria; order Francisellales; family Francisellaceae; genus CAZAJS01. The sequence continues at coordinate 4,455 of CAZAJS010000029.1, forward strand.
TTTTGCAAGCATGATCTCGCCCTCGTTGTTCATTGACTTTAAAGGCCAGTCCTCCAGCAATGATAAACAAAATGATACATAATAAAATGGCATTTTGTAAGCCAGTGAACAGCTGAATCACGCCAAGACCAATCAGACCTAAGGCCCCGGCACAGTTGACAATCACGCCCCAAAAGCCAAACATTTCCCCAGTTTGAGCTTTAGGGGTGAACAAGCCGACTAACGTACGTCCAGCCGACTGGCAGCCTCCTAAGGCCAACCCCGTTAAACTGCCAACGGCTAAAAATACCCATTGAGCATGCCAATGCCAATGAAACAATCGGTTGATCATTTGTGTAAGGATGGGGGTTGCCCAAATCAAGCCAATAACGATAATCCAAACCGCAATCGTGATTAAGTAAGTTCGTTTTGCTCCAATGCGATCTTGAATCCAACCAAATAAAAAAGCGCCCACCGCTGCAAAAATTTGCGTTAAGATAAACATGATATTACGAACCATACTGGACCAATGAATAATTTGAGCCCCATAAATAAATGAAAAGCTAATAATAATATACAGACTGGCCATGGCAAATAAAAATGAGCCAAAAAACCAAAATAAATCAGGATGTTGCCAGCGCATCTGCGTGAATGTACATTTGACTTGTTGAAATCCTTGACGCAAGCGAAAAGGGGTTGTCGATTCAATGGGGTGGTGTCGATTTTTAAGCCATATAAAGGTCGGTATGGCTGCTAAGGCAAAAAAAGAAGCGGTAATTGGACCAACCCAACGAACGGTATCAAATGTCTCAGCGGCAATGGTGCCTAAGCTTAAAACTGTGATCAAGGTAGCAATCATCCCACCAATATATCCTAACGCCCAGCCAAAACCAGAAACGCGCCCCATTTCATCAGGCGTGGCAATATCCGGTAAAAAGCTTGAAATTAAAATCACCCCAATTGAATAAGCATAGTTTGATAATAAAATCAGACAAAAACCAAGTCCGATCATCCCTGGGGCAACCCAGAATAATGAAGCAGTTAACCCAATTGTGGCAAAATAACTGATAGCCAAAAGTTTTTTCTTACAGCCATATTGATCAGCAAAAGCTCCGATTAACGGACTTGTTAAGGCAATGGTCAGATAACTAAGTGTCAGAGCCAGACTCCACAAAAAATTACCCAATTGATAACTACCACTGGTTGACCCGACAATTACACGAACAAAGAAGTCTCCATAAATCACGGTGATAATCAGTAACGTATAGGCTTGGTTGGCAAAATCAAACATCCCCCAGCCAAATATTTCACGTCTTGATGCGTAAGTTGTTGCCCGCATTTGCGCTCTTGTTATCTTATTGATTAAAACAACAGTATAACAAAGTTGCTAAATGAAACGTAGAATTAATCTGAATCAAGGTCTACTTCATGCTAAAAATCAACTAAACTGATCATAAATACAACAGATGGGGTGTGCCATGATTGAAAAAAGAGCTTATCAAGATTTAGGCGCGTTTGACAATGCCTGGTTAAAAGCCCGTTATCATTTTAGCTTTGCTGATTATTATGACGTTCGCTATCGACGGTTTGGTCATTTACGTGTGATCAATGATGATGTGATTCAACCACAAAGTGGTTTTGACACGCATGGGCATCAGCATATGGAAATTATCACCATTGTCCGGCAAGGTGTGTTAACTCATACTGATAATCAAGGCAACCGTGGACAAATTCATGCCGGGGACATTCAAATCATGCGGGCCGGTGATGGAATTTTTCATGCTGAATATAACCTAGGGCATGTCCCGGTAGTAGCGTATCAAATTTGGATTTTACCTCGTGAAAAAGGCGGAAAACCACAATGGGCACAATGGTCAAATGCCTTAAAAGCCAGTGGATTCAACCAATGGCAAACTATTGTTACCGATTGTCAAAATCAACAGGATGCCAAGGTCCTTGGAATTAATCAGGCTAGTTGTATTCGAGTCGGTCATTTTGAAGTCAATCATGTGCTTGAGGATACACTCAGGTATCCTTATGGCTATTTGTTGGTTCATCAAGGCCGGGTTCAATTAGCTGATGGGACTGTTTTATCTGCGGGTGATGGGGCGATGATCAGCGAACAATTAGATTGGACAGCCACCGTTGAAAAGGCCGCTTCATTGGTGTTGATTGAAACGGTCTAATGCGGTTGCTGCATTGATAAATTCAACGCCTTGCTGTATGAGGTTTGTTTTAATGGTTTGATATGCTGTTAGATCAAGCGCTTTTGTTGCATCTTCAATCAAGCAACATTCAAATCCAGCAGACAGAGCATCTTTCAGTGTATAATACACACAAATATCCGCGCAGAGGCCTGTAATAAAAACATGATTCACGCCAAGGGTTTTTAAATAGCCTGCTAAACCGGTACTATGGGCATGTTGATTATCATAAAAACCACTATAACTATCGACATATCGATCCATGCCTTTGCGAAAAATAGCTTGGACGGGGCCCATTGCTAAATTCGGATGAAACTCGGCTCCTGAGGTGTTTTGACAACAATGATCCGGCCATAAGGTTTGTTCAATCCCGTTTAAATCAATTGTTTCAAACGGGACTTTTCTGGCGTGTTGTGAGGCAAAACTTAAATGGTCAGACGGATGCCAATCTTGTGTGGCAACGCATAATGGAGCGTGTTGGCTTAATCGGTTCACAACAGGCACAATGGTATGGCCGTCAGGAACCGCAAGGTTGCCTCCGGGCATAAAATCATTTTGAATATCAACCATGATTAAAGCTTGGCTTGGCATATTAACAATCCTTGTTTTTATAATGTTGAATTAAAGCATCACGTTGTTGTTTGAGCGTTGTACTAATCCCGATTTTATAAACATGAGGATAATTAAAGCGTTTGTGTTCTGCTGGTAATTGCGCTAATCGTTGAGCACGATAATCCGCAATGCTTTGAATGGATTGACAAGGTTGGCAACGTTTGCCTTGATCAAAAACACAATCAAGCAAAGGTTGTTGAGTCAATGCGTGAATCTGGCGTGATTTGAATGGGTCAAACGGGTGGTGCATCATCTTAATCGGTTGTTTATCATCCATTAAAGTAATCACATCGCCAGCAAACATATGTTGTTGATCAAGTAAACGATAAACGGTTTTACGGTCTGGCAGGGTTGTTTTTTCTTTATTTTCTGAGAGTTTAATGCGCGATTGGTCATGGCAACGTGCCATTTTATAAACCCCATCTAATGCGGCATCAGGATGGCCAATGGCTAAGCTTGTCCCCACGCCATAAATATCAATCGGGGCTTGTTGTTCTAAGAGACTTTTAATCAGATGTTCATCAAGCTGATTGGACACTGCAATTTTGACATGGTGTAATCCGGCTTGGTCTAACATACAACGGGCACGTTTCGATAAGTAGGCTAAATCACCACTATCAAGCCGAATGGCTTTAAGTTGTTGGCCACATTGTTGCATTTCTTGGGCCACGGTGATGGCATTAGGTAGGCCACTATTTAAAGTATCATAGGTATCAACGAGTAAAACACAATCTTGTGGGCGTTGCTCAGCAAAGCGGCGAAAGGCCGTTAATTCATCGTTATAGCTTTGAATAAATGCGTGCGCCATGGTGCCAACAGCTGGAATATCAAAAGTTTTTGCGGCCATGACATTACTGGTGCCATTAAAGCCACCAATCATCGCCGCCCGTGCTGCATGAAAACCGCCTAAACCTTGCGCTCGACGCAATCCAAGCTCTAGTAATGTTGCCTGAGGGGCCGTATCACGAATACGGGCGGCTTTAGTGGCAATTAAGGTTTGAAAATTCACAAAGTTCAGCAGTAATGTTTCAATCATTTGCACTTCAATCAGATTGCCTTCAATGCGCATCATTGGCGTATTCGGAAATACTACTTCGCCTTCTTTCATCGCATGAATGGAGCCGGTGAAACGAAAATGGGTTAAATAGTCTAAAAAATCCTGTTGAAAACCTTGATCTTTCAGATAAGCAATATCTTGCTGAGAAAAATGCCATTCAGATAAAATATCTAATAATGTTTCAAGACCAGCAAAAATCGCATAGCCACCTTGGAAGGGTAGTTTTCGAAAAAAATAGTCAAATACAGCCGTTTGATCTCGTTGTGGACTATTAAAGTAAACTTGCGCCATGGCTAATTGATATTGATCGGTGTAAGTGGCACTGATAAGTGAGTTAATCATGATTGAAGGTATTAAACGTCAGTAGTAGTGCTATCCTAGCACGGTTTGCTGGTAAATTAAATAAAATCAAAGCGCTGGCAGTGGCCTTCTTATGTGGCAGAATGCTCATGCATAATGGCATTAAGCAAGTTAACTTTCTTTAACTGATCGACGTGATTGACTTGTGTTTGGCCTAAGGCGGGATTGCCAACGACAATGGCTAATGTCTGAGCACGAGATAAGGCCACATTTAAACGGTTCGGGTCAAATAAAAAATCAATCCCCCGTGGTGAGTCATTTGCATCACTGGCACATAAGCTTAAAAAAACAATCGGGGCTTCTTGTCCTTGAAATTTATCAACACTGCCGACATGGGCTTGAGGGCCTAACGCATCTTTTAATTGACGGACTTGATGGTTATAAGGGGCGACAAACAGGATATCATCCCAAGTAATCGGGCGTGTTGGTTCTAAGTCCAATCCTGTATGAAAAGTTCGTCCAAGCAATTGTTGTGTTGTTTTGACAATGCAATCGATTTCTTCTGGTGAAGATTGGGTATTGCCTTGATGCTCAATCGGTAAAAAAACAATACCAGCTTGTTGACGAATGGGGCATTGATCTGTTGTGTGTTCTGGTATTTCAAGAATCCGGTGATCATTAGCGGGCAATGAGATTAATTGGCCATCATAAATTTGTTGGCTTAATAGGTGATTAATGCGACTGTGCAACCGGAAAGTGGTGGCTAAAAAAACTCCCATATCATCACGAATGGTGGCTGTATCATGGACTAAATAGTCTAATACAGATAAACCGCTTTCCCCAGGGTGAGAACCTTGGATGGGTTGGCCTAATTGCATCTGATCGCCCATTAAAATTAAGTTATCTGCACAGCGACTGATGCCGACTAAGTTAGCAGCAGACACTTGGCCAGCTTCATCGACAATTAGATAATCAAGGCGTTTGGCCATATCATCTCGGGCAAACCCCCAAGCCGTGGTCCCAATGACACAGGGGCCTAAGCTGTTTAGTTGAAGTTGATTTGTTTTAAGAGTCTTGATGTCTAAAGAACTAAGCGATTCATCTGTTTCTTTGGTACAGAAAAATTGTGCCTGAATGCCTTGTTCTCGACAATAAGCTGCGGTGCTTTTTAACAAATGGTTGATCGCTTTATGACTATTGCTAGTAATGCCAATGGCGGCACCGTGACGTAAACGCTCGGCAATGATTTGTTTCCCTGTAAATGATTTGCCGGCTCCAGGAGGCCCTTGGATGGTTAGATAACTATGATCAAGATTGGCGACAATTTTTAAAATAGCTTTTAACTTCGCTTCAGGTGATTGTTCCGGTGCTAAGGGGCCTTGATGGTTTTTAACGCGAGGTTTGCTCCGGTATAAAAAATCGACAATGGCCGGATGGTGTTGGGCTAAGGTCCCATCGGCATGGGCTCTGGCGACTTGTTTAATGCCTGAAGTGATAATATCGGCACTAACAAACTCATCGGGAACCAAGGTGATCATCTCTGGTGGCTCTTGATTGGCTTTAAGCGCAATGCGTCCGGCCGATAAATCACTCAAAGTTGGTTCAAATGTGACTTTAATTGGATAACCTTGATCAGTTTCTGTGTCTTTAACAAAATATTGTTTGGCTGCCGCCTTAAAGTTTTGTTCTGTATCAAAAGCATATTCATAAACCAAATTTCTGGCTCGTTGTGAGGCAGCAAAAGGCGGTTGAGATGTGCGCTGACAATTAGCTAAACAATCTAAATCATCTAATAGCTCAACATCTTGTGCGGCTAAGCGGTCAAATTGACGCCAAAAAACAGGTTTAGCTTCACGACGGTGAAACTCGGTCATCCACGCTAAGGTTTCTGTGACTTGTGCTGTATCTGGATCATCATGGCGTTGTGTTTCAGCTAATTGTAAAAGTTCTTGGCATAGTTGACTGGATTGTTGTTGTTTTTCAATGGCTTGTTGGCTGACATCACCAACCTGATTGCCAGTAAATACAATACCATGAGCCTGTTGTTGTTCACGAAGCCAGTCGACTAATTCTTGTGTGGAATCACAATCATCAATGTTGTAGTCTCGAATAGCGCGTAAATCCGCATCATGTTGCCAGTTTTTGCTAGTCAGACCCTTTGCATAACGAGTTCGCCAACGTTCATAGACCACCACAGAGTCTGAACCATTACCAACTTCTGTTTGACGGTGGCCACGATAAAGGTGTTCAATATTTTTAATTGAATAGCGAGGCTGGCCGACGAGTAAGCCAGTTTTGACAATATGGTATAGATCCACAAAAACGTTATGTCGTAGCAGCTGATCAAGTTCAAATTCACACACCCCATAACGGCCCATTAATTTGCGACACGCGGCAATTTCATAATTGGCATAATGGTAAATGTGCATGTTTGGATCGGTTTGCCATCGTTGGTACACCCATTGGATAAAGGCTTGAAAAGCCTGTTTTTCTTCTTGTGTATCATGGGCCCAAAAGTCTTTAAAAACGCGCTGGCCATGATCATCAAAATAACTTGCTCCCCATAAATATTCTAATCCATTTGGTTGTAATGGATCGCCTTCAATATCAAAAAATACATCATAATCGCTAGCTGGTGGCAACAGGGCAAGGCCTTTGGGATTCTCGGCATCCGGTTGAATGATCTCAAATAAAACTTGATCTGAATGGCCGCTGGCATGTTGGATCGCGGCTTGTTGTTGTAAGCGGGATAAGATGCTTGGATTCAGTCGAGGGACATGGCTTGAAGGGGATAAATGGGCTAATTGACGCATCGTCGTGATGCCAGCTTGTTGTAATTTTTTTATTTGGCTTTTTGTGATATTGGCAACTTGAGATAAGTGGTCTTGGTCAATTAAACAGGCTTTCGCAAAACTTTCCCAATCGGCCCATTGATAACAGGATGACGGGTCTGGTTGATTTTGCGGATCAAAGTTGACCTGTTGTGCCAAAAACGCATTTTTTAACTGTTGATAATAGTAAAAAAATTGGGCAGTCCGATATGTTGTGATTTGACCATCGCCTAAAATTAAGGTGATATGCTCAGGTAATGTGCCTTGGTCATGTTGTAGCATATCACTATAAGCGCATAATTGAATGATAAAGGCTGGCTTGGCTAAGGCAGCTAATTTGGCATCCCAGACTTCATAGTGAGCGGTTGCTGTTGTATCCGGATGGTTAGTTTTGATTAAAAAATCAGCAAACCCATGAAAGGCGTCGTGTTGTAAGGCGGCTTGAACGATAATATCATGGCCATTGGCCATGGCTTGTTGGGTTGCTTGACGTTTTTCCTGCCAGTTATTACCGGTGATATAGGTAATTTGATAACCTTGTGCTTGCCATCGATCAATCAACTGTTGCTCATGATCATGGCCTTGTTGGGCTAATAGGCCCATCATAGCATCAGGTTCATCTTGTGCTGGCGCTTGGTCAGGATAGTCGAGTTTGAAACGGTCCATCCACGTCGCAAAAGGACTGTCCATAAATCGAACTAAGTCAGATGGAGAGAAATAGATTTGCTGGGAATGGCGATCCATAACAATGGGTATCCTTTTATTAAAATGGGTGATCAGTCATATCATTCAGTCTTAAGGCGTTGGCGTTGTTTTATTTTAAACCAATACACGGCAGGAATAATAAAGATCAGTGTTAAAATCGCCGGTGAGGTGATATCACTGATGATGGATTTGATTTGAAATGGTGAAAAAATCACGCCATAGATAATGATGATCATGCTGTAAAGGGCAATTCGTTGAATGGTGCTTTTAGCTTTGTTTGGCATAAAGGTATGACAAACATTTTCTGTGGCCTCTTGTGCACCAATAAATGTTCCAATAAAGGCTCCGGTTAAGACTAGCATTGAAATAAAAGGCGTTAAAAAATGTAAAATCAGATCATTTTGATAAGCGGTTTCTAGCAGCGTTAAGATGGAAGCATTCGATAATCCGGGCTGGGTTTTAAGATAATGAAGCACTGAATCAGGCAAAGCATAATGACAGGCTAGAATAAAGGCACAAATAACAGTTACCAGTAATAGGCAAGTGGCAATAATGATGATAACGGCGGGCTTAGTGTGATTTTGATATTTTTGACCAAAGCGTGGAATGATTGGACTAAAGTTCATGCCAAAAATCATCAGTGGTAAAAAGCCACTGGCAAAGGTCAATGCACTGATGTCAACGGGTTGACTGATCGGCCCTGTTGGCGTGATTGGTTCAATAAAAAACCATAGGTAAAAAGTCACAAACACAATGGCAACCAATAAAATAAAAATAAAGCTACTAATCACTCGAATGGTTTTGTCAGTATCAAGCAATGATAAGCCAATAAACACTAAAGGTGCGAAAATGCTGATCCAATAAGCCAGCCCACCCGGGCGTCGAGACCATCCGAATAGTTGATATAAACTATTGGCATATTCACTATGAATCCCAATGCTATAGACTAATAAAATGGTAAACGTTGCCAGAAAAAAGACCCAAGCAAAAATCACACGCCAGGTCGTTCCCATTTGCTGCTCGACGATATCGCCGATGCGTCGAGGTTGTGATTGAGACAGCGACATACTTGCAAAGAATATGTGGCCAACGGCAATGATGCAAGCGGCTAATAGTGCTACAGCAATAATTAATAAAGGCGTGCCTCCGGTGGCATCAACGGGAACATACAATACCCCCGCACCAAAGGCGGTTGCAAATAAACTTAAGAGCCAATAAAGATGTTGTGATTTCATAGATTATTCAAAGCGTCATTGAACACAGCTTGCATCATATCATGAAATGATCAATAGGCAAATGGCTCTGAAGGATAGGATGTATTGATTAAAACTGTTAAAATTATTTTTATTGAAATTTAATAAAAAGGTAATGATGATGCAACAAACTTATCGAATGTCGCAGTTGTTCACGCTATTTTTTATCAGTCTTGGTTTAATGCTTTATCCAAGTAAGGGGATGGCAGCAGGGAGACATGATTATCAAATTCAAACCGTTGCCCAAGGGTTTGATCATCCTTGGGGGATGGTTTTTTTGCCGAATAAAACGGATTTATTAGTCACTGAGAAAAAAGGGATTTTAAAGCAAGTTAATGTTCAAACTGGCCAAGTAAGCACGATCGAGGGCACACCCATGGTGGATTCTCGGGGGCAAGGTGGATTGTTAGATATTGCATTATCGCCGAATTTTTCTGAAGATCATTGGGTTTATTTGACATGGTCTGGTCGTGATAAGGCGGGTAATACAACGATTTATCTTGGCCGAGGAAAATTTAATCAATCTAAGCAACGTTTAACTGATTTAACGGTATTGTTTTCAGCTGATCCACATGTGGATGGAACTGGGCATTATGGCGGACGGATTGTATTTGATGATCAAGGTTATTTGTATATGACGGTTGGAGATCGTCAATTTAAAAATTTTGGTTCAGATCATGTTGCACAAGATTTAACAACGCATTTAGGCAAAACATTGCGTTTTAATGCTGATGGTTCGATTCCTGATGATAATCCTTTTGTCGATCAGCCGAATGCTAAGGATGCAATTTATTCATATGGGCATCGAAATAGTCAAGGGATGGCGATTTCTCCTGAAACAGGACAGCTGTGGCAAAATGAGCATGGAGAACAAAATGGGGATGAGATCAATGTGATTCAAGCTGGTGGCAATTATGGGTGGCCGATTGCTACATATGGGGTTTCTTATCGGACTGGTAAACCCTTTGCTCAGACACCTCAGGAACGTCCCGATACGATTGATCCAGTTTATTTTTGGGGACCTGATGATCCGGAAGGATTTCCGCCATCAGGTTTGACCTTTTATCAGGGTGATGCGTTTAAAGATTGGCAGGGCGATATTTTAATGGGCAATTTACGGCATCAGTATTTAGGTCGTTTTACGGTTGATGGGCACCAAGTGGATTTTACTCAACGTTTGTTAGATCAACAAGATTGGCGGATCCGAGCAGTTACCGTCGGTCCGGAACACGGGTATATTTATGTGTTAATTGATGGGCAAGATGTGCCTTTAGTGCGGTTGGTGCCTGATGAGGGGTGATATGAATTATATGATTGAATTCATCAATGAAAGGTTTTTATTGTGATATACTTTAGTAAAGTAAAAATTAAACTAGTATAAATCAAGCAGTGAAATCTTCATTTTTAGATGGGGTGAGTAATGTTTAAGTTTTGGTATCAATAAAAGGAAAAAAAATGGCTGAAGAAAAGAAAAGTGGTTACTGTAAAGGGTGTCAAAAACAAGTTGTTGTTTTTCGAAAAGGGACAAATCATATCCTTCATTTGTTAATGACTATCATCACCGGTGGGTTATGGTTGTTTTTATGGTTGGGTCTTACAATTAAATTTTGTGGATGGCGGTGTACCCAGTGTGGGTCATCAAAAGTTAAAGGTGTTAGGTAATTCTATTTCTAGCTACAGTACGCTTTAAGTATGTTTTTTTGAAAAATTAAGCAATAGATAATGACGATGTGTCTTAAATGATATTAACCAAGCAAATCTGAAAAGTGATAGCTAATGACACAATTTAAATTCAAATTTAACAAATTAGAATACCAACAGAAAGCGATTGAAAGTATTACTGAAGTATTGTCAGTCACTCAATCTAAACCAGCTGCCAATGGTGTTGCCACCCCTGAGTTGCTTTATTCGCCAACGGCCTTGCATAGTTCCATTCATTATATGCAGCAG
>CAZAJS010000030.1:0-14927 GCA_964485635.1 uncultured Francisellaceae bacterium
TAGATGCATCATCTTGCTTGGATGCATCATCTTGTTTGGATGCATCATCTTGCTTAGATGCATCATCTTGTTTGGATGCATCATCTTGCTTAGATGCATCATCTTGCTTGGATGCATCATCTTGTTTGGATGCATCATCTTGCTTGGATGTATCATCTTGTTTGGATGTATCATCTTGTTTGGATGTATCATCTTGTTTTGCTGCATCGCTATTAAATAAAATATCTTCTAATTTTTCTACTGAAATATTGTTAATTGAAAAACCATATGAAGCTTTGTCGTCTTCATTGATTTGCCGAATTCTTGGGCTCGCAATTTGACTGAATAATATATCACCATCTAAATTACGTAATAGCTGTGAAATTTGGCGGTTACTTGTCGCTCGCCCTTCAATTTTTAAATGCATCCCTTGTCCAGGACCGCCATCCTCTTGTTTGCTTAAAGAAGTGATATATAAATCCTCAGGCATGGATTTATTTAGGTGCTCCCAAACTAATACATTATAAGGTCGATTTTCTTGTAATCGTTTAATTAAATGAATCCGATCAGACAAGTCATCTTGTAATTCATTCAATTCATCGACCTCAACACTTTTATCAGCTAGTTGTGCCATTTCATCGTTTAAAAATTGATTGCGATTATTTTGTTTCGATAACTGACTTTGAGCAATCCCCCAAAAAAATAAAGCAATCACAACACCAATGCCAATACAAATCAATAAATCAAAAATAAATAGTTTGGTGCGCTTTTTTGCAACAGTTTCACGCCAATCAAGTAAATTGACATGATGGTAATCAATCATTACAGCACCTCCCAAGTCGCCAAGCTAATCGCAAATAAAAACCGAGAGCGTTGTTGTTTCGATAGCGCTGAGCTTGTCCCACTAACAAGCTGGGCTAAATCTAACATCTCGACTGGTTCTTCTATAAATTCAGTAATATGCGGCTCTAATTCTAATAAATCTTGTCGATCACCATATACTAATACACGCTTAATAGGTCGATCATAATCTAAACCAAACATCTGCATATTCCGAGACAACCACGGTAACATAACTGATAAAAAATCTTCTTGTTCATAAGTAGCGCCTAAGCGCTTTTCATCCATAAAAAGCGTTTCATGCTCTGTCATAATATGAAGCGCATAACTTTCATCATAGAGTCCTAAAATTAAGTATGTCTCATTGCCTGTTATATCAAATGGATAAAATAAAGACATAAACCGCTGCAAAACCATACCATCGGGAATTAATGCTTCTGGATCAAGTCCTGCTGCCTCAAATGATTGAATGGCAAGCTCAACATTATCTCGATGTGTTGCTACAAGCGCAACAGAACGTGTATTACGAGACAAATCTGGGGTTAACAACTGATAGTCCATATAAATTTCTTCATATGGATAGGATAAATGACGTTCACAGTTATACATTAATTGCTGAAGTATTTCGGCCTCTCCTGCATCAGCATTAAATTCAATTTGCTTAGTTGTACAGCTGCTTGATGGAACACAAAAACCAACCTTTTTTTGTTTTTTTAATTTAGCCTCTCGAAAAAGCTGTGTTAATGCATCTGAAAAATGCTCTTGTTCTAAAATCTTACCATCAGCATCAACCGTCTTTTCCGTTAAGGTAACCTCGTGACACTTCACAAGCCGGTAACCGCCATTAGATAATTTTTTAACCGCAGCACATTTTAATGAATACTGCGTCCAAGAAACACCAACCAATGTTTCATGATTTAAAAACCGATCATGCAATGTAAAAAACATGTGCCATTACCTTTTCAATTCGTTGACTGTTATTATGACAGTTTCATTTGAAAAATTCAATCTAAACAAGGTTGAAATTGATATGCCCCATTTTCATAACTGATCAATTCTAGCATTTGACTAATTTGGCGCTTCCCAGTTTTATCTCTTTGAATGAACACTAAAATATCAATTGATTGGACAATTAAAGTATGGGGAACGGATGCAACGACCTCTTGCAACAAATCTTCAACTCGGTAGGGCGCAGATTCAGCACTATTCGCATGAATCGTACACAACCCGCCCGGATGCCCCGTATTCCAGGCTTTAAGCAGCTCTAATGCTGATCCATCACGCACTTCTCCAATAATAATGCGATCTGGGCGCATGCGCAAGGATCCTTTCACTAAGTCGCGCATTGATACATCAAGCGTTGTCGTCATTGTTACTAAATCCGGGACATCGACTTGAAGCTCTGGTAAATCCTCAATTACCAAAATACGATCATTTGCACCAGATAATAATGCTAATAAGGCATTGGCAAATGTTGTTTTTCCTGACCCCGTTCCACCGACAATAATAATATTTTTTCGCTGTTTAACGGCTTTTTGTAAATAAGTAACTTGTTTTTCTGTGATTGCACCTTGTTTTTGATAATCATCGAGCGTAAATATTTTACGTGCCCGCCGTCGAATCGCAAAACAAGGTTGTGATACCACTGGTGGTAACCAGCCTTGAAAACGCGCTCCTTCAAATGGCAAATCTCCAGCCACATCTGGTTGTGCATCATCCGCGACTTTATTTTTAAATGAAGCAACCAGCTTGACGATATTCTCACTTTGTTCCGGCGGAATGATAATATCTGTTGCTTTCTTTCCAACGCCCATTTGCTCATAAAAAAGTCGACCATCAGGATTCAGCATTACCTCAACTGTATCCTCATCCTGCAAATAATGCATAATATCCGGCCCAAGCGCTGTTTCCAACATTCGAACGCGGCGCTGTTTAACGATATCTAATTGTGAAACGTCCATATTCGTTTTGCTTTTCCTTTTATTCTTTGTGTTTGAATCAATCCATAATAACGACTATCAAATGATCGGGTACTATTTGTCCCCTGTAAAAAAACATGCCCTTTTGGCACTTTACCGCAAAAATTAAAACGAGGCAAAATAATGCCATGGGGAGCAATCCACCACACTTTCCCTCGTTTTTGGTCATTGATATATAATTCACCAGCTAAGGTACAAACAAAGTCATGTGGCACTGCAACGACTTTTTTTAAAAATAATAAATCAGACCGATGACTAACCCAATGATAATAAGTCGCAAATTTTAACGTTGACTTTTGAGGAGAAAACACCACCACATCTCCTTTTTGATAGTCTTTTAAAGAAGGATAAGTTAGGTAAATACCTTGTGGCATACTTTTAGTTGACTGCCAAACAAAGCCAAACCCTAAAAATGCAAGGCCCCATAAAGTAAACAAAAACATACCGAGCATACTTAACTGTTGTCTTCTAGACAGCTTCATGCTAATCACTCATTTTTAGTGACTTTTTTGACAGTATCATCAGAAATACTTCGATTAACATCAACAGCTTGTCCGGTATTGTTTTGATTTTTTTGATCCGAGGATATATTCGCCGCCTGGGTTGTTGATTGTACTTGCACATTAGTTTGTGTCGGTGATGATTGTCCTGAGTCTGACACCATTGTTGCTGCCTGCATATTGCTCATTGGTGTGCTTTGCTGACCTGATGAGGACTGATAGCCAGAAACATTGGCCATTGCTGGCATTCCTGGGGCAACCATTTGTGTTGAATAGCCTGGCGAGACTGCTACATTCGAGGGTTCACCCGCATTCAATCCAGAGGAAGAAAATAGATTTGCTGCTGGAATTCCAACAGATTTTCCGACCAAAGAAGGCAACATATAAATTAAAATAACAAGCACAAACATGGCAAAAAACAAGCCTAATGGTTTTGCTAAATTCGTTGAATCACTGACAACACCGACACTAAGTTGTGAAACAACAAGAACGGCAATTGCCCATACTAAAATAACAACCATCAAACGAATTCCAGCGACAAACATTTGCTGAATCACTCGTTGAAAAAAATTCATTAGCGGTTTAAACACACTTAATGGAATTAAAATTAAAGCAGCCAGCGATAGAAGGTCAAAAAACAAAATAGACAACAGAATTTGGCCAGCACCTGCTGCAAAAAATAATAAAGTCCCAATACCTAACACAAAATAAAGTAATGTTAAGCCAAAATTGTAAGAACCATACTCAACCGCTACTTTTAACATCGAAGCTCCTGTTTTAAAACCAAGAACCCAAAAACTTCCGGGGCTTGTAAACCCTTCTTTAATGCCATCGGGGCTTAATAAAAGTCCTAAATCACGAAAAAACATCAGCAACTGGGTTGAGACCCACTCCCAATTACTGACTAAAAAGAAGAAAAAGCCTATTTTAAATACTTTTAGAACAAGAGAGCTAATCCCTTCATCATTCCGAAAAGCCCAAATAAGCCCAAAAAAAACTAATTCTAACGTTGCCACCGCAATTAATAGATATAAAGCCCCTGCTTTAAATCCATCTAAACTGCTCATGATTGCATGAATAAACCCTGCTTGCATGCCATCAAATAATTGTTCGCTAACAGCTGGGGCAATCGATGAGGACATATCGTTTTCCTTTATTGAATCGTTGATGAATGTTGATCAAAATCAAAAGGGTTTGATTCTTTATCTTCTTTTAATGCCTCACTAGCATCATCATTAGGGTCTTGACCAACACTTTTTTGAAAGTCTTGTTTTGCTTGATCACTATCTTCTTTATAAAGCTTTTTGAATGTTTTCAGCCCTTTTTGTGTTTTTTTGTTAGCTTGCTGAACAAAGCCACTACTACCACTTGAACTATCCGAAGTATCATCACTGGCCCATGCTTGTGATACAAATAAAGCAACAATTAAAGCGATACAACTTACTTTTATCAATTGCATTATTTATTGGCCTCTTTGATCATACGGTGGAATATAAGTATCTTTGGTTACCATCACTGAGAACTGTTTGCCACTATCAATTGTAATGGTTGGCTTAACATCCATCGCACGTGACGTTAACTTACTGCCAACTTGCTGTATTTGTGACCCAACACTTTGTAACATAGAACTACCAACCAAGCCCCCGTAGTTTGGCATACAACGATCGCCTGTACAAACGGGCTGTCTTGAAACAACCTCAGCGGCAATTGATGGAATACTAAATACCGTTGATAAGGCTGCTGATCCAATCACACTTCCCCAGTGGTTATCAACCTGACCGCCAACGCCAGAAACACCTTGAGCATCTGTTCCCGGCTGGTTTGGTAAAATAATTGATGAACCATTTGGACGAATTAATCGGGTAAATTTAACCTGTACACGTGTATCACCATAGGCGGTTTGTGAATTATACTCACCAATAAGCTTACTTCCTCGTGGCACAAGTAGCGTTTTTCCATTGACTGTATTATAAACATCTTTAGAAACTCGAGCGACAATGGTTCCTGGCAAGTTTGAAACAATTTTTGATTGTAAAACTGCAGGGATGCCCGTTCCAGCTAATAATACATTTTTTGATACTGGCGTTTGGATTGTATTTTGGTTTTGCGTTTCTTTCGGAGTTTGACCACTTCCATGCATAAAGCTTTCACGCTGTTCAGCCAACGTTTGATCGCTTAATGGTTTATGATCTTGTTTTTGATCTTTTTGATCACTGTCATCTTCTTTTGATTCACTTCTTGGTGCTCCACCTGGAACAAAAATACTTGATTGTCTTGCCTGCTTATCTTCAGGCGAAAGTGTTTGTTGTGGCTCAGGCGCCTGTTGCGCCTGTTGGTCACTTTGTTTCAATTGCTGTAAGCTTTGCTGTAATTGCTGAATCTGTTGTTTTTGCTGCTCAAGATTTCTTTGCAATTCTGGGTCAGTATCATGTACCACTTTAGGTTCTTGATCCATACCAAGCTTTTGACGAATTGCTTGAGCATCCGCATAGCTAGAAAATGACTCATCTACTTTCCAATCTTGCTGGCTTTGACCTATCTTAATGTCACTTTGTTGCTTAGTCTGATGATCTGATCGACTAAAAGAACCTAAAAAAGCAATAATAATCACTAAAACAATACCGCCACCAACGAGTAGAATCAAATTTCGATTCAATTCAAATGGTTTTGGCGGATCTTGTTTTGTTTTTAATGGTTGATTCGTTTTTTTATCTTCCATGCGTTTAACTACCTACTTTTTTGCATCAATTGCAACAATTGTTTCTGAGGTATCATCCGTTCCAGATTTTAAATAAGCAGCATCCACTACTGTATCTAAAATCATATACTGACCTTTCATGCGCCAATTAAATCCCGCTGTACCATAGTCTCCACCACTACCTTTAACAACTGGAACAGGCATATCCGTATTATCATGTAAACTCTTTTCATCAAATTTGATATACGTTTGATGACCAGAGCTGAATACTTGAACGGGATACCAGGCCGGTGTCGAACCTTTAACCATATGCCAATCATAATCAAAATTAACATCGGCCACATCAATATTTAAATCAGCTGCTTGTGATGAATCAGGTGGGGCGATATCTGTTGTTGACCCTGACATGATATCACCCCCTGTTGGCTTTGGGCTAGCATCAGCACCTTGACCTGAAGTGAAATCTTTCAGCATAGAGCTTGGGTATCGCCATTTAACTGAAACCATATATGAGTCACTATCCGTTGACTTTAATACTAAATGATACGTCCGTCGGTCTGTTGTTACAATCAAACTATTCGTTAACCCTGGCTTTTTAGGTTTAACAAGTAAGTGACGGTACACATTATCTCCTTCACCACTGTAAGTCGAAGCTACCTGCCAACGCATTGTATCACCCGCGGCTTGTGAAATAATTTTCTCACCTTTTTGTAGCCGAATATCTGTAATATTTAAAGGCGCTGTATAAATCGTATAAAGCGCCCCATCCATAAAGTCATAGGTCATCATTGAATTAAAAAAATCACCTGAAGCTGGTGTCTGAATGGCTTTTTGATTCGCCTGTTTCGTCGCTTCTTCACCTGTTTTTTCATTTTTCTTAGCAACCTGCGGCTGACCTGTTGCCCCAGGAACAGGTTTAAGCTGCCCCGGAATAGGAATCGGCACATATTGAATTTTTGCTTGATCAGCATTTTGGCTTTTTGACTCGTCAACATCCTTGGCTTTTTCATAGCCGGCTGGCGCTGAGATATTCTGATCAGATTTTGCGTCATCAGTTGTCGCACAACCCGTGACAGATAAACTGCCTAGCAATAAACTATAGAGCGTTTTCATCGTGCGTTTCATCGTTATACAGACCCTTTTTTGTTAAATGAAAAGTAACCAATATGCAACCCTAAAGGGTTTTGCATCATTTGTTGTAACGTTTTTGGCGGTTGAATATTAGCTAAAGTAAATGTCCCATTATATAAAGATTCATCAATTTTATTTCCTTGGTTATCATACTGTTGAACCGTCCATGTCACATTAAAACTATTGTCACCGGTTTCATGAATGCTATCAATATGTGTTTGCACATTCTTATCCCCGATTTTTTGTAGTGGCTGATACGATTGATAAAATTCCTGCAATTGCTTTTTCGCTGGCCCAACCACTGCATCAATAGCTTTTTGCCACTGCGCATTAAGCACAACAGGATCTAGCGGAATATCAGTAATGTTTTTAATAAACTGACCAACAAATGCCTGCTGTTGAGCCTTTGTTGGCTGATAAGCAATACCACTAGATCTGACATTAACAATCCGTTGGTCAGGTTTGACTTCTGCCACATATAAATGCGTTTTATTACGCATCGAAACCGTTGCTAAAACAACAATTAATCCGACACAAACAATGGCAAGTGCTAAGGCAATAACCATCCAATTACGTGCTTGTATTTTTGCATGCCCAATCCGTTGTTCCCATTGTTCATAGGCCCGTTGATAGGCTGTTTTATTTTGATCATTTTCCATGGTGATCACCTACTGGTTTCATTTGAAGTGTTTTAATCCGGATCATTTGAGGGTTTGTTTCTTTAGACACTTTTCCTTGCATTTGATAATGCTGCTGCCCAAGTGTCACATTTGCTGTCAACTGCCCTTGATCAACGGATAATTGATCAATATGTACGACCCCATCGTCGCTAACTCCGAATGCTTGATCCCACCCGTTTTGCTGTCTGTTTCGCCCTGCCATAAATAACCCTGTTAAAATTGTCTTTATCTGAGCATCAGGCAAATCAATCTGGTCTTGCAATAACACTGGATGATCCACTTGTTGCCCATTAGACAAAATTTCTGTTGCAATCACCCGATCTTTTTGAAGATATAGCATATCTGCTAAGAGGGCTAGAAGTATTAATGAAGCTACCACTAAGCAATAACTCAACAATCTCCAAATATATGCTTTTTTTGTCCAATAACCAATCGGAAAGTCCCAATCTTGTTGCGCTTGGCAATAAGGCGTTTCTAACGAGCTATTTTGATAATTTGGAACTTCTTTGCTAAACGGAAATTGCACTAATGCCATTTAACCCTCCTGCTTTGAATATTGTTTCACAATATCAATAGCCCAATGAAGGGATTTTGTTTCTAAATAATGTTCTACAAATGTTTCCGTACTATCTGATTGCTGATATAACTTCTCAATCAACTGTCTTTCTTGTGGTTTTGAGGCCGCACAGAAGGCTAAAGCTACCGGACCTAGCCCTAAGTCAAATAAACAGTTACCTTTTTGGGACTGGAAATAATATTGACTTGCTGGCCGCGCATGACTCAAAATTTGAATTTGGCGAGCATTCAAACCAAAATTCTCATAACCTTTAGCAACAGTTGGTTCAAGGGCTCTGTCATTTGGCAAAAAGATACGTGAAGGGCATGATTCATTTAACGCTGAAACAAGCGGTGAATTTAACGCATCATCAACGGATTGTGTCGCAAATACAACAGATACATTTTTCTTCCGTAAAGTTTTTAACCATTCTTTAATTTTTGTTGCAAACATAGGGTGATCTAAAAACAACCACGCTTCATCAAGAATCATTAATGTTGGTTCGCCAGTAAATCGCTTTTCTAATACATGGAAGATATATGACAGAACAGGCGCTGTCACCTTAGGCATGTTCATGACTTTTTCCATTTCAAAACACTGCCAATGATGTTGATCAAAAACCGCATCATCACAATCAAGTATTTCTCCATATGGACCGCCTAAAACATAAGCATCAAGGGTTACACGTAATTTTCGATCTTGAATAAAAGAACGCAACCCCGTTAATGTGCGCTGTTTTTGTGGCATGGTTGATAAATTATTTAAGGCATTCCAAATAGCTTCTTTAATCTCTGGGGTGATTGTCACATTTTCATTTTCAAAAAGCCCAATCACCCAGTCTTGTGCCCAAACGCGCTCTTGCATCTGATCGATATCTGCCAGCGGCTGGAATACCAAACCACCTGAACCAATATCACCAACTTCATAAAACTGACCACCAACACCACAAGTCAAACCATAAAAACTTGCCCCTTTATCAAAAATAAACACTTGGGCTGACTGATAACGCAAAAATTGTGCTGCCATGACATTTAATAAGACAGATTTACCCGCACCTGTTGGTCCAAGAATCATTTGGTGGCCGACATCATTAATATGATTCGAAAGACGAAATGGCGTATTGCCAGCCGTCCTAGCATAAAGCAATGGCGGACCATTTAAATGTTTGTTATAAGCCGGTCCTGCCCAAACAGCTGAAAAAGGAATCAAATGCGCTAAGTTTAAACTATGCATTAATGGCATGCGCACATTGGCACTGGCATGCCCCGGCAGTGAGGATAGCCAAGCTTCAACGGCATTCACCGTTTCAACAATCGTGACAAACCCAAGACCATTAATGACACGTTCGACCTCGCGCTGTTTTTGATAAACACGCTCTAAATCCTCGTCCCACACCGTTACAGTTGCCGTATAGTAACCAAAAGACACCAAGTCTTCAGATAGCTCTTGCAGTGCTTGATCGGCATCAGCTGACTTTTGAACCGCTGCATTATCAACCATGGCACTTTCGCCTTTTGAAAACATTTCTTTAATTAACGTCAAACCACCTTTGCGTTTAGCAAACCATTGACGCTTGTAACTTTTTAATGCTTTTTCAGCATCATCTTTATCCAATGGGATAAATCGTGTCACCCACCGGTATGGCATCGGCAAATGGTTTAGCTGATCTAAAATAGCCGGTACAGAACTCGTTGGAAACGATTGAATTGAAATTGTTTTAATATAGTGTTTGCCTAACTTTGGCTCTAGGCCTCCAACAAGCGGTGTATCAGCTAATACACCATCAAGATAGCTCGGTGTATCAGGCACGCGTACAGTTTGATATTTATCAGAAATACAATTATGTAAATAGGTCAAGGTGGCAACATCACTTAACTCTTTGACCTCATACATATAATCTTTCATAATATCAAACAATTGGTTAACAATTGTTTTAAAGTGTTGCAATAATTTTTTATAGCCATCTGCTTGACTATCATCTGCTTGGTTTTGTTTACGAACAAAAATCCCTGATAATTTTGACACAGTTTCTCGTGGCGGCAAGTATTGAAAAGTAATAAAATACTCACTTTCATAATGAGCCTCTTCGCGCTCAAACATATCTTTGCGCTCTAAATCAATAAGCCAACTAACTGGGTCAGGAAAATGGTTATCTGTTGGATAACTTTTTGCAGGTTTCCGTCTTGCCTCTATATACATTGCCCAACCAGAACCCAACCGCTTTAAGGTATTATTCAAGCGCGCGGTTATCGAGACTAACTGTTGCTGCGTTGATGACTCTAGATCAGGGCCTCGAAATTTTAATGTTTTTTGAAAAGAACCATCTTTATTTAAGATCACCCCCTGATCGATCAAGCACGCCCAAGGCAATAAATCTGTAATATGATTCGGTCTTTTCTTAAATTCACGCAAATTTAGCATAGTTTACACATCATAATAGCTTTTTTTCTTAATGTGGCGCACCATGACCTGGAAAAATTGAGGATCTTTCTTCGTCATCAATAAAGCAATCACATGCACAATAATAAAAATAGGAATCCCATACCAAGAATGCATTCCTAAAATAATCGCCGCAGCTAAGGTAGCATTCAAAATAAAAAACTGCCGAGGCACCCCTGCAGTAAAAAGTTGTGATGTTAATGAGTTATGAACTCTTATTGAAAAGCCTTCAACTGCCATTAAAAGGCCACCCCTGATGAAGCGCCAAATAAATTGGCAACAAGACTACCTGCTGTAAAGGCAATTCCTAATCCAAACACAATCTGGAAAAGTTTACGAACCCCAGAACCACCTTCTCCAAAAGCAATCCCCAATCCAGCAATGACAATCACAATAACACCTAACATTTGGGCAACTGGCCCTGAAATTAAGTCAACAATTTGCTGTATTGGTCCTGTGAAATCTTGAAAGGCATCCGGCGTTTGCTCAGCCGCTTGCCCGACTCCTACTGTCAATAAAGCCATTAAAGCACCGATGACAACCTTTTTAAGTCGATTAACCATTCTTACTGTTTGCATAGAAACCCCTTCGTTATTAATTAACCAAATTTAACTGATTCAGTTTATACTACAATATTTCATTAATAAATCAAGTCTAAAACACCACCCCCTCACTTAAATCCACTTATTGTCATTAATTCATAATATCAATCAATGATGATTTGAAAGATTTTTTAATTTCGGCTAAACTTGAATTTTTCTAATCAATAACAAAGGATGATAACCATGCGTCTTATTCTTCTTGGCCCGCCTGGTGCAGGTAAAGGCACTCAAGCAGAAACCCTATCCGAACAATTAAACATTGCTCATATTTCAACAGGTGATATGCTGCGACAAACCATCAAAAGTGGTTCAGAAACGGGCAAAAAATTAAAAACGATTCTTGACCAAGGCCAATTAGTCCCTGATGATTTTATTATGCAAATTGTCAAAGAGCGCCTGGAACAACCTGATTGCAAAAATGGTTATATCTTAGATGGCATCCCTCGGACCATTGGCCAAGCACAAGCACTTGATCAGGCTAGCATTCAAATTGACGCCATTGTTGAAATCCATGTACCTGATGATGTATTAATTGAGCGCTTAACGGGTCGACGCATCCACCCAGAATCAGGGCGAACTTATCATACGACTTTCAACCCTCCTCAACAAGCTGGTTATGATGATATCACTGGTCAACCATTAGTCCAACGCGATGATGACAAGCCAGATACAGTCAAAAAACGCTTATCAGTTTATCATGAACAAACAGCGCAATTGATTGACTTTTACCAAAACAAGTCACCCAACCAATATCATCCAGCTTATGTTAAAATTGATGGACAACAATCCGTTGGTGCGGTCACCGAGTCAATTCTCAATGCATTAAAGCCACTTCAATAAATAATGTATTAATCTGCGCGTTTTGAACAGCGTTCAACCATATGTTTTATATCGTCAATAAATGCTGTTAAATACTGAGAAAATAAAACACTTGCCTCTTCAAATGATTGTTCTTTTTGTTCGGCCGTTGTTTGTCGCGATTTAAACTGTTTAATCGCAAAGTCACTTGTTAAGGCGACATCAACACTGTCTCGCCATGTAAAACTCAACTGGCTGACCTGTTTACCTTCTTGTAACAACGCCTGTATTTCATTGGCAAATAAATCTTGGTTCCGACAGCGTATCACACTATCATTATTCGGATCCTCTAATACGCAAGTATGACCTATTTCAATGGTATCATCAACGTAAACCTGCTGTAGTAACCAATCTCTCCACATCAAGGCTAACCCATCGAAAACCAGTGGCGTTAACTTCAAACGACCAAAACATTGGCGCAATAACCCTGTGACTTGCTCAATCTGACTAACAACAGTTGTATTAATACATAAACGTTGTTGCTTTGTATCAATCATGGCATCAATATCACGATTTTTAACAAAGGCTTGCTTGAGCAATTCATGATGAACCTGCTCTTTGATTTGTTGCTGTTGGGCTTTGGTAATGGATGCTTCACCTTGAGCTTTTAATTTAGCAATACGTGACTCAACAGCTTGACGCAATACCACTGTTGGGACAATACGTTCTTGGATGCGCAATGTGAACCAATAACAGTGATTAGCAACCTTGACTAAAGCTTCATTCTGGTCAGTTGACTCTGGCGGTACCCAGCCCATTGTTTTAGGCGTTATTGAGTCACATGGGACGAAAGGATAGGCTGCTAAGGCATTGTCAAATGCAGCAACATCCTGATAAAAACCATCATCAGATAAATGCCCTATGAATACTTGATTAAACCAACTCATGAATTAACCTCCGATGACGATTGACTGGGTTTTTCCTCAGGTAAGTTTAATTTTAAAACAGTATTCACATTGTCAGCAAATGCAGGTAAACCAAGCTGCTGATAAGCGTTGGCTAATAATTGTAAAGCTTGCTGACGAACTGAACTTTTAGGATAATGCAAGACAACCTGACGGGCTCGATCTGCAGCAGCAACGTAGGCTTGGCGGTCATAATAAAATTTGGCAATATTATAATAATACTGTGCAATTGTATTATAAAGATAAATCATCCGTAAATGGGCATCATCAACATAATTAGCATTTGGATCAGCTTTGATGGCCTTTTTAAATTGATTAAATGCTGTTTTGTAGGCGCTTGGATCATGTTGGTCCATATCATACTTTAAATGACGTTGCAAAAAACCTCGACCATTTTCAAAGTTTACAACACCCTTCATATAATAGACATAGCCGATTTGATCGGATGTCGGAAAATTGCTGGTAAATTGTTGCGCTAATGCTAATGCCATATCGGGCTGATTGTCTTGATAGTATACATAGATCAAATCAACCATCCCTTTTTGTGCATCTTTTGAAAACGGGTACTGACTATGTAAAGACTCAAATGTATTAATCGCTTGTCGATATTGACCTTGTTGCATCTGTTGATGCCCTAAGGCATACAAATAATCAGGATCCTTTTCAAAATGGTCCTCAACGGGGGCCGTGGCACAGCCTGTTAATACGCCTAAACACACCATTGCCCAGATTCTGCGTGCTTTTTTCATAACGCTCCTTACTTCCTAACACGATTTACGCTAAAATTACTGTTCACTCAACAATGATTGGAAAACTTGTTTGACCAATATGAATTGCTATGATAACCGATTTGAAACCATTGAGCAAAAGTTTGTTGTCCCAGCAGATGCTAATGGCAGTCGACTAGATCTTGTTTTATGCCAACTAATGCCTGATTACTCGCGTAGCCAAATTCAAAAATGGCTTGAATCCGGGAAGATCACCGTCAACGGAAAAGCTTATTGTAAACGTAAAATGCCCCTTTCAGGCAATGAACAGATTCATGTGAATGTGACACTAGCATCGCAAACGCACTGGAAAGCTGAGCCAATGGAACTGCCAATTATTTATGAAGACCAAGCTGTTTTGTGTCTGAATAAGCCTGCCGGTTGGGTGGTCCACCCGGGTGCAGGAAACCTAACAGGCACCATTAGCAATGGCTTATTGGCTTATGATTCAAATTTTGAAACACTACCGCGGGCAGGGATTGTACATCGACTTGACAAAGAAACCAGCGGATTAATGGTTGTCGCAAAAACCCTCCCAGCCTATCAGTCTTTAGTTAAGCAGCTTGCTAAACGGACTGTCAAAAGAACTTATGAAGCCATTGCCACCGGTGAGCTTATTTCAGGGCAAACGATTTCTGCCCCCATTGGTCGTGACCCACATAACCGACTCAGAATGGCCGTCACCCCAACCGGGAAAAATGCTACAACACACATGGATGTATTAGAAAGGTTCATGGGCTTTACACGCGTTCGCTGTCAATTAGATACAGGACGAACACATCAAATTCGTGTCCATATGAAACATATCCGAGCCCCCTTAGTTGGTGACTCCATTTATAACCCCCGTGTTAGCCTCCCTAAAGGGAATGATGAATCCTTACGTGCATTACTTCAAAATTTTAAGCGCCAGGCACTCCATGCCCGTGAATTATGCTTCACACACCCAATAAGTGGTAAAACAATGTCCTTTAAAGCAAAACCGCCTGAGGACTA
>CAZAJS010000031.1:0-12379 GCA_964485635.1 uncultured Francisellaceae bacterium
AAACCCTTGATAGGTAAGGCAGCATTCAGCTAAGATAATCATTAATTCGATGTTCGTACTACCTGTGCTGTTTGCCAGTAACTACAAACTTGAGCCGATGCTTATATAAAAGGGAGCTCAAGATTCGATACTGGGTGCGCATGCCTGCTTGACAGGAAGCCCGAAAGTATTGTGCGAGCGCCCACTTGGTTCTTGAGGGTTCAAGGGCCTTGTAGACAGCGGCAGTTACGGGTAGTACCCTTTTCTTAGTTTTTAAATCATGACCAATCAATCTATTCGACAAATGTGTCGTCATCGGCGTCAAGCGCTTGATGCGACCACGCGTCAACATGCCGCAAAACAAGTCCAACACCATTGGCAACAATACTTGACAATCCAACCGTCTGATCGCATTGCTAGTTATATCCCGATGGCCGAAGAAATTGATGTTCGCCCCTTAAATCAGGCTTTATCGGCTCATGCCACGGTGGCCTATCCAGTTTTGCATCCATACCGGCCTCGCCATTTATGGATGCTTACTCCACAAGCCGGTTGGGTTAAAAATGCCTTTGGTATTGATGAGCCTTATTTTGAAACCTCTGAGCAACTGATCGCTCCTTGGGAGTTAGACTATGTGATCGTTCCGCTGGTGGCCGTCAACGCTGATGGCATGCGACTGGGCATGGGCGGTGGTTTTTATGATACAACCTTTGCTTTTAAAGCAAACAATCCACATATCGGCCCGCAATTAATTGGCATTGCTTATGATTGTCAAATGGTTGATACATTTGATGTTGCCCTTTGGGATATCGGGCTTGATACCTTAATCACCCCAACTGGAGTACAGGAGTTGACACAGTCATGAGCTTACATGATCAAATTTATCACCGTTTAGCCAATGCATTTGCCCCAAGTTTTCTTGAAATTCTTGATGAAACTGACAAACATCGCCGTCACAAGCATTTTCAACCTGGCAAATACCATTTTCGCATTCGCATCCAAGCCTCCACGTTACAAGGCCAATCACGATTAGCCACCCATCGAGCTATTTATCAAGCCTTGGACAATGAAATGGATCACATTCATGCGTTAGCCATTGAGCTTAAGCCTTGATTTAACACCTTAGGGACATAAGCTAAGATATCCGTTGCCTTAGCCCCCCATGGGCCACCTTGTTGTCGTTGATATAACTCAGCCGCTTGACCTTGCAACATCACACCAAGCCCAGCGGCGAGGGCAAGATCAGCAACAGTTTGCTGGCAAGCAATTCCTGTAATCAACCCTGTTAAGATATCCCCACTGCCACCTGTGGCCAGCACCGATGTTGCATAAGGGGCAACCCATATTGGTTGCTGCGGCTGACCGATCAATGTTCCTGGTCCCTTCAAAACAACACCACGAGCTTGTGTGACCCTCATTAATTGCTGTAAACTACTCGGTCGATTGTCACGAATGTCTCCCCCCGATTGATTTAATAGCCGTGCGGCTTCACCTTCATGGGGTGTGATCACAGCATTTTTCAATGCCTCAGCTGGCAGTTCAGTTAAGCCTCCGGCATCAACAACTTTCGGTCCTGGCAAACTGCCAATCGTGTCATAGACCATCTGTGACCAGGCAGCATCGGCCACCATTCCTGGACCAATGCCGATCACAGTGGCTTTCGCCGCCTGCTGTTGTAATATCTCTGGACGGTCAACTCCTTGACACATGATCTCTGGAACGAGACCCGCTAATTGAGTCGCATGGTCCGGATGGGTTAATAATGTTACCCGTCCGGCACCCGCTATTAAGGCAGCTTTTGCCATCATCAGTCCCGCGCCAGGCATGCCTTGATCCCCCCCAATTAACACGGCATGGCCTTTATCAATTTTACTGGCTCCCTTTGAGCAAATCGGCCAATTGTCGTTAAACCACTGAGGGGTTAGGCCTTGTGCAACCGGCTGATGATCCAATGTATCAACGCCTAAATCGGCATGCATTAATTGGCCTACTTTTTCCATGGCCTCCCCGGTCATCAGGCCTATTTTATTCGCAATAAAAGTGACGGTACAATCTGCATTAATCGCCATAGGATCACATCGACCGGTTGTTGCGCAAACACCTGAAGGGACATCAACACTGATAATCGGGACCTCACTAGCATTGATGGCTTGGATTAATGCAGCAATCAGACCAGTCACCGGCCGATCAATCCCTGTGCCTAATAAGGCATCGACAATCACATCGGCCTGGCTTAAGGCCGGATGATCTGGATTGATCCCTTCAACCTGCCCGCCTAAGGTGGCAAACCACTGGCGCATTAGTGCAGCATCACCTTGTTCTCCGGCGTTATCTGTTGCTAATAATGTTACTTTGAATCCTTGCATCATCGCTAGATAACCCACGACAAATCCATCACCACCGTTATTTCCTGCACCACAAACGACGACAATGTGTTGCGCATTTGGCCATGTTTGCTTCAGCCTGTCTAATACGGCCATTCCGGCTCGGGTCATTAACAATGTTAAGGGCTGATCATGCGTGGCCTGCCAATCAGACTCAATCTGGCGAATCATTTTTGCATCATAGATCCGGATGGTTGTATGATTATCATGCATAGGGCTTTCCTTGTTGATGGCTGATCTTTATTTAATTGTTGATCAATTGTCTGCTAGTTGCAAGGGAGCGTTGAAGCACTTTTTGAAAATTGTTGGGTTATGAATCAAGGTCTTGATGAATTTTCATAGAGCCTAATGGATGAGATCACACTTAGGCGCTTGGATATTAAAAGATCAATGAGAAAGATTCAGTCAACGGTGCTAAGTAAATACATAACTAACGGCAAAATAGCTGCCCCAGCCGGTTGTATCTTGTTTCTGACCATTCATCATGCTGCCGTCTTTGACTCCTGTCATATCATTAAAATATTTTAACCCATAGCCGACTGAAAAATGGCGAGAATGCCAGTATAAGCCATTATACCATTCAAGGGCATGATTTGAACGTGTTGCATTGTAAGCATCCATGGCAAATGACCAATCAAAATAGCCTTGGTATGATAAAAAAGAATCATTGCTAAAGGTATAAAAAGGCGTAAACCAGTTGGTCGCTAACTTATAGCCATCCCAATGATTTTCATTTGGCGCTGAATAGTTTTCTTGAACATAACGAGCCATTAAGTTCACACCCACTGTGCCCATCACGGGCACATCAACATTCGCGCCTATGCCGATATAATTATTAAATAATTCCCGATCACCGACTTCAGATTGCGTGGCAATAAACCATTCTTTCACCGGCCCTATTTGCAAGTTGCGATTGATCAAGCCATTGATTGAAAAACGCGGTCGAATTTTAAAAAACATGTTATCCCCGTCATGGCGATCATCATGGCGGTTATGAACAATATCAAATACATCTAAATAACCATATAAATCAACAATCCCCGAACGGCCCCCAAATTCGGTTTCTAAATAGGTATCATTGCGTGCTTGACCCGGCATGCGTGCATCAATACTTTGCATTAAATTAAATTGCAAAAAGTTATGGTATTGATTATAGACAGAGGGGTCGGCTTGTCCGTTGGTTTTGTCAGGCTTATGATCAGGCCGATCAGATGGCTGTGACACTTGATGGCGTTTTTTTGCACCATCAGGATTTTGCATCGCTCCTCCATGACCAGCCACAGCATAAACCGTTGTGGTACTACTCATCACGATAACCGTCATCAACAAGCTTTTTTTCAATATCATGGCTTTTGAGTCCTTTTTTAGTTGCATCAGCATGGTGAGTTTGCACTTGGTCAGTGCGCCTATAGGATACAAAATGCTTGGGGTGAAAACCAGTCTTGCCATATTAAAGCAATGTTGTTTTCTATCATTTTTCGATTCATGCAAGACTATGATGATATATTCATAGCCTGTGACAACAATGCTGGTAGTTTTTTAAATTTTATCATGGAACAAACTAAAAAGTTGTATCGATTGAAAGATTGCTTTGTTTGTATTTATAATTCTTGACGAACAGCTCTAACAATATAACGCAATAACGCCCAAAACCATGTTAAGAGAATAGCTAAGAGCATAAATGCAATTACAATTTTAATGAAAACGTCCTTTTTATTTCCATCAACAGGGTCTTTACTATGAACCAAACTGCCCATTGGGGTAACTTTTTTAACCAGTGAGTCTTTTTGTTGTTTTAACTGATCAATACTGATTTTTAAATTTTGAATTTTTTGTTGTGTACTACTTAAGCGTTTACCATACTCTGATAAAATTGCCTGACCATCAATACTGCCAATTTGAGCGGTTGTAGCAAGCTGTTGGGATCTGTCTTGCAATTGTTTCAATTGTGTCTTTAAATACTCAATTTGACGTTTTTTCAAATCAATATCCATGGCTTGTTGCCAGATTTTTATTTGATTTTGCAACTCTGGAGCTTGGCTAAGCATATCAAACATATGATCAAATACATCTTGAACCAACGATCGTTGCGCTAATGGCGCAATGGTGGTTAATTGATCATACTGTATCGTATTTGCTGTCTCATCGGTTGTATCTTGGTCATTAATAGGCGTCATTAATGCCACATTGTTTTCGATTCGTTGTTGTACTGTGTGTGGTTGTGATGTCTGTGCTTGATTCTTTTGCTGAAATGCTTGCAGCCGGTTATCTAAGATAAAATGAAACAGATTGTTCCCGACAATTGCTTTGCGGCTGCCATTGTCAAAGTAATGTGGCCCACGTAAAGAGATATGAAATTCATATTTTTCTTGATGATCTTTTGACATCCAAAAACCAAGCCCTAAACCAATCACAATCATCGCCCCTATAAACCAATAAGCCTTAACAGCAATGGTAATTAATGTGATAGCCCCACGACCAATGGCTTGGAGAACTTCTTTAATCGAGACAGCCTCTTCAACAGGATTTTGGCTTAATTGATCACTCATAAACGTTCAAATACAGTCAATAATTTTTCAAAATCTTATCATGGTCTTGATAAAAAAACAACTCAATGGTTCAAATTTTTGATCATGAGTCCATCAAATGTCACATGACTTTTTTTCGCTGCTATGTTACCCTAGTGCCTATTCTGTGATTGATAATATTGAATTGATTCTATGTACCATCGCACCAAATTTTTATTTATTGTTGAACTGGCATTATTTTTGCTTTTAATCTGGGGGTTTAATTGGATTTGGCCGCTGTCGGTTGAGACCATAATTTTAGCAGGCATCTTATTTAGCTTGACTTGGTTTTATAGCTTTCAACGGAGTGTCATGCTTTTAGAGTATTATACCCATTTATTTTTTGTAGCTTTATTATTTGCCTTTTTATTACTGATCATCAGTATCTGGGTGACAGATGGTGGCCATATTATTTTTGTTGGCTTATCGGCTATTGCCAGTTGGTGTAGTCTGATGTTATTGCTACGCTTTAGTGTCAATCGTTGGGCCGGACAGCAATATCGATTAATTTACCACCCTGACAGTCTTGAGCATCCTCTAGATCCACCCGGAAAATTTCAGCTGTTGCCTAAGCGTGATGTGACACCAACAGATTTAACAACTGCTGATATTATTATTGTCAATCATGATTTTGACTATCCGGATGATTGGCAAAATTTATTACTTCATGCCAATATTCATGATATGCCAATTATTACGACTAATCATATGGAAGAACATTTATGGCAACGGCTTCCCTTACAGGATTTAAAACGCAATTGGCTCCAAAGCGGGTTTCATGTTCCCTTGTGGTATCGTTGGTCTAAAATGACGATTGAGTGGATCATCACGGTTTGTCTTGCCCCATTATTGTTGCTGATTTTTGCGCTTGTCAGTACGGCGATTTTATTGACCATGGGCCGACCTATTTTTTATACGCAAAAGCGCATGGGCTTTCATAATCGGCCCTTTACGGTTTATAAGTTTCGCACGATGATCAATGATGCTGACCGGTTAGGTGAAACCCAAACTGATGATCAGCGCATTACACGGCTCGGCGCTTTGATGCGAAAATTTCGCGTGGATGAATTGCCGCAGTTTATTAATATTCTAAAAGGTGATATGGCTTTAATTGGCCCGCGACCTGAATGGGTTCAAACCGCTGAATCGTTTACGAAAGCGTTACCATTATACCCATTACGTCATTTAGTCAAACCCGGCATCACCGGCTGGGCGCAAGTTAATCAAGGTCATGCGGTTGGGGTTGATGGCAATCAAGAAAAGTTGCAATATGACCTATATTATGTCAAACATTTCTCACCCATTTTGGATCTTAAAATTGTGGTGAAAACGATTTATACGATTTTAACGGGGTTTGGGGCAAAGTAAGGATAAGGACTCAATAACATCAAAATGCGCATACAACTGATTTTTATGCGTTTTGATCCACCCATTGATAAAGGTTTTCATAATCAGCTGCAATCGATTTTATACTGTAATGCTGCGCAATCCATTGTCTTAAGGCTTGTGGGTTTTTCGGGCATTGCAGCTGCTCCATGATGGCTTTAGCCAGTGCTTGTGAATCATCAGGCGGTACCACAGTGCCTAAATGACCTACAACCGTTTGACTATCGCCAACATTCGTCGCTACAACCGGAACACCACATGCCATAGCTTCGCCAATTACATTGGGAAACCCTTCCCCCCAGGCAGAACTAGAAACATAACAGTCTAATGCAGGCATCACTTGACTGCTTGCCAATGCGCCTAAAAATAAACAATGATGATCAATCCCTAATGCTTGCGCTTTTTCTATCAATAACTGATTTTCTTGGTCAACACCGGTGCCAACCATCACTAA
Organism: uncultured Francisellaceae bacterium; assembly: GCA_964485635.1. Lineage (GTDB taxonomy): Bacteria > Pseudomonadota > Gammaproteobacteria > Francisellales > Francisellaceae > CAZAJS01. The sequence goes on from CAZAJS010000031.1 coordinate 6,771, forward strand.
TTTGATTGATTGATGCGCCTGCTGCATGACTAATGCAAAGGCTTCTAATAAACCAATATGATTTTTCATGGGATGCAATCGAGCAATATTTCCGATAATTGTGGTTTCTTGATTAAGGTCATACTGTTGTCGAAAAGCCATATCCATCGTATGACTTGGTTGAAAGACTTCTAAATCAAATCCATTGCCAATATAAACATCACGCTTGGCTTGAAACCCAATGGCCTGATGCTGTTGTTGTGAGACTTTTGAGTTATTGATAATCGCCTCTGGTTTGCTCGATAATTTCGCATTCATTTTTATAACCCACTGCGTTGTCTTTTTTTCAGCTGAAAGATCATGTAGGCTATGACGAATATTCCACACGACTTTAGTGGCTTGCTTTTTATGATTAGCCAGTGTGGCAAAAAGGTTGGCATGGTACATCCAAGACTGAACCATATCAACGTGATGTTGTTTTAACAATTTTTTAAATTTTTGAATGCCTTTAAGCAAACGCCATGGGTTTTTAGTTAAATTTAATGTATCAACCCGAATCCCTAATGCTTGAATTTTGTCACCATAAACACCTTGATCTGTCATCGAAACAACAATGGGTGTATACCGATCTAAGTCAGTATGTTGTAATAATTTATACAACATCGCTTCAGCACCACCTTGATGCAATCCGGTAATTAAATGAATTAATGTGATTTTTTTCATCATAAAATACTGATTAGTCTCATATTACCTTATAACCGAAATTGTGAAATTGACTTGTCAAAGCTCGCTTTAATATCAATCAAAATATCATGGGCCGGTAACGAGCTTTTTTGATACGCATCATGCCCAACGGCTACGATACAGACGGCATAATGTTGTTGACTAAGTGTTTCATCTGACACTAATTTAAGCCCATGCGCACTAAGCACTTCATCAGGGTCCGCATAAGCATCATGAATGGCTAAATCAAGCTGATAACTTTTTAGTTCATCAATCAAATCAAATACTTTTGAGTTGCGAATATCCGGACAGTTTTCTTTGAAGGTCACACCTAATAAAGCTACCTTGGCATTTTTTACTAATTTTTCTTGTTGGATCATGGTCTTAATAGTTTGTTCAGCGACATATTTAGCCATACCATCATTAATACGTCGTCCTGCTAATAACACTTCTGGATGATAGCCCATTTGTTCGGCCTTATAGGTCAAATAGTAAGGGTCCACCCCAATACAGTGCCCGCCAACTAACCCTGGGTCATAACGAACAAAATTCCACTTGGTATTCGCTGCATCTAAGACTTCTTGGGTATCAATAGATAACATATGAAAAATTTTGGATAATTCATTACTAAAAGCAATACCCAGATCCCGTTGGGCATTTTCAATAACTTTACTGGCTTCTGCAACCTTAATAGAACTTGCCTTAAATACGCCTGCTGTGACAACTGACTCATACACCTGTGCGACAATTTCACAAATTTCTGGTGTTTGACCGGATACCACTTTAAGAATATTTGTAAAAGTATGTGTTTTATCCCCTGGATTGATTCGTTCTGGCGAATAGGCTACAAAAAAATCTTGCCCACAAACTAACCCTGAATGAGCTTCTAAAACAGGGACACAATCTTCTTCAGTTGCTCCGGGATAAACAGTTGATTCATAGACAACAATATCGCCTTTTTTTAAAGCTTGGCCAATGGTCTCAGAGGCTTTAAGTAATGGAGTTAAGTCAGGCTGATTCGCACGGGTGATCGGCGTTGGCACCGCAACAATATGAAAATCGGCCCTCTTAAGATCCGCTGGCGTACTGGTCAAGTGCAATTGAGCTTTTTGTAAATCATCATCACAGACTTCTAATGTTGTGTCGTGACCCGCTTGCAATGCTTGAATCCGGTCGTTGTTTATATCAAATGCAACAACCGGATGTTCTTGTCCAAATGCCACGGCAACAGGTAGCCCAACATACCCTAGCCCAATAACAGAAATAGCTCGATCCATCAAAAAGTTCACCTTAGTTTAATGTGGTTTTAACCATAACAAAAATACTGGATTTATCATAATTGACAATGTGATTGATTTCAATCTTTGTGCATGGTTTTGCGGCATTATTTCAATAATGCTAAAGTTTGTTGGTTCACGACTTGATTTGAAAATTTTTGCTCGACTAATGTGCGACCATTTTGCCCATATTGCATTCGCAATTTAGCATCATTCGCCAAATCAACAATCGCATCTGCAATTTTTTGTGGATCTTTGACTGGCACCATCAAACCATTATAGCGGTCAATGCAAATCTCACGACACCCCGGCACATCTGTTGCAATCATTGGCTTAGCGCAAGCAGCTGCTTCTAATAATGATTTAGGCAATCCTTCTCGGTATGATGGTAATAACGCAATATGAGCACTTGCTAAAACAGATTGCATATCGGTTTGATGGCCTCGCCAATTGACATAGCCTTGTGCATGCCATTGTTTTAATTCATCGGTACTTAATGAATTTGGATTTTGCTGATGAATATCGCCTACTAATTGAATCTCAATCTCTGAATGTGTTTGCTTGAGTAGTTTTGCTGCATGACAAACATCTAATACTCCTTTATCAATCAACATTCGTGCAACAAATACAACGATAATTCGATCAGTTACTGGTTCGGGTATCGGTTTGAATTGTTGAATATCCACACCAGAACCTTTGATAAGAAATAATCGTTTTTGATGAATCATGTGCTTAGATAAATAATCATAATCATCAGCATTTTGGCAAATAAATGATACTTTTTGGCTTTTTGTCAAAAGCTTCATTAATAAAAAAACACTACGCTTCATGATTTTCGTAGTCCAACGCTTTGACGTGCTAAGATAACCTAACCCTGTAATCATCCCTATTAGTTTTTTAGCTTTTGAAAATTTAAATGCTAAGAGCCCAATAAAGGTCATACGTAGTGAAACAGTGATAATGTAATTTGGTTGCAGTTGCTGATCAATACTTTTTAATTGTCGCATTATTGAAAAATCCGACTTAGTATCAACCCCTTTCGAACGAACTGATAAGTTAAAAATTTCAATCCCTAAAGCCAAAATTTCTTGTTTTTTCTTTTCATCAGTTACACATGTTGCCAGTGCCACCTTATAGCCTTGTTCAATGAAAAATTGGGCCAAACTTAATCGATGACTCACAAAGTATTCATTATCTGAGACCACAAATAGTATTTTTTCACTCATAATGTCTCCTTTTAAAGAGTCCTGGAATGCCTAACAAAGCAAGCCCCCAAAATGTTAAAAGCATATGACGCATTCCTGTTCCATAATTATTTGTTCCAAAACTAAAGATAAAGGCAATGAATATAATTTGAAGAAATAAAATTATATATAATCTTTTATATAAAATATTTTTTTCTTTTTTAATTAAACGATACACCCCATACAGCAGTATTAAACGAATAAGCCCAACAATAGCACCATACAAACTAATAATATCGTGAATATTCCATATAAAGGGATAAAATAAATAATAAATTAACACCCATGGAATAACTAAAACACCTAAAGAGGTGCGATCAATAGAGTACTGAGTATTTGCATCACCAACAGATTGTGTATAAGTAATAGCATGTTGATACATATCTGGAAAGTTTTGTTTAACAAAATAAAATGATATCACTACAAGCCCTATGAAAAGCATGAAAATAACAACTACAAGTGATTTTTCAAAATAAACCTGTTTCGGTACAAAAAATAGATAAAATATGGTTGAAAATAACACAAAAAAACTACCTGCCATCACTCCAACGTGTAATATTGAACCTAACAGTACAAATGCAACAAGCCACACGATATTTTGATTCAAAAATCGATTATAAAGGCATATTTTGACGCTGAAATAACAAGCTAACATAAAAAATAAAACTTGCCATGACTCCCGTAACACACCACTTTGTATAATAAGACCCATCGGATTCAAACTGAAACATAAAAGTATCAGAACTTTATATTTTTCTAATTTTAATAAATAACAAAATCTTCCCAATACGATCGCACTCATTGTGTAAGCAAAAATACTTAAACTTTGCCCAGTCATAATTGATGGATCGATACGATAGACATAAGATAAAAAGTAAGGATAGACAACTGAACCATGCCAAGAAAAGTTTGTTATACTACCTGATGCCATGGCAATAGCATCATTATGAAAACGAATAGCATCAGCTGCCAGTGGACTAAAAGTGTAAAAATAAGCATTGATAATTGCAACCATTAAATGCACAAGAATCAAAAACCATAACCACTTTATATAACGGCCCCCAATAGTATACTGAGACATATAACTGAACATTAAACTAAATATAATGATAATAATCCACATTTTATAAACTTAGAAACCTTTCAATTGTTAAATTCTTGTACAAAATAACGGTAGTCCGATAGTCTCCCATTTTAAGGGTGATTCAAAAGTAGAATCATTTTAAGCAGCTTGTTTTAGCTTCATAGCCGGGGTAATGCCACCAATGCCCATATTAGGTCGTTTATTGTTATAAGTCCATAGCCATTTTGTTGCATATGCTTGTAGTTGCTCAATTGAATCAAAACTATCTTGATTTAACCAGTCATAACGTACCGTTTTATTATAACGTTCAATATAAGCATTTTGTTGTGGGTTTCCAGGCTGGATAAAAATGAGTTCTATTTCTCGTTCATCACACCATTTTTTCAACGCATTACTCATATATTCAGGACCATTATCGCACCGCAATTGATTGGGCTTACCACGCCATTCAATAATTCTGTTCAACGCCCTGATCACTCGCAAGGCAGGTAAAGATAAATCTACCTCAATACCAAGCCCTTCACGGTTAAAATCATCAATTACATTCAATAAGCGACAATTTCTCCCATCGGAAAGCTGATCATGCATAAAATCCATTGACCAACAATCATTGGCCTTCTTTGGAACACTTAACGGGGCTGGTGTTGGACGTTTGATACATTTTCTAGGCTTGATTCTCAAATTAAGCTCCAATTCTTTATAAATACGGTAAACACGTTTATGATTCCAAACAAAGCCTTTAACATTGCGAAGAAATAAAAAGCATAGCCCAAATCCCCAGTTCTTGTGAGCATTCGCCAAACTTAATAACCAATCGGCTATTTGGTTGTTTTGATCATCCAATTTGGGTTGATAATAATAACAACTTTGGCTAATACCAACAGCACAACAAGCCAGGCGAATACTTACTCCTTTATCTTTCACTGCTATCTTGGCCACCTCTTTTAAGCAAGATGGCTTTACCACTTTTTTTGTAATGCTTCCTGAACAATTTCGTATTTGATACGTTCTTCCGCATACATTTTTTTTAACCGCTGATTTTCAGCCTCCAATTCTTTAAGACGACTCATCATTGAGGCATCCATACCACCATATTTGCTGCGCCATTTATAAAATGTCGCTGAGCTAATATTATGTTCACGGCATATCTCTGGCACTGGCGTACCTGATTCAGCCTGGTTCAAAATGTTAATAATTTGATTGTCACTAAATTTTGATTTTTTCATCGTAGAATCTCCTTCTCTTTTATAGTTTACAAGAAAATTCTACTTTTGACTCCTATTTTTTTATGGGAGGACTACC
>CAZAJS010000032.1:0-11664 GCA_964485635.1 uncultured Francisellaceae bacterium
TATTCCGTTGGCGGTCGTAACGTTGCTGTGTGCCAATAGCAACCATAATATTGGGTTTGTTGGTAGCAAAAGGTTTGCCATTGATCACATGCACTCATTAAGTGATGGTTCACATGAAGTGCTGTAACTTGATTTGGCGGGAAATAGTGGCAGATCAAATCAAGTAAAACACTAGAATCCAAACCACCACTATAACCAATGACAATATGATAGTCAGGATATTTATTGAACAGCTGAACAATCGACTGTTGAATCGGACACTTTTTCATCACACAGCAATAGGCGCTTTGATAGCGGGGTGATATTGATAGTTATGCCATTGAAAATCTTCATAATGGTATTGATCAATGGAACTAGGATGTCGCTGTATCGTTAAACTTGGCAATGGGTAAGGTCGGCGTTTTAATTGTTCAGCAACTTGCTCTTGGTGATTTAAATAAAGGTGGCAATCCCCGCCTGACCAAATAAATTCACCAACTTGCAATCCACATTGTTGGGCAACAATATGCGTTAAAAGTGCATAAGAGGCAATATTAAAAGGCACCCCTAAAAATGCATCGGCAGACCGTTGCGTCAACATACATGATAGGCGACCGTTGGCAACATAAAATTGAAATAAAACATGGCATGGCGGTAATGCGCCTTTGCCTTGACGCACATTCTCATGAGGGCTTTGATTTTCATCGGGCAAATCAGCTGGGTTCCAAGCAGAAACTAATAGCCGACGTGAATCCGGCCGTTTTTGAATTTGATCAATAACCTGTTGGATTTGATCAATCATGTCTCCTGAAGGGGTTTGCCAACGACGCCACTGTTTTCCATAAATGGGACCAAGTTGCCCATCAACGGCCCATTCATTCCAGATGCGAACACCGTTTTGGTTAAGATAGTTTAAATGAGTATCACCCTTTAAAAACCATAATAATTCATGAACGACACTTTTCAAGTGAATACGTTTTGTCGTAACGAGTGGAAATCCTGCTTGAAGATCAAAGCGCATTTGGTAGCCAAAAATACTTTGTGTCCCTGTGCCAGTTCGATCTGTTTTTGTAACCCCTTGTTGTTGAATCGTTTTTAAAAAATCTAAGTATTGTTGCATGAGTTGACTCCTTGGTTTGGGGGGTCAGTAAACCGTTGGGTCAGTAAAATAGCACTGCCTGCAATGACCATCGGAATACATAAGATTTGACCCATTGTCATCCAGTTAAATAAAATATATCCCATTTGTGGGTCAGGTTGGCGGAAAAATTCAGCAATAAAGCGAAAGATGCCATAGAATAATAAGAAACTGGCAATGACAAATAATCGAGGGCGGGGCTTTCTTGAGATTGTCCAAAGAATGATAAATAAAACCACCCCTTCTAAAAAAAACTCAATTAATTGAGATGGATAACGAGGTAATGGGCCAGCATTTGGAAAAATCATCCCAATTCGACTGTCGGTCACACGCCCCCATAGCTCACCATTAATAAAATTGCCAAGACGACCAGCACCTAAACCAATTGGCACCATTGGTGTGAAAAAGTCCCAAATATCAAATACATTAATTTGATTGCGATAACAGTAGATGGCAAAAGCAACACCAACGCCAATTAGTCCACCATGAAAAGACATGCCGCCATCCCAAATGGTAAATAAGCTAAGTGGGTGATGCCATAAGGTTGTTAGATTATAAAAAAGCATATAGCCTAATCGGCCACCGATAATGACACCTAATGCGCCATAAAAAATAGCATCGCCTACTTGTTCAGGCCGTATCGGACTATCAGCACGACGGCTACGATACAATCCAAGCCACCAAGCTGATCCAAAGCCAATTAAGTACATAATGCCATACCAATGTACTTTTAAAGGACCAATACTTAAGGCAATAGGATTGATATTAGGGTATTGAAGCATAATGGTTATCAAACTTTAGAAACATTGATCTATTTTAAAATAGTCCATGGTATTTGACCAGTCTTTTTATTTTGACTTAATCATTTCATATGCGCTTAAAGCACGTTGTCGTGTGGTTTTTAAATCAATAATGGGATCCGGGTAACGTTGACATTGATACTGCGCTTTTTGAGCTGATGTTAAAACCCATGGGGTATGAATCATTTGATCAGGGATATTTTTCAAAATAGGAAGCCATTGTCGAACATAAGCTCCTTTAGGATCAAATTGTTGGGCTTGTCGGAGTGGATTAAAGATTCTAAAGTAGGGCGCTGCATCAGTACCACTGCCTGCAACCCATTGCCAGTTTGCAGCATTATTAGCCGTATCAGCATCAAATAACGTATCCATAAACCAATTTGCTCCATATTGCCAATGGATGAGGCCATTTTTCGTTAAAAAAGAAGCAACAACCATCCGTAAACGATTTGGCATATAACCTGTTTCCCATAGTTGACGCATTGCTGCATCAATGATGGGAAAGCCTGTTTTTCCGTATTGCCAAGCTTTTAAAAAGTCAGGATCATCACGCCATGGGAAAGCATCAAAATTTGATTTAAAATGATGTTGAGTCAAATTAGGAAAGTGATAATAAAGTTGGTGACAAAACTCGCGCCAAATCAGTTGATCAACAAATCGCGTTGCATAATCAAAATGACCATGTTGCTCTAGCGCATCGACAATTGCAATGACGCTAATTTCTCCAAGTGCAATAAATGGGGCAAGTTGGCTGCTAATGTTCGGTGTTAATTGAGGGGTAGCATGTTCATAGTCATATAAACAGTGATTAATAAAATATTTGAGTCGTTGCCATGCTTGATATTCGCCTGCTTGAATTGAGATGGCAAGTTTCTTGTGCCATGACTTTTCATTATGATGAATATAAGTTGGTTCTGGGACAGATGATAACTGATGATACAGTGACTGTTTTGGTACAGGATAGGCTTGTCGACGGCCTGATAAACAACGGCGCATGGCATTTTTAAAAGGTGTATAAATTTTAAAAGGGGTTTGTTGCTGTGTTAGCATTGTCCCAAGCGGTTGTAAGTGGTTGCTATCGATGAATGAACAAGCAACATTGCAATGCTGAATGTGAGTTTGAATAAGCTTTTGTTCAGCTGGTTGGATATCACTCATCCATAGTGTATTAATGCTTGGATTGTTTTGTAAAATAGAGACAATCATATCTTGCCATGGTCCTGATACAATATAACAGGCAATATTCTGTTCAGCTAACCGTTGAGCTAATTGTTGTAAACTTTGATGATACCAACATTGCTGCGCTTGTCCTGTAATCCATGGGTTTGGGTCAAAAGCAATAGTGACTGTTGGCCCATTGGCACAAGCTTGCCATAAAGCAGGGTTGTCATAAAGTCGTAAATCATGACTTAGCCAAACAAGATTTTGGATCATCCGGATTACCTTTCATGTTCTTGTTGGGTTATCTTATATTTTTAGTTCATAAAAAAAAGGGGGAACCCCCATTTAAAATCACTGAACGAAATAAAGCATTTTGATATTTTCAATAATTATTGGTCAACAGAGCATTGACCGTCATCACAACCATCTTTAGCTTTTTGAATGGCTTGGGAAATAGTTTTTTGTTGTGTGTAGCCAGGAATAATTGTCGTATTATCTTGGTTGGCTCCTGATTTTGGCATGATAATAATCATTGGTGTGCCGTGCAGGTCTAAATCTTTTAAGCCTAGGTCCATGTTATTGGCTAATTGTGTTTCAATCGCATCAGTATCGACCATTGATTTTGCTTTATCAAAGTCAACACCACTTTGTTTTGCAACTTGATCAACATCCTTTTTAGTCAAATCACCTTCATCTTTTTCGGTGGCAAAAATGCCATTATGATATTTGATATAAGCATCTGATCCACCTAATTGATAAATTGCCAAGCCCATTTTAGCTGCATAATTTGAGGCTTCCCAACGTTGTCCAAAAATTGGAAATTCTTTAAAAACATACGTAACATTCGGATTGTTCTTGATTACAGATTCCATTTCTGGGGCAATTTTACTACAAAAAGCACATTGATAGTCAAAAAACTCGATAACCGCAACATTGGCATTTTGATCACCCGTTGTTGGTGTTTTAGAGTCATTTAATAATGCATCTTGATGTGATAAGACTGATTGCATTTTTTGTTGCATTTGTTGTTTTTGCTTTTGTTGCATGGCTTTTTGTGCCATTTTCTGGAATTGTTGCATATTTTTTTCAATGTCAGATTTAGAAATTTTTGGATCTTGACCACTGATTCCTGCATCAAAACCTGATGTAATTTTTTTCATGCTCAGTGAAAAATCATCAGAAAAGCCTTTCATGCTCTGATTGACTTGGTTCCCTAGCTGATAACCTACTGTATAACTAGCATTTTGAATATCTTGCTTGCTTAATTCAGCTGTTTTATTTTTTGTACCAGCTTGATGATGTTGGGTTTGGTGGGTTTTATGAGCTTGTTGATTTTGTGCTTGCTGCTCTTTTTGTTGATTATCTTGGCTTGAGCAACCTGTTAGTCCTGCTGTTAATAAAGTGGTTGTTAAAAGGGTCGTGATCATACTTTTTTTATCATGTTAAAATCCTCTTGATTTAATTATTTGATTTATTCTGACAAAGTATAACAAAAAATAAATATATTTGAATGTGTCATAGCAGCCAGTTTTTTATTAGCTAAGCAGCCATGAAGCTAGGCGTGGTTTTAAAAATATTGTATAATGGCAACTAAAGTTATGACTAATAAAATGATAAGAGGCGCTTTTATGCCAATAATTACACTACCAGATGGGAGTCAGAAAACGTTTGAAACGTCGGTAACGCCATTGATGGTGGCTGAATCCATTGGAGCAGGATTAGCAAAAGCAACTGTTGCAGGTAAAGTGAACCAAGAAACGTTGATTGATGTACAAACAGCCATTAATGATGATGCCACATTACAGTTGATTACAACAAATGATCCAGAAGGCTTGTCTATTTTACGCCATTCTTGTGCGCATTTGCTGGCTCAGGCCGTAAAATCGCTTTATCCCGATGCAAAAGTAGCGATTGGTCCTGTGATTGATGATGGGTTTTATTATGATTTTGATCATCAACCAGCTTTTGCCGAAGATGATTTACCTGAAATTGAAGGAAAAATGCATGAATTAGCTAAGGCTGGTCAAGCCGTTAAAAAAATGGTAATGTCACGTCAGCAAGCAATCGATTTGTTTGAACGTTTGGGGGAATCTTATAAGGTTGAGTTAATTCAACAATTGGATCCGGAACATCAGACGGTTACGTGTTACCAGCAAGGTGATTTTATTGATTTATGCCGTGGACCGCATGTGCCAAATACACAAATGATTAAAGCATTTAAGTTAACACGTGTTGCTGGTGCTTATTGGCGTGGGGATGCAAATAACCCAATGCTACAACGTATTTATGGGACATGCTGGGCTGATAAAAAGTCATTAAAAGCTTATTTGCAAAGACTGGAAGAAGCCGAAAAAAGAGACCACCGCAAATTAGGTCGACAATTAGACTTGTTCCATTTTCAACCAGAAGCTCCAGGAATTGCCTTTTGGCATGGTCAAGGAAGTGCGTTATGGCGTGTTGTGGAGGATTATATTCGTGATTCAAACCAGCGATATGGTTGTCAAGAAATTCGAACACCGTTGATTGCTGATTTTTCACTATGGGAAAAGTCTGGTCATGCTGATAAATATGCGGATAATATGTTTATGACGCACTCAGAAAATCGAGATTATGCCATCCGGCCCATGAATTGCCCGACATGTGTCCAAGTTTACAATCAGTCACTCTACAGCTACCGTGATTTACCAGTTAGAATGGCTGAATTTGGTATTGTGCATCGCAATGAAGCCTCTGGTGCATTGCATGGCTTATTACGTGTCCGTAGTTTCACTCAAGATGATGGTCATGTATTTTGTCATGAAGAGCAAATTGAACAAGAAGTGGTTCAAATGATTCGCCAAAGTTTTGAAGTGTATCGAGATTTTGGTTTTGATCAAATTGCAGTCAAGCTTGCATTGCGACCCGAGCATCGAATTGGATCCGATGCGATTTGGGACAAAGCTGAGGCAAAACTTGCTGAAGCCTTAGAAAGTCAGGGTGTTGCCTATGATCTATTGCCCGAAGAAGGGGCTTTTTATGGGCCTAAAATTGAATTTCATTTATATGATGCCATTGGTCGAAGTTGGCAATGCGGGACTATTCAAGTGGATTTCTCTATGCCCGAACGTTTAGGCGCAACCTATATTGATGCGAATAGCCAAAAGCAAACGCCAGTGATGATTCATAGAGCAATTGTTGGCTCATTAGAACGATTCATCGGCATGTTAATTGAACATTACGCCGGCAAGCTGCCTGTTTGGCTTGCGCCAACGCAAGTGGCAGTGCTCGGTATTAGTAATAAGCAAGACGAATATTTAAGACAAGTTTGTGAAAAGTTACAAAAAAATGGGATTCGTGCTAAACTGGACTTGAGAAATGAAAAGATTGGGTTTAAAATTCGAGAGCACACTTTGTCAAAAATCCCATTTTTTGTCATTGCCGGAGAAAAAGAACAACAAGAAAATGTGGTTACGATTCGAAAAAGAACAGGACAAGATTTAGGTGCAATGCCCGTTGCATCATTTATTGAATTGTTGAATCAAGTTAATCAACAAAAGATCACATTAGAAAACATGGAGGATTGAACGATTAGTAACGAGAAAAAAGCGCGCATTAATGAGAAGATTGGCGCAAAAACGGTTCGCCTGATTAGTCCTGATGGGGAGCAATTAGGAATTGTTTCAATTGATGAAGCACGACAAAAAGCAGAATCTTTTGGGTTGGACCTCGTTGAAATCGTCCCAAATAGTAATCCTCCCGTTTGTCGGATTATGGATTACGGAAAGTTCTTGTTTGAGCAAAACAAGAAAAAAGCCGCTGCTAAGAAAAACCAAAAACAAATCCAAGTAAAAGAGGTCAAATTAAGACCCGTAACGGATAAAGGGGATTATCAGGTAAAACTACGCAACCTGATTAAATTCTTACAAAATGGCGATAAAGTCAAAGTCACTTTGCGATTCAGAGGCCGAGAAATGGCACATCAAAGTATTGGGTTAGATATGCTCAAACAGATGGCTGCTGATGCTGAAGAATATGCAGTGGTGGAGCACCAACCTAAAATGGAAGGTCGCCAAATGATTATGATTTTAGCAGCGCGCAAAAATTAATTATTTAAAACACAACCAAATGCGGAGTTATTACAATGCCAAAAATTAAAACAAAACGTGGCGCGGCCAAACGTTTTCAACGAACAGGTAGCGGTGGCTTTAAACATCGAGCAGCTTATCGAGCGCATATTAACACAAAAATGACAACAAAACGGAAGCGTCATTTGCGTGGAATGCATCAAGTAAGCAGCCAAGATGTTGCTTCTTTAAACCAACAAATGCCTCATGTGTAGGTCAATAAAGGTCAAATAGGAGTAAAAAGTAATGCCAAGAGTAAAACGAGGCGTACAAGCCAACCGTCGTCACAAAAAGATTTTAAAACAAGCTAAAGGCTATTATGGAGCGCGTTCAAGAACATTTCGTGTTGCCAAACAGGCTGTTATTAAAGCCGATCAATATGCTTATCGGGATCGCAAGCAAAAGAAACGTCAATTTCGTTCATTGTGGATTGTTCGTATCAACGCAGCCGCACGCCAACATGATATGAGCTACAGTCAATTGATTAATGGACTGAAAAAAGCTGAAGTTGAAGTTGATCGTAAACAGCTAGCAGAAATGGCTGTATATGACCAAACTGCGTTTAGCGCATTAGTTCAGCAAGCAAAAGCACATTTGAGTGCTTAATCAATCATGCATTGATTTTTAAGCATGTATCAGGCGCTTTAAAGCGCCTTTTTTTATTGAATAAAATGCTAAAAACTGATAGAAACATGACTTTTTCCTATTGCAATGTGTGTGAAATAGTGGCATATTCAACAATGAAAAAAGTGCATAAAAAAGTGTAAGGAGATCTTTTATGGATGATAACCAAAAATTAACGAAACAAGCATTTGTCAACTTGGTCAAAGAACAAGGGGCTTATGAAACAAAGGCAGATGCAGAAAAAGCAACCAATGCAATGATCTTGGCATTAGAGCAAGCATTAAGCGAAGGCTATACAGTACCGTTTGTTGGTTTTGGAACATTTGATATCGTTGAGCGTAGTGCTCGCGAAGGTCGTAATCCACAAACAGGCGAAAAAATGCATATTAAAGCATCTAAATCAGTCAGATTTAAACCAGGCGCAGAATTAAAGAAGAAAGTTCAATAAGCCATCTTTGTAATTATTTTTCTATTTAAATTTCCCTTTCAATTTGATTGATTTCGTCTTATTATAAGATTCATGGCAGTGTTAATTTTATTGATAAAGGTGAATAATGACAACTCAACAAAAATCATTAATACAAGGCATTATTTTATTTTTAATTATCGTTGGACTCGATATTTATTTAAGTTTTGTTTTTGTTCAATTTGATCATATTATGGCATCAATTGCTACAATCATGTTTTTGACGTTGATTCCGATTGTTTTGCTTTTACCATTACGGTATTTATGTCAAGCTAAGAAACGTTTTTCACTGTTGAATTATTTAATGTCATTTGCTAAAGATATTCAAAACATTGCATGGTTTATTTTTTCCATGGTGCAGCATCTTTTTCAAATTCTGTTAGCAATTATTACAGGTCGATTATTTAGTGGCCATCGAGGGGACACTGATTCATATACCTCTGAATCAAACCAATCAGCACATGATCAACAAAAATCGCAAGATGAAACGGTCTCTGAGCCATTAGATCGTTAATTGATCTGATAAAGCCTTCATGATGCAGTATACCGTCCAACAACAAGCCATTATTCAACATTCTTTGTCTCGGCATGCATTGGTGTCTGCTGTGGCAGGGAGTGGTAAAACACAAACACTGTTAGGGCGAATTAGTTTTTTATTGCAACAAGGTGTTTGTCCTGACCAAATTTTAGTGGTCATGTTTAACAAGTCAGCCCAAAAAGACTTTCAAAAAAGGTTACAAAACAATGACTCCTCGAAAGGAGGGCATCAAGTTAAAGTGAAAACCTTTCATGCGTTAGGTTTATCTATTTTACAGCGTCTTGTTCATTTAGGCTATCTTGAATCAAATTTTACTTTAATGACAAATACGTATCATTTGAATCATTGTATGCGCCAGGCAATTCGGCAAGTGTCTGAACAATTTAAGATGCGTTGTGATTTGCGAGCTGACACACTTGAGCAGTTATTTGAAGCCATCAGTTTAATTAAATCACAAGGATTAGAGCAATTATCGAATAAACAGCAGCAAATGACTTACCCTATTGATTTTGTTAAAGCGGTGTATCAAGTGTTTGAAAATCAAAGGATTCAGAATCATTGGGTGACTTTGGATGATTTAATTACTGATCCAGTCAAATGGTTGTCGAATCATACAAAAGCAAAATCACTGTTCCAAGAATATTCCCATATTATTGTCGATGAGTATCAAGATATTAATCAAGCTCAGCAATTATTATTACAAATAGTTGCTGGTGATAAAGCATCCTTGATGGTTGTGGGGGATGTGGATCAAACAATTTATGAATGGCGCGGTTCCCAACCTTATTTTATGCTAAAAGGCTTTAAAAAAACATTCCAGCCAACAGATATTTATACACTTTCTTATACTTTTCGGTTTGGTCATTTAACGGCATTAATGGCTAATACCGTTATTCAAAATAATCAGCACCGCTATGATCAGTCCTGTTTATCAAAGTCGGGTCAATCAACAGATGTGCATTTAATGAATGGTGCTGATACAAGTTATGCGGTTGCCTGTTTGAAAAAAATCCTTCAGAAGGGAACTTATGAAAAAGAACAAATTGGTGTATTAGTCCGGCAATATAGTTCTGCTATTTTATTTGAATTAAACTGTTTAATTCAAGGGGTTGATTACCATTTGCAAGGGGCAAAAGGTGTCTTTGATTTGCCAATTACTCGAGCAATTTATGGTTATTTGCTTTTCATGGTTGACCAATGGTCAGTCATTGCAGCAGAACAAAAAACGACGTTATTAGCCGCTATGATGTCATTTCCTGATTGTGGTTTAAACAATGATCAGCGTTATAAGCTTGCTGAAGCTTTTGCTAAAAGTTGGCCTAAGGATTATAAAGATCTACAGCGAATTATGGCATTATTTAAAGTGACACAAGCCGGACAGCAAGCAGTTAGCCACTTTGTCCAACGTTGTCAAGAATTAATGCAATACTCAAGCCAAACATGGGCTGCAGAGGCATTGCACTATTTATACCAAAAGCTTGAGCTAATGACTTATCTGCATTATCAGGGAAAACATCAGTATTTTTACACTGACGAGGCTGTTGCTAAAGGGTTAAAAGCATTTTTTCAGCGTTACCGGCAAAAAACATTGCAACAATTAATGCAAAAGATTATCACGTTGTATGAATCAGCATTACATCAAAAAGCCCCATCTGAACAAGCCATTACGATTTGTTCAATCCATCGAGCAAAAGGTTTGCAATGGCCGCTTGTCGTGCTTTGTGATA
The DNA here is from genome assembly GCA_964485635.1 of uncultured Francisellaceae bacterium. GTDB lineage: Bacteria > Pseudomonadota > Gammaproteobacteria > Francisellales > Francisellaceae > CAZAJS01. Next base: position 10,537 of record CAZAJS010000032.1, read on the forward strand.
TGACAGAAGGGGCTTTTTTTCAAAAAAATCAGTCAATTGATGCAGCCATTCTTGAACAAGAAAGGCGTTTATTTTATGTGGCCATGACACGCGCAGAGGAACAGTTATGGATTCTTGGAGGGAATGATATTCAAGCTGTTAATGATTGGACAGCATCACCGAAACAACGTTATCCAAATGATCTTTCTTCTACAAATAGTGTTCGGTTTTTATATGAATCCAATCCTGATCAGTGCCATGCATTTTTAAACGCTGTTGCCAATCATGATAAAAAGACAATCAAAAAGATGACTAAACGCTTTTATTCAATGAAGCAATATTATCAACAATGGGTACAGCAATAATGCGTATTTTAATTGTGTGTCAAGCAAATCGAGTACGCTCAATCATGGTTCAGGCTGTATTTAATGCAAAGCTGGAACAACAAGGATTAACAAATCATATTGAGGTTGTCTCTGCTGGAATTGATGCTGATCCTAATAGTGCTATTGACCATCAATTATATGCCTCAAGCAGCGCATTAGGTTATTGTGTTAAGCATCAGGCTACACGATTAGACCAATTAACCGACCTGTCATTTGATTGGATCCTTGTTTGTGATCATGCATTAAAAAAGGATGTCAGCAATTTTTTTGAAAAAACACATCGATTATCACCGTCGATAGCGCATTTATTAGAGATTCAATCACCCATTCAGCGTTCAGAACTTCCCGATCCATCAAAAGGTAATTATGATTATGAAATGGCATTTTTGCTTTATGATACAGCCGTTGATGCGTGGTTAAACCAATTAATAAAGGAGATAATATGAATTATCAAAAAGCTCGTTATTTAAAAGGAGCTGCAAAAATAACCGATTTGCCGGCTGATGAAGGGATTGAAGTGGCATTTGCTGGCCGTTCAAACGCTGGAAAATCCAGCGCAATTAATGCATTGGTTAAGCAAAAAGCTTTAGCTAGAGTGAGTAAAACGCCAGGAAGAACTCAATTATTAAACTTTTTTTCCTTATCAGATACGCAGCGTCTCGTCGATTTACCAGGTTATGGGTATGCTAAAGTTTCTGCAACCATGCAAGCGTCATGGCAACAGACCATGGCTGAGTATTTATATACGCGTCAAACATTAAAG
>CAZAJS010000033.1:0-1208 GCA_964485635.1 uncultured Francisellaceae bacterium
ATGCCTATGGAGATGGTAATCCAATTATGAATGTGGATCCGAGTGGGCATATGTCTTCGGTGGCAGCGGGATTTGCTATGTTCGGTGTAGCGCTATTTGATGTTGGTTTGTCGATTGGATTAACGATGTCCGGGGCTGGATACTTTTTTGGTAATGCAGAAGCGGTTACGGCTGGATCAGAGTTTGCAGATGCCTTAAGCTATTTTGGATCAGGTAAAGATGTCAGTGCATCCCAATTTGGCTCTGATATTGGGATGGATCATTTAACCAGCTATACCGGATTAACCGTTGAACTTAGTGGCGCGAATTTAGCACGTGCTGGGGTGAAATCGGCTTTATCTAAGGTTGGAGAAGGCTGGCGCACAGTATTAACACCCAAAGCGCAGCAATTAGGCTTTCTTGCCTCTGAACTTGTACCCGCACCATTATACAGCAAACAATTTTATAAGGATCCGAAAAAATACTTTGATCACTATGGCCAACATTTACAAAATTATATGACAGGGATTATGGCGACTGAAGGTGTGATGAAACCCGGGATGAATAAAGCAATTGGCATTGAGGCTAAAGAAAGTCTTCAATATGATCATGCTTATAATTTTGGTGGCCAAATGCCTTCCCCAAGCTTTACCAGTGAGTTAAAGAAACTCGGCAAACAAAATTTTGGCATTAGTAAAAGCATCCAAAACCGTAAAATGACGGCAGCTCGGATTGGCGTCTCTCGCGTCGCTTACACAGCAAGAACGATTGGGCAAAAAGCGCTTGGTTCTAATGGTGACTCACTGAATATCAGTGATACCTCTGATACAACTCAAGCCACGACGGATGGCTTTTTAGCCTGGGGAACCATCGTGATGACATTTTTACAATAATAATACATTCAATCATGGCGTAACTCATAGGGACGGCTAAGACCGTAACGCAATGATCATTATTATATAACTTCAGGTAAATGTGTCGGTTGTTTGAATATTTGTATTGCACTTATTTAGATCACATGGTTTAATAAATGCCTGATACAACCAAGCATTGATTTGCTTGATACGTCTGTAAATTTTTCTGATTTCAAGGTGTCTTGTGCAACAAACAACAAATTTAGTGCGTTATTTGATCATAGGGCTATTGTGGCTGCTAACAGGCTGTTCTATGGCACCAACCTACCAACAACCAACACCTGATATCCCCGAGACTTGGCCCCGTGGTCAAGG
>CAZAJS010000033.1:1308-11662 GCA_964485635.1 uncultured Francisellaceae bacterium
CAACCTACCAACAACCAACACCTGATATCCCCGAGACTTGGCCCCGTGGTCAAGGGCAATTAACGCATGAGCCTACTGACTGGTCTAACGTGGCTTGGTGGCAACAATATCATGATCCAACTTTAAATGATTTAATCCAACAATCCTTAAATCACAATAACGAGCTTAAAGCCAGTTTAATGAAAATTAATGCCTCAAAAGCACAATTAGAAAGGATTCAATTAGGTTGGCTGCCTAGTTTTCAACTCAGCGCTGGGGTTGCCAAACAATCTTTTTTAGGCATCATGCCCCAATACTTATTAAATATCTCTCAACAAGTCGACAATCAACGTTATCAGTACTTAGATGTTCAACAAAAGCAAGCTATTGCTAATGCCGTGCGCGTTAGTTTAATCGGACAAGTCGCTCAAGCCTATTTTACCTTACTCGCAGAAAAAGACATGGCCAGTACTTATGAGCAGTTGATTGAGACTATTGATCATCAAATGGATTTAATGCAAAAACAACAACAATTAGGCTTGATTGCTCCTGAAAAACAACAACCTTTGAAAGTCAAACATAATCAGTTACAAGCTAAGCAACAAATCATTCAACATAATATTATTAAAGCCAGTAATGCACTTTATGCCTTACTTGGACAGCCACCAGGCCACATTATTGGCCGACAGAACTTAACCAAACTCAAAACCACGACCGTCGATGCTAATACTATGCCAGCAACCATTTTAGAAAATCGACCCGATGTGCAAATTGCTGAATTATCCATTCAAAAAGCCAATCAAGCCATTGGGATTGCTCGGAGTCATTGGTTTCCAACGATCAGTCTTCAAGCCTTTATTGGTCGCCAAGCTGGCAATGATCAAATCGTTCCACTATCCGATCGGACCATTGCCCTAGAACAAGCCATGATTCAAATGGATTTTGATCCAAGCACCATTGGCTTAGTCAAATCGGCGCAATCAAATTATCAGGTAGCCTATTTTCAATATTTTCAAACCGTTTATGAGGCATTAAAACAAGTTGATACCGCCTTTTCTGCCAATCAACGTTATACCAATGCTTATCAACAAACCCAACAAGCCTATGACACCGTAGGTCACACCACCTCATTGAAACAAAATGCCTATGAGCTTGGCTTAAGCTCGAAACTTTCAGTGTTGCAACAACAAACCACACAAGCTGAACACAAAATCCAAGTCATTCAAGCAAAATTAAAACAATTATTAACCACTGTCGCGCTTTATCAAGCATTAGGTGGTGGCTATAATACAACCGATGATTCATTGGAACAATGAACGAAGCAAAGGATTCAAACATGCAATGGAAACGTTGGAAACAATCAGTCACTTTTACGAATGTTGTCCTAGTCATTGGCTTATTCGGATTAGTCGCTTATGCCTTTTCTTTTTTATTCCCTATTACCAATGATGCCTTTGTTGTAGGCAATGTCCGCCCCGTTGCGGCACAGGTTGATGGATTTGTCACCGATGTTTATGTCAAAAATGGTCAGACAGTCTCTCAAGGCCAACGACTGTTTTCAGTGGCCAAGCCCCCCTACTTATACCAATCACATCAAAAAGCCAGCCAATTAAAACAAGCCGAATCTGAACTAAAACGCTTACAATCGGAACTTCAAAAAGATCAATCAACAGCAGAAAGCTTAAAATTCCAATGGCAAAAAAATCAATACAACGCCGTTCAATTCCAAAAAGGACAACATCAAGGGGTCACCTCAAGTCAAAAGGCACAAGATGCGTTTCAAGATGCTCAAACCACTTGGGCTGAGTATCAAGCCGCAATACATCATATTGCCATGACACAACAAGCCATTCATGCCCAAAAGCACCAAATTGAGGCGCTTAAAGCAGACTATCAAAAGGCTTTATATGATTTACAACAAACAACCGTTTATGCAGATAATGATGGTGTGGTCCAAAATTGCTTTTTATCTGCCGGAACACCGGTTATTAAAAATAAACCTTTATTTGCGATTGTCCCAAAACGGCCTGTTTTGATTCAAGCTAACTTTAGAGAAACAGACTTACGTTTAATACAAGCCGGCGATAACGTGCTGATTTTTCCTCGCATGTATCTTTTCACTAAAGTGTTCCATGGTCGGGTTGTGTCAAACTATTGGTCGGCGAACCGACAAATGACAAGCCCAAATAACCAGTTACAACAAGTCTCGAGTGAACATCAATGGTTACAACCACCACAACGCCTGCCCGTTCAAATTAAAGTCACCGATCCGGATGATGATTATCCGTTGCCTATCGGAGCCAGCGCTTATGTCTATATTCAACCTTAACCAGTGGCTCAATCGCTTTGATCCGTTTTATTTAAAACGATTGATTTTTAGAAAGGGTCTTTTCATTGGCATTTTATTAGTTGGTTTTTATGCGTGGTTGTCGCCAACCCAATTAGGCGTTTATTTTTTAGGGCCTCATATTTTAATGAGTTTATATAATAATCTGCATTTTAATACCTGGGAAAAAAAATATCGGGCTTTGTGGCGCGCTTATCTGATTTTTATTGGCTTGGTCATGATGTTTTTCTTTTTAGCCATTCATCCTTGGATTTTAATATTCATTGGACCACTTGTTTTTGCGCTTTTGCTTTATTGGGCCGTGACTCAAGCACCAAGTTTTAAACCGTATATCCCGTTGATTTTTATGATGGCCAGCATTGTTATGTTATCCACCCCGTTAGGAACCATGACCGGTATGCTCGGGTTATTGGAAAGTATTGGTCTGGCGATTTTTGTCCATTTTTTAGCTTATCTACTTCAAGATAATTTATATGGCCATGTCTGGGCTCATAGTATCCAAACAGCACTGACAGGCATCACACAACAATTAGCAACATCTTTAGGAGTCAAGTCAAAGTCCGATCAGGCACAACAGCAAACAGAACAAGCCTTTAGCATATTGCTGTCTATTAAACGTTTATTACCCAAACAACATCGATTGATCCAGATGCGCATAATGATCTGTTTAAGTCGCTTGAATATGGTGATGATCTATTTAAGCGTTGATGCGTTTGATACGCCTTTTTGGCGAGAATTTTATACCTGTTTAGTTGATTTTAATCAACAGGTTCAAAAAGGTCAGACCTATTTTTTAAAACATGATTTATTACCCACGACAAATTCACAACAAAGGTTAGGACATCATTTCTTAACACGAACCATTAAACTTTGGAATCGCTTATGTTTCGCACAGTAAGATATCCACTTGAAACCATGCGTATTGTGCATTTAACCATGAGTTTTGCCATTGCTTTAGCCATTTTCCTATGGAGTAGTATGCAAGATAAATGGTGGCTTGTTGTCACCGTATTAATGCTTTTATCGGCCTATCATCCCGGTCTGTTAATTCGAAAATCTTTGCAGCGTATGAAAGGATCCATCAATGGTGTCATTGTGGCATGGCTATTGTTTATCTTACTACAATTGAATAATAATTGGGCTCCTTTAATTTTTATTATCATTATTGCCATCACCTTTACAAGCCCGCATTATGATGTTTGGGTATTTTATCTGACCATTTATACGCTGATGGTGGTGGCTTTAGGCCAACCCAGTGTGTCAACCAGTCTGGATGAAGCCATGGCATTACGTTTGTTTTTCACAGGATTAGGCATTAGTATCTGCCTCATTGTTGATTGGATTTTATTCCCACGTTTGCATTATGCGCAAAAACACTATGCTTTATTGCAACGTGAGATTTGTCTTAAAATGCATCGTTTAGCCCGCAGCGGTTTTAAAACAACAAACAGTGTGATCCATCCGCTTAAAACCCAACAAGAACAAATGACGCATCATTTTAATTTAATTAATCAAACACACTTATCGATTTATCATGATTTAAATTTAAATAAACAAGTTAAATACAGGGCTAAGCGCTTTTCTTATTACGCTAAACAAATGAAAAAAGAAATCATTGCCATCTATTATTGCACTCAGTTAGCACGTGACTTAGAACAAGCTCAACTCCATTGGCAAAGTTTTTGTTATTGGCATGATAAAGCCAAAAAAAGTTGTATTGCTTTTCCATCCAAGCATCAGTAAGCCAGATGTTATTATCCTAACTTTCCACGATTATCTGTGTTGATGGTCTGACTGATATCAATTAGTCGACTTTTCAAACAAGGCATGATCGAGGTTTTGTTGCATTGTTTGTGCCGGTAAACTTTGTCGTGTAGCAAAAAAGCAAACTACCACACACAACACAAACAATATTTCCATGCCGCCATAAACACCAAAAACGTGGGCAGAGCCTTGACCATAAGGACCTAAATACGACACGACTAAAATCACCGCTAAATATCCCCACAACCAAAACGATTGCTTAATATGCCATTGGATTATGTTAGTTGAATGTCGTGCTTTTATTTTTTGATAAATCCCTAAAATAATGATACTTAGGCCAATGGCAACAGCCGCTTTCCAAATAATATCCCAACCTGTCCAATACAACATTAATGTACTAGCAAACATGGCTAACAACGAGATAAAGTAGCCCCATTTCAGTCGAAACGGTCGTGATTGATCAGGACAACGTTTTCTTAATGCTAACAAAGAGATCGGCCCCATCACATAGGTTAAATTCAACAACGAGGTCAAAAACATGGCCATGGAATGCCATCCTGGCAACGGCATAAACATCAGTAACCCCACAAAAAAGTTCACCATAATACAAATATAAGGATTTCCTGTCGGAGTTAATTTCTGGAAAAATTCAGGTAAATAGCCATTTTTACTCATCGCATAAATCGAACGTGTTGCACTACTAAAATACATTAATCCGGCTGCTAATGGACCGATAATCGCACCGGTATAAATCACAACCGTTAACCAATGTAATTTTAAAGTCGCGGCAATATTTGCAAAAGGGCCAAGATCAGCAGAAACCGCATTGCCCATTGTGATATCTTGCCAATTATTATCATGAACAAAAGGCGCGGCCGTTTTGATATAAGCAACCTGCAAGCATAAATAAATACATAAAGTTAAAACAATCGAGCCGATAATGGCAATCGGAATGGCACGTTTAGGATTTTTCGTTTCTCCAGCTAATTCGGCCGCTAATTTAAACCCTGTATAAGAAAAAGCAATCCCCCCGACTGAAATCGCCGATAGAATTCCATTGATACCATAGGGGGCAAATGCCATATCTTGATGATTTGATTCAACTAATGCGTGTGTCACGGGACTTTGTGCCATATAGGCTACGTATAAAATAACACCACTGACCACTACAGGAATCACCATTTTAAAAATGGTGATAATACTATTAGCTCGAATTAACCATCGAATGGAATAAGCATTAATACCACTAATGATTAATAATAAAAAAGTCGCCCAAAAAATCCCAATCGGCGTTAAACCATGAGTCTGATGGTAAATTAATGTTGGAAAATAAAACGCAAAATATTGAATGACAGCTTGTACTTCAGTCGGAGCAAATGTTAAATAGGATAACCAAATAATCCAAGCAAATACAAAACTAATCAATCGACCATGCGTAATTTGTGGAATGCGTGTGCTTGAGCCAACAACTGGAATCATGGTGCATATTTCTGCAAATACAAAGGCAATAATAATCATTAAAATCGTGCCAATAATCCAAGAAATAATCGAAGCTGGTCCTGCAAAACTGGCGGTATCTTTTGCAGCAAATAACCATCCTGATCCTAAAATTGAACTGACGGCTGCAAATAACAGACCACCAGTTGAAATATTGCGTTTATTCATAAACCACTTTAAATAATTGCATTAAGTAGTTTATAAAATACAGATTAAAAGAAATAAATACAAGAATGATGGCTAATTTTAGCCCTTAGGTTGAATGAAAAATCGTTTTTTTGATCTGAGCTTATGATGATAAGCTCAAAAAAACGTTGTTTAAGATTCACGTCCCCCTTTAGCCATCTTATATGGGTCTACATGCTTTTTAAAATCTTCTTCAGACAAATACTGTAAATGCGCATTTGCTTGTGCTAACGAAATATCATGATCGTCTGCATAATGGGCTAATTTAGATGCTTTATCATAACCAATGATCGGACTTAAGGCCGTAACCAGCATTAATGAATTTTCTAAGTATTCATCAATTTTTTTCTGATTTGGCTGACTGTCTTTTAATAAATACTTTGTGAAATTCACACAACAGTCTGACAAAATATTGATTGACTGCATCATATTAAAAATAATCAATGGTTTGTAAACATTCATTTCTAAATAGCCAGCGCTCCCACCAATGCTGACAGCATTACTATAGCCCATGACTTGCGTAGCAGCCATGGCCATGGCTTCACATTGAGTTGGGTTGACTTTACCCGGCATGATCGATGAGCCAGGCTCATTCGATGGGATTTGAAGTTCATGGAATCCAGCGCGTGGACCACAGCTTAATAAGCGGATATCATTGGCAATTTTAAACAAAGAGCCTGCTAGGCTTTCAATTGCCCCCATCATGGCAACTAAGGCATCATGAGCCCCCTGCAAGGCAAATTTGTTATGACCTGACACAAATGGCAATCCGGTAATATCAGCAATATTCTGGCAGGCTTTTTCAGAAAAACCAGCCGGGGCATTAAGTCCAGTGCCAACAGCCGTCCCGCCAATAGGTAATTCATAAACATCATCTAATGCCGATTTCAAACGTTTAAGCCCTTTTTCAAGCATTACTTGATAACCAGAAAATTCTTGGCCTAATGTTAAAGGAACTGCATCTTGCATATGGGTCCGGCCAATCTTGACCACATCATCCCAATCGTGAGCTTTTTGTTTTAATTCGTCTTTCATTGTTGTGACAGCTGGCATTAACTGATGCACAACTTCAACGGCCGTGGCAATATGCATGGCCGTTGGGAAGGTATCATTCGATGATTGTGACATATTGACATCATCATTCGGATGAATGGGTTTTTTACTCCCAAGTTGGCCCCCAGCTAATTCAATGGCCCGATTTGAAATCACCTCATTGACATTCATATTCGATTGAGTGCCACTGCCTGTCATCCAAACGTGAAGTGGAAATTCATCTTTCAGTGTCCCATCGATAACTTCTTCGGATGCCTTGGTGATTAAGTCATGTTTGTCTTTTGTTAAAATGCCTAGATCATAATTTGCTTTAGCGGCGGCTTTTTTTAAAATACCAGCCGATTTAATCACCTCAACAGGAATTAAATCTTGTCCAATTGAAAAATGTTCCAATGATCGCTGGGTTTGAGCGCCCCAATAATGATGCGCATCAACTTCAACTTGACCGAGACTATCTGTTTCAATTCTTGTTTTCATCATGCTACTCCTTTTGCCTTAGGATTGGTTCGCTGCGATATAATGTTGGTAAAAAGGGTGGTAAGCCTTTTGTTCAATTAACTTAATAATATGATCATCATAATCCGGTCTTTGAACATCTTTACCCGCTAATCCTTGATCAAAAATCACTTGGGCCACAGCGGCTGAAATCTGTAATGAGACTTTCAAAATATCTGATTCAGGTGGGAATAGCATACCAGATTGTATTTGATCATCGGTTAGCTGATCTGCTAATGTTTGCGCAGCGACAAGAAACATTTCATCAGTCACCCGAGTTGCTTCTGTTGCACAAACAGCCATCCCCACAGCTGGAAAAATCCAAAGGTTATTCGCTTGTGCTGGATAATGCGTTTTACCATGAACCGATACAGGATCAAACAATACACCTGCGGCAAATAAAGCTTTGCCTTTTGAATAAGTGTAGGCTTGTTCAGCAGTACACTCTTCTTGTGATGTTGGATTTGAAAGTGGGAAAATTAATGGATTATCATTAATATCACTCATTGCTTCAATGACTTCTTGTGTGAAAAGTTGTGGCGTTGTGCTGACGCCAACAATAGCCGTTGGTTTAATTTGACGAATACACTCTACAAAATCTTGGATATGATCAAAATCTTTTGCATAAGGTTTTTTAAATGGCTCGAGACGATCACGTCCTTGAACGACTAATCCTTTTGTATCAAACATCCAACAATTTTGTTTTGCCGCATCAGCACTTAAACCTTCTTGTTGCATGCCATAGCACAATAAATCAGCAATTCCATGCGCCGCTGAACCTGCCCCTAAAAATAAGATACGGTGGTCACTGAGCTTTTTGCCAGTATAACGTTTCGCTGAATAAAAACCAGCAACCGTGACAGATGCCGTGCCTTGAATATCATCATTAAACATGCAAATAGAATCACGATATTTTTCTAACAAACCAATGGCTTTATAATTGGCAAAGTCTTCAAACTGAATACAACATTTTGGATATACTTGTTGAACCGCATCAACAAACTCATCCATTAATTCATAATAAGCCTGTGTTTCATCACGAGTTTCTTTTAAACCTAAATAAAGCGGATCATTTAAATATGTCGGATTATCCGTACCAACATCAAACATTACTGGCAATTGATATTGGGGTGGAACACCGGCTGTTGCCGTATATAGGGCTAATTTACCAATCGGAATCCCCATCCCATTACTCCCTAAATCACCAAGTCCTAAAATACGACTGCCATCGGTAATCACGATAAAGCGGACATCTTTTTCAGGTCGATTTTGTAACATTTCTTTGATTCGACCTTTGTGCTTATATGAAATATAAAGGCCTCTTGGTCTCCGATAGATATGACCAAACTTCAAACAAGCTTCACCAACTGTTGGATCATAGACAATCGGTAAAAATTGTGATGGATCTGACATTAATAAGTTATAATAAAGTGTTTCATTATGATCTTGTAAATTCGCTAAATAAATATATTGATGTAAATCTGTATCTAATGCAGCAAGGTGTTTTTTACAACGTTCAATTTGCGCTTGTTGATTATCAATCCCGATAGGTAAATACCCTTCTAAGTCAAAATCTTGTCGCTCTTGTTCCGTAAAGGCCGTCCCTTTATTTAAAAGGGAATCATGTAACAGCGCTAAACCTTTTTTCGTCACATTTTGATCATGCATTATTAAATCTCCATTATGATTGATAATAAGTGCTGATGTTTCGGATGAAATCCATCAACATGCCCCTCTGTAACCTTCCTATAAAATAAACGCAAATCTAGCAGAGTTAATTTAACTATATCAAAGCTGTCAAATCAATTTTGGAAATTCAATTAAAAAAACCATCCTTAAATCGGATGGTTTTTTGTTAATCAAGATCATTTAATCAAATGCGCTGGCGTTTTATTGGCCAATACTTGGCATAATACCATCAACCCAACTCCAACCTTGATAGGCATCTGAGTTTAAAATCCATGTCATAACGCCCCCATATTGCGGATAATCATTTAAATTATTTTGAAAGCGTAAAATATCTTGATTAATATCATCTGGATCATAAAGGCCCACCCCGGAACAAGATGCATCAGCTAAACAAGCGCCTGAATGATACTCATTATTTTCATCATCATTATCCTCGATATAAGGTGCTTTATAATCCGGCACACCTAACACAATTTTGGTCTCTTCTGGTACATAAAAGGCTCCAGAATACACCCCTTTCATGTCATCCCGCATTTCTGGACTTAGAAGATTAAACGTATACGTTAAAAAACCAACATCCCAACCTTGGTGTTTTGCAAACTTTGCGCCCCCATACTGATTATAAGTTTGAATAAAAACGGCATCTAAGTGAGCTTGATTCATAAATTTTTGTGAATAAATTCTTTCGGCAAAACTGGCACTCCCCGAGGCCCATTTCCCCGTACCGTAATAGCCTGAAATTTGTGGTGCTGCAGTGACAAATAATGCCTTACCAGTTTGATCTTGATAAGTCTGACGCGCGGCTTTAAGATAGCGTAAAAAATTACCATCTTTCGACATACTCGATGTTGGATGTTCCACATCAATATCAATACCATCATAATCGTGGTCGGCTAAAAACTGGCCCATCTTATGGCCAGCGTCAATGCCTTTTTGTCCGCTCATGTCTGGTGTAAAGAAATTTTCTGCCCCACCGATTGATAATAAAGCATAACCGCCATGTTGGTGGATAATATCAAGCTGGTCAGGAATGGATGCTTTCATGGCATCAGTGAATTTCGGTAAATAGACTTGACCATCTTGTTTTTGCCCTCCAAAAGCATAAGCAATCACATTATAGCCTCGATCCATTGCCGTTTCGATCATTTTGTTTGTCGTGTCAGGTTGACTTTTCCATTCTGCATCATAGCCCCGTACATAGCCAACAACGACTTTATCTGGCCATTGATGGTCTTGATGCTGTTGATAATGAATTTCAATCCCTTGCTGCTGTTGGTCAGCTTTAAACGCTAAAGGATTCACACTGGCATAATAATCATTAATACTTGAGGCCTTAATGTGCCA
>CAZAJS010000034.1:0-11566 GCA_964485635.1 uncultured Francisellaceae bacterium
TGTTTAAAATACACCTCTAGTTTCTCAAATGGTGTTAAATTGTCAATGCCCTTATAAGCTTTTGTAGGGCCTTTCAGAAGCTACTTAAAAAGTATCATATCATCCCTTCAATGAGCGGTAAATGCGCCTGTTGGGACAATGCTGTTGTCGAAAGGTTCTTTGGCAGTCTAAAGCATGAATGGCTTTATAATGTTCATTATTTAAAGCGTTGTGATATGGAGGCAGATGTCAATCAATACATCCGTTATTACAACCAAAGACGTTTACATACAGCTAATAATGACTTATCGCCTATTGAGTATGAACAAACAAAAGGATCTCTTAACTATGTGTCCAAAACTGGTTGACCAGAACATCCCATAGCATTTTATAAATTAATTTGTTACCCTTCAATTGTTGTTAAATCAATCAAGATAAAGGAAAAAAAGATGGAAAAAGTTGTGCTTGTTAAAAGTAAATTTAAATCCATTCAACAAGAATTGCCAATACAAGAAAAAACAGAGAAAAAAACCCTAGGGGTATTCAAAAAATCTTCAGCAGAAAAACAAAAACGGAAAATTAATTCTAATTGTGCTATAGATTCAGAGCGTTTAGAAGCTGACCTACAAACAGCGATTAATCAATTAAATCAGGAAGGTTATCGTGTTAAAACAATTACCCCTATTATATCTGGTAATTATGACTACAACTACAAACTTGATTATACAAGCCCATTTGGAAGAAGTGACCTTGCAGGGGCTGGCTGTGGTTTTGGCTACGGTTATTCTTATACTGATGGTTTGTTAATTATTGCTGAAAAGACCGCTGAATCAATACCATGATTCAACAGTTATTAGCCAATCATAAGATTTTAATAAGATTAAATGAATTACTCGAAAAAATGATTGATTGAATTAAAATGGTAGCTACGACTGGACTCGAACCAGTGACCCCAGCATTATGAATGCTGTGCTCTAACCAACTGAGCTACGTAGCCACATCACGATGCTTATTATGCAAAACTCCAGGAGGGCTGTCAACAATTTTTCATTCTTTTTTCAGAATATTTCCCAATAAATTGCAATCATAAGGCTGTTTTTTTATTCACTTTATCTTATAATAGGGCGCTATCGAAAGGGTCGAACAAATCGAACAATGATGGAAACATCATCATAGCAACAAGTGAGTATTTTTTTATGTCTGACGGTCGTAATAAATTAAATGATTTCTCTTTACTAAAGTCACTAGTCAGTGACAAAAAAATTAAAGACAAGACTAACCGTATTCGTCAAGCAAAAGACAAAGCCAAGCATCCAGCTGAACCAGCAGCTAGCCAATCAAATCAAAGTAAACCATCACAACAGGATCATAAAACACGTCGCCCTGCCAGCACTCCGCGCCCGAATAAAAACCAATCGCGCCGTCAACAACGTCCTGATTATTTTATCATGCCACAGTATGGTTACAAACTTGAGCGGACCATTGACCCAAGCCAAGACGTTGATACATCACAAGAAACTTTATTGATTACGATTGACCCTAAAAAACAACAAGAAAAAGCGCAACAGCAATTGTTTAAATGGTTATGCCAACGTTTTCCAAAATGTTTTAACCCAAAGGACAAAAAACCATTAAAAGTCGGTATTAGCCAAGATATTATGGCCGTTTCCCATAAAGAACATGCTTACCCAATTGATCCATTTGTCTTAGGTCAAGTTTTAAAAAGATATGTTGGTGATATGCGCTACCAGCGTGCTATTTTTAATCATCAACAGCGCTTTAATTTATGGGGCCAAGCCGTTGAAGATTTATTAGAAAATCATATTGCACACGCTAAACAACGTGTCGAAGAAATTGAAGAAAAAGCACGTTTGCGGGAACAAGGAATTGATATCAAAACCTATTACCAACAAAAACGTCAACAACAAAATCAAACCACCGCTGATCATCAAGAGACAACGGAGGGTTCAGATTCATCAACCAGCCAAGATACAACGCCCTTAAGCAATCATGACACAAACAACAACTGATTATCAAAATCGTCGCACTTTTGCCATCATTTCCCATCCAGATGCAGGAAAAACCACTGTTACAGAAAAAATGCTGTTATTTGGTCAAGCCATCCAATTAGCAGGAACGGTGAAAAGTCGAAAATCAGAACGTTATGCGACTTCTGACTGGATGGAAATGGAAAAACAACGGGGAATTTCAGTCACCACATCTGTGATGCAGTTTCCTTATCGTGACCGAATCGTCAACCTGCTTGACACCCCCGGCCACGCGGATTTCTCTGAAGATACCTACCGAACATTAACAGCTGTTGATGCTGCTTTAATGGTCATTGATGGGGCAAAAGGAGTTGAGGATCGAACCATCAAATTGATGAATGTTTGTCGCATGCGCACCACACCGATTACAACCTTGATCAACAAATGTGATCGAGATACACGTGATCCAATCGAGTTAATGGATGAAGTAGAATCTGTTTTAAAAATTCGATGTGCGCCAATGACTTGGCCCATTGGTTCTGGTAAAAATTTCCAAGGTGTTTACCACCTTTACTTAGATCGTATCGTTTTATTTGAGCATGGCCATGGCCATCACGTACATGATTTTAAAACGATTGAAGGGCTTGACCATCCAGAGGTGGATAACCAGCTAGGTGCAGATGTTGCCGAGACCTTACGGGAAGAAGTTGCGTTATTATCTGAAGCAAGCAATCGCTTTGATCAACAAGCTTATTTAGCAGGTCAGTTAACCCCCGTTTATTTTGGCACCGCATTAGCTAACTTTGGTGTAAAACAAATGCTAGATGACTTTGTCACGCATGCACCTTGTCCAGATGCACGACCAGCGAAACAACGTGATGTCAAACCAGAAGAATCGAAGTTTAGTGGCTTTGTCTTTAAAATTCAGGCCAATATGGATCCAAACCATCGCGATCGCATTGCATTTTTACGTATTTGTTCAGGGCATTATCAAAAAGGCATGAAAGTCAAACAAGTCCGTACGAATAAAACCATGCAATTAGCCAATGCCATGACCTTTATGGCCGGTAGCCGAGATAATCTTGAAACCGCTGCCCCTGGAGATATTATCGGCATTCATAACCATGGCTCCATTCAAATTGGGGATACCTTTAGTCAAAATGAAACATTGACATTCCAAGGGATTCCAAACTTTGCCCCAGAATTATTTCGTCGTGTTCAACTAGCTGATCCACTGAAAATGAAAGCTTTATTGAAAGGTTTAGTCCAATTATCAGAGGAAGGGGCAACACAAGTATTTCGTCCGATTAACAGCAATGACATTATTCTAGGGGCGGTCGGCGTATTACAGTTTGATGTCGTAGCAGAACGCCTTAAAAATGAATACAATGTCAATTGTCGTTATGAACCAGTCAATGTGGTTGCCTCTCGGTGGGTTGATTCTGAAGATAAGAAAAAACTTGAACAGTTTGTTCAAAAATACCGTGAAAATTTAGCTTATGATGGGGCTGATCAATTAACGTATCTCGCGCCAACTAAAGTCAACTTGCAAATGGCACAGGAAAAAAATCCAGAGATTCAATTTTTCGATACTCGTGAACACGCCAGTGGTGGAGAATCAAACTAAACCTAAATCAAGATAACAAAGTTAACAATAAAAAAGCCACCGTACGGTGGCTTTTTTCATCAATAGGAACAGCGATTAATAGCCTAAGCCCCATGGTTTTTTCGGGCATTGCTTACGTTTAAAAATATCTTGATGTTTTTCAATTTCATACGCTTGTGACTCGGATGGGGCATTATTTTTATCAAATGTGTGCAGCAATTTTGTTGTTTGGCTCACATATTGTCTATTTTTTTTCGAATCAAAAATATAAAGCATGCGTTCAATAATTGACATTGTTAACCTTTTTTCGTTGCATCATTCCTATTATTTAATATAGTATACCTTGCAACAAATGTCATTCATGATTCAACAAAAAACAGGATTGATTATGCGCCCAAGTCCCATTTTAAAAGTTCTTGGTATTCTTTTAATGTTTTTTAGCATCAGTATGCTAACCCCCATTATTGTTAATGAAATTTATCAAGAAAATAATGGCTGGCCTTTTTTTTATAGCTTTTTGATTACTTTTTCTTCTGGTGCGATTCTATGGGCGATTTTTGGGCGATCTCGACAACAATTAACGACCCGTGATGGGGTAATCATTGTCATTTTAATTTGGTCCGTTTTATGTCTTTATGGCGCTATCCCATATTTATTTTCTAAAGGACTACACATTAGTTTGACGCATTCGGTCTTTGAGTCTATTTCTGGTTTTACAGCAACAGGATCAACAGTCATTACTGGACTTGATAAATTGCCTAAAAGCTTATTATATTATCGTCAACAATCTCAATTATTTGGAGGAATGGGGATTGTGATTTTATCTGTGGCGATTTTACCCATGCTTGGCGTTGGTGGAATGCAATTATACCGTGCAGAAGCCAGTGGCCCATGGAAAGAAAATAAATTAACCCCTCGTATTGCTGAAACAGCCAAAGCTTTATGGCAAATCTATCTGTTTTTAACCTTAGCGAGTATCGGTATTTTTTGGTTATGCGGATTAAGTTTATTTGATTCTATTTGCTATGCGTACTCAACAATTGCTACCGGTGGCTTTGCCCCGACAGATGCAAGCATGAGCAATATGCCACCCTTAATTTTAGCCGTTAGCATGATATTTATGGTTTTAGGCGCCATTAGTTTTCGATTACATTTTTTATTTTTTAAACAACGAAGTCTAAAAGTCTATGCAACAGACCCAGAATTTCGGAGTTTTTGTTACTTTCTTTTCTTTATGGCTGTGATTGTCATTTTAACTTTATTAGCACACAATCAAAAAGACAGTACCATGAGTAATTTTTGGCATGGGCTATTTCAAGTCATTTCATTTGCTTCAAACACAGGGCTAACCTCTGATGGCAATTTTTATCAATGGCCAACATTTATTCCTATTTTACTGATGCTTATTGCTATCATTGGCGGATGTTCAAGCTCGACTTCCAGTGGTATCAAAGTAGTTCGTATGGTGTTATTTAAAAAACAAGCTGCTCGAGAAGTCCGTAAAATTGTCCACCCTGAAGGGGTATTTAATATTAAGTTTGGAAAAAATAGTGTTTCTGATCGAATCATGCAGGGGGTTATGGCCTTTTTTGCAGCTTATATCATGGTATTTTTTGCCATTTGGTTAGCAATTATGGCTTTTCATGTGGATGTCGAGACAGCTTTTTCGGCCACGGTAGCTAGCTTATCGAATGTCGGACCCGGATTAGCGAATATTGGAAACAACTTTAGCCAATTACCAACTCCCGTTTATTGGTTACTTGATATTGCCATGTTATTTGGTCGTTTAGAAATTTTTACCATTTTAGTCCTTTTCACAAAAGATTTTTGGCGTATTTAACCCCTGAATTATAGCTATAATTAGGTATAATAAAGATCATTAACACGCTTTAGTAAGTCATTTATATGAAACCAATTACGATTCATGGACCAGCTGGCAACATTGAAGCCATTGAAGAATCACCGCGTATCAATGCTTATCCTCATTTAACAGCCATTGTTTGCCACCCACACCCCCAATATCAAGGCACAATGCATAATAAGGTGGTTACAACGGTGTGTCGTGCTTTTCGTCACTTAGGGATTCATTGCATTCGTTTTAATTATCGAGGTGTTGAAAATAGTCAAGGTTCCTATGACCATGGCAATGGAGAAGTCGATGATTTAACCGCTGTCATAGATAATGTGAAACAGGCTAACCCTGACCAACAATTGTTATTAGCCGGTTTTTCATTTGGTGGATCCGTGGCATATAAAGGGGCTAGCCAACGTCAAGATGTGGCAGGGCTGCTTACCATTGCTCCAGCAGTGGTTAACTTTCCATTAACTGAATTTGCTGAACCACACGTACCTTGGTGTGTTATTCAAGGCCATCAAGATGAAGTGGTTTCACCCAAAGCCGTATTTGACTTTGTTTGCTGCCAAACCAATGCCACAGCAACCATTATTAAATGCCAAGCAGGCCATTTTTTCCATGGTAAACTGAATGAATTAAAGCAAGCAATTATTTGGCATTATCAATCACGTCTTGCAGACGGATTAGGATAATTATATTCATACTTTTATTTTTGCATTGTGCCCAAACAATCAGCTATATTGAAACTAGATTGAATCAATCAACATATTAATTTTAAAAAGGAGCTTAGTTGTATGGATGTTTTAACGGTTGATTATTATCAAAAAGATGCCCCAAAACGTTTTACCGATTCATTAAAAAATACGGGATTTTGCGTTTTAGAAACCCATCCTATTGACTGGCAGCTTATTGAGACCATTTATCAAGAATGGCGTGATTTTATGATGTCAGATGCTGTCAAAGCTTATCAATTTGATCAAGCAAAGCAAGATGGCTATTTTCCAATGGATATCTCAGAAACAGCTAAAGGGCAAGATAGTAAAGATATTAAACATTTTTATCATTTATATTTCCCGTGGGGACGTTATCCAAAAGAGGTATCCGATCGTGCCAAACAGTTGTTTGATCAACTATTTGAATTAGGAAAAACCTTATTGCAATGGATTGATGATTATATGGATCCAAGCATTGCCGCACAATTACCCGGTAAACTAGCGGATACGGTTGATTATCAACAAACGTTATTGCGTATTTTACATTATCCAGCCCTTTCTGGGCAAGAAGATCCAAACTCAATTCGGGCAGCCGCCCATGAAGACATTAATTTAATTACCTTATTACCAAGCGCTTCAGCTCCAGGTTTAGAAGTTTATTCACCTTTTACAGAACAATGGTATGAGGTGCCCTATAAGAATCAATCAATCATTATCAATAT
This sequence comes from uncultured Francisellaceae bacterium, assembly GCA_964485635.1. Lineage (GTDB taxonomy): Bacteria > Pseudomonadota > Gammaproteobacteria > Francisellales > Francisellaceae > CAZAJS01. The sequence goes on from CAZAJS010000034.1 coordinate 6,864, forward strand.
CGGCGATATGTTACAAGAACAATACATTGCCACAACGCATCGAGTCAAAAAACCAGCTGACGACGATGGGTCTGACCGTGTCTCAACCCCTTGTTTCATTCACCCAAAACCCACGGTTTATTTATCTGAACGCTACCCCCAAGCCTCTGACTTTCTTGAAGAAAGACTCCGTGAATTAGGCGTTAAATAATTTAAGTCAATCAATTGTTTGATATAAATCATCGACATCACAAATTTCCATCGTTATCGTAACCGCGAATTGATGGATTGAATCAGGGAGTAGGACTATTATGACAACGGAAAAAATGGTTGACCAGATCAAGCATTATTTTTTAAATTTACAATCACAAATTTGTGACCAGTTAGCGCAAATAGATGGCTATGAGCTTATTAAGGACCATTGGGAATATAGTAATGGTAAAGGTGGTGGACTGACACGTGTTTTAGAAAATGGAAACGTTTTTGAAAAAGCCGGAGTTAATTTTTCACATATTCAAGGCGATGAACTACCTGAGGCTATTTTAAAACAAAAAAGTCATTTAAATGGTTATCGTTTTCAGGCTATGGGCGTATCCCTGGTCATTCACCCAGATAATCCCTTTGTACCAACCAGTCATATGAATGTTCGGTTTTTTATTGCTGAAAAAGCTGGCTGTGAGCCTGTTTGGTGGTTTGGTGGCGGATTTGATTTAACACCTTATTATGGCTTTCATGAGGACTGTGTTTATTGGCATCAACAAGCTTATAATGCCTGTAAACCCTTTGGTGAAGTCCTTTATACCACTTATAAACAAGCTTGCGATGATTATTTTTATTTACCTCATCGTCAAGAACACCGCGGCATTGGTGGTTTATTTTTTGATTATTTAAATCAATGGGAGATGGAAAAGTGCTTTGCCTTTACGCAATCAGTCGGAGATCATTTTACAAAAGCCTATCTGCCTATCGTTCAAAAACGAATGAATACACCTTTTGAAGCCAAACATAAGACATTTCAATGGATCCGACGTGGCCGTTATGTGGAATTTAATTTAGTTCAGGATCGAGGAACACAATTTGGTTTACAATCCGGCGGGCGAACTGAATCCATTTTGATGTCTATGCCGCCAAACGTTCAATGGCATTATAATTATCAACCTGAACCAGGTAGCCCTGAAGAAAAACTCTATACGGACTTTTTACCAGCACAAGATTGGTTACAATTTAGTGCTGAGTATGAAGACTAATCCAATGTTCGTTTAGTGACTTGTCACCAGATTTCAGATGATAATACTCTCCAACGACTTAAGTCACCCTTCACTTGATTCCAATATTGCCTTATTTGCTTTTTAAAAGGGGGCTGATGCAACGTTTTATCAACAATATAGGTCATTGCTTTAATAGCATAAAAAAAGCCACAACAGTGGCTTAAAATACTTAAAATAGAGGATTGATATTTTTTAATGATCAAGTAATTTATTCAAATGTTTCACCAGGCAAACGATAAGGCAAATATTCAGGCTGCCACATTGCTGCATCAACAATTTGTTCAATGTCAGATTCTGGTAAATTCTTATCATAATCAGTTAAACCATTTTCAATCGCTTCTTTAGCCACAGCGATTCCAATGGTCCGTGATACACGACGAACTTCTTTTAAATCAGGTAATAGATTTGCATCTTTATCATCAACTGACGGAGAACAACTTGCTAACGCTCGGGCCGCTGTAATAAACATATGTTCTGTCACACGATGTGATTCAACAGCAATGACACCAAGCCCCATACCTGGGAAAATATACGAGTTATTCACTTGATCCACCCGTCTTAATGCCCCTTTATAATAATATTCTGGGAATGGACTTCCTGTACCAACCACTGCTTGATCATTTGTCCAATCCATAATTTGGCTCGGTTCAGCTTCTGCATTTGCCGTTGGATTTGACAATGGGAAAACAATTGGACGAGCTGTATTTTTTGCCATTTGTTTAATCACAGATTCAGTAAACATGCCACCTTGACCACATACACCAATAATCATGGTGGCTTGGCTATGAGCCACCGTATCTAGTAAAGAAATTTTCTTATGGTCTTCAGCTTCCCAATCAGCTACATGAGCATGCGGCTTTGCAAATGGTTTTTGAAAGTCTTTGCAAGGTCGATCTTCGACAATCAAACCTTCTCGATCAATCAAATAAATTTGATCTCTTGCTTGTTGTCTTGTCAAACCTTTATCAACCATGGCTTCAACAATCAAGTTACTAATCCCTACACCAGCAGAACCAGCACCAACTACCACAATTTTTTGGTCTTTCAATGGTGTTTTAACTACATTAGCCGCAGCAATTAAAGTCCCTAACACGACTGATGCAGTACCTTGAATATCATCATTAAAAGTACATAATTGATCTTTGTATTTTTCTAATAAACGCAACGCATTTTGTTGGGCAAAATCTTCCCATTGCAATAATACATGTGGGAAACGTTTTTTCACTGCCTTGACAAAACAATCAACGAAACGATCATACTCTTGACCACGAATTCGTTTATGACGAGCGCCAATATAAAGTGGATCATTTAACCGTTCTTCATTATCTGTTCCCATATCTAATAAGATCGGCAACGTTTGATTCGGTGCAATACCGCCACAAGCTGTATATAAAGATAATTTTCCAACCGGAATTCCCATTCCTCCAGCACCTTGATCACCGAGTCCTAAGATACGTTCACCATCTGATACAACAATCGCTCGGACATCATCAAAATGGGAATCTGATAAAATGTCATCTAAATGATCAATGTCTTGATAGCTTAAAAATAATCCCCGTGGACGACGGAAAATTTTACTATATTTTTGACAAGCCTCACCAACAACTGGTGTATAAACCAATGGCATAATTTCAGATGTATATTTTGCCATTAATGCATAGAATAAGGTTTCATTACGATCTTGTAATGAACGTAAATAAATATGTTTTTCTAACAAAGATGATTTTTCTTGCAGAATATGATAAATCTCCACAACTTTTTCAGAAAGCGTTGATTTATAAGGAGGAACTAAACCACGAATTTTGAATCGATCTAATTCATCTTCCCGAAATGATGTTCCTTTATTTAAAATAGGGTCTTGCAATAAATCATAGCCAAATTTATTGACTTCAATATACGATTGCCCTTTATTATTTTGCTTAATATTGACTTTCATGATAAACCTCCTTATCAAACCATAGTTCGCTAGCACAAACTATGATTTATGTTTTAACTTCGCCGTATAAGTTTTTGTTATATACCATTGTTGTAAAATACTTAATACGTTATTCGTTAACCAGTATAAAACTAAACCAGATGGAAATGCTGCAAAGAAGAATGTAAAGACCACTGGTAAAATCATCATAATTTTAGCTTGTGTTGGGTCCGTAGCAGCTGGATTAAGTCGCTGTTGAACAAGCATTGAAAGCCCCATTAATACTGGTAACACATAGTAAGGATCTTTCGCTGATAAGTTCTGAATCCAGAAAATAAATGGTGCTTGCCGCAACTCAACACTTTCCATTAATACCCAGTATAGCGCAATAAATACTGGAATTTGCACCAAAATTGGCAGACAGCCGCCTAATGGGTTAACTTTCTCTTCCCGATAAAGCGCCATCATTTTCTGACCAAGCTTTTGTCGGTCTTCTTTATACATCTCCTGTAATTTTTTAATTCTTGGTTGCAATAATCGCATTTTCGCCATTGAACGATAGCTTTTAGCTGACAATGGATAAAAAATCATTTTAATAACAAGCGTTACTAAAATAATGGCTAATCCCCAGTTGCCAACGACACTATGGATATGGCTCATTAACCAAAATACAATCACTGAAATAAACGATAAAATACCATAGTCAAGTGTCAAATCTAGATGTGGCGCAACAGCTGCTAAATTTTGCTTAATAATGGGCCCAACATAAAGCTGGCTATCAAAGGTTTGCTCTTGATTTGGTTGAAGCGTTAGAACTTGGCTTTGTGTCCCTGTTTCAAATTGGTTGTCTGTTTGACTTGATTGAGCAAACACAGATAAATCTGACTGATCTTTTGTAGCAGGAACCCAAGCACTTAAGAAATAATGCTGAACCATAGCTGCCCAGCCACTAGGTGTCGTAATATCTATTTTCTTTTGATCTTGAGACAATGAACTAAAATCAATTTTTTGGAATTTATCAGCATCAGATGATAAGGCAATACCTTTAAACGTAAAACTTGATGGATTAAAAATACTAAAGCTACCTGAATCAGGATCAGTTCTTCTTACTAATGTATTTTGATTTTGAACCTCAACATGACTTTGACCGTTGTTTTGAACCGTTTGAGAAACATCAATGGCATAATTGTCCTGATTAAAAACATAACGCTTTGTAATTGTTAAATCATCGACTTGACCAACTAACGTTACGATTGTTTTGTGATCTTTTTGTTGAATATTATGCTTTGAAAATGTGACTGTTGTTGGTTTGCCATTGACGATTAATTTATTTTGAGCAATATAGTATTGATCATCTTGATTAGTTAATAAAGGCAAGGGATTTTGGTTTTCAGTACTAATTGGATAATCTTTTAATGCTAAGCCAATAATTGCCCCATTAACTGGTGAAATCTTAACATTTTTAAATACATTTGTATTAATCACAAATGGTTTATGATCAGAAAAATTCGCTTGAACATTTGACTTAGATAAGTCTGTTG
>CAZAJS010000035.1:0-11494 GCA_964485635.1 uncultured Francisellaceae bacterium
GTTTATATTCGCAATGGGCATGTTGAAACAATTGATAATAGCCATGGACAAGACTTATCAGTTTCTGTATTTGACCAACACAAAACAGGAACGGCACATACAACAGATATTAGTCAGCAAAGTATCCAACGTATTATCCAACATGCCTGCCAAATTGCCCATCATACTCAACCTGACCCTTTTGCAGGATTAGTATCGAAAACGGCCCTAGCAAACCCAGTCGTTCAATTACCCTTTTTAACAAAACAATCATTTAATATTGATTTTAATACCATGATTGCTTGGGCGAAAAACTGTGAAAAGCTAGCATGTGATGATCCAGCGGTTGATGCATCTGAAGGTTTGTCCTTTGATTTTAACATTAGCTGGCAAGGTTATGCCAATAGCCATGGATTTATGGATGTTTATCCAGAGACAACAACCAGTATTAGCTTGTCAGTGATTGGGCATGATCAAGCTGATGGAATGCAAAGTGGCCAGGCAATGTTTGTTACAAGAAGCGCTCAACAATGGCCGAGTCAACAAACCATTGCTAATGAAGCTGTTAATCAATTAAAAGCCCGGCTTAACCCTCAAAAAGTGGTAACTGGCAATTACCCCGTTATTGTCACACCCAGTGTTGCAAAACAATTTATTGGGGCGTTGCTTCAAGGAATTAGTGGACAAAAGCAATATCAACAAGCGACATTTTTATATCAAAAACAAGGCCAATTTGTTTGCCCAAATCATTTAAGTATTATTGAAGACCCTTATTTACCAGATGGGTTAGGCTCACGTCCTTATGATAATGAGGGAGTTGCCATGAGACGTAGTTTTATTGTCAAAAATGGCATCTTACAGCGTTATTTATTAAGTAGTTATTCAGCCAGACAGCTTGGTTTAGAAACAACCGGTAATGCCGGTGGCATTAGTAATGTCCTCATTACATCAAAAAATACCATGGCACAAGCATCCATGATTCAACAAATATCACAGGGTGTGATGATTGATTCTGTTATGGGACAAGGATTAGATTTAAATACGGGGAATTATTCTCAAGGTGCCAGCGGTTATTGGATTGAAAATGGTGTCATCCAACACCCGATTGATAATTTTACTATGGCAGGGAATATGGCAGATTTATTGCAGCAAATTGATACAATAGGGTCAGATATTTGTAAAAATGGCGCGATTCAGATAGGATCTTTGAAATTATCCCAAGTCCATATTGCAGGTGAGTGAATAAAATCCCGATGATTTAAATAGCTTGTCTGATAGCAATCAATTAAGTTACAGTGGAAGTACCATCATTAGCTAAGCGTTTAAAAAAATCACATGGATTTACCTTGTTTAGATGTTAAGACATTCGCCTATTATCGACAGCACCATCTTGACTATCAATTAATTGATGTGCGACAACCAAACGAATTAGCCGTTTGTCAATTACCTGAAGCGATTCATTGCCCCTTTAATGGGCAATTAGATGTATTTGATTCATGGATTGATCAACATCACTGCCCTGTTATTGTTATGTGTCATCATGGCATTCGTAGTGCCCACATTGTGGCATATTTAAAACATTATGGGGCAGAATCTGTGTTTAATCTGACAGGTGGCATTGATGCTTGGGCACTGCACATTGACCCGACTTGTCCGCGGTATTAAAGTAATATAAGGAATTTCATTGACATTATATCATCGACTTCATTCAAATTTATCTTATCAAACATTACCATCACTATTTTATTCAAAAACGAGTCTAACACCAACCTTATGCCCTAAACTTATTGCTTGGAATGAACCAGTAGCACAACAGCTTGGTTTACATCAGTTAAACATTGATCAAATTCAACAAATTTTTTCGGGCAATCAAAAACTTGAAAATAGTGAGTATTTGGCATTAGCGTATGCGGGGCATCAATTTGGCCATTTTGTTCCTCAATTAGGTGATGGCCGAGCTGTTTTATTAGGAACTTTTCTAGATACAAATGGTCAACCATTTGATATTCAATTAAAAGGCAGTGGCCCAACAGAATTTTCTCGGGGTGGTGATGGTCGTAGCCCTTTAGGGCCTGTATTACGTGAATATTTGATAAGCCAAGCTATGGAAGCATTCAATATTCCAACAACCCGTGCCTTAGCCGCCATCGCAACAGGACAATCAATACAAAGGCATCAGTTATCACCAGGTGGTGTGTTGACTCGAGTCGCTAAAAGTCATATTCGTATTGGGACGTTTGAATATGCTGCGGTTTATGGTGGAACAAACATGGTGAAAAAATTAGCTGATTATGTCATTGAAAGACATTTTCCGGATCTGCGTCATACGAGTGCACCTTATCAGGCATTACTTGAAAAAATCATATCTTTACAGGCTAATTTGATAGCAAAATGGATGTCTGTTGGTTTTATTCATGGTGTGATGAATACGGATAATAGTGCGATTAGTGGTGAAACGCTTGATTATGGTCCTTGTGCATTTATGGACGAATATCATCCAGAGACTGTATTTAGTTCAATTGACCGATTTGGCCGATATCGCTATGAAAATCAACCTCACATAGCCCAATGGAATTTAGGTCGTCTTGCTGAGGCATTAATGGATTTATTAGGGACAACCAGTACTGAGGGGATAACAATAGCCAATACATTGCTTGCAGAATTTCAACCGCAATATCAACAAGCGTGGTATCATTTGATGTTACAAAAAATTGGCTTGCAAGATCAGTGTGTGGACAATCACACATTAGTAGATGATTTGTTAACATTAATGCAACAAACACAATCAGATTTTACGAATACATTTATTGGATTAACCCATTGGCTTGATCCTGAAAAAAATCATCAACCATGGTTGAATGGTCTTTTGTTGACTCATCCTCAATGGCATGATTGGCTGGCACGTTGGCAAACTCAATTATCGAAACAAACCATCAGTCAACACCGACTTTTAGCACAATTAAGACAAACTAATCCGGTTATGATTCCACGCAACCATTTAGTTGAACAAGCTATTGATGCCGCTGAGCACGATGCGAATTTTGAGCCATTTAATAAGTTATTAAAGGCTGTGACAAATCCTTATCAAATTCCGGTTCAACAAGCCTATACGATGCCACCAACAGATAAGCAAAAAATCAGGCGAACATTTTGTGGGACTTAAAAACGTTATTTATCGATGGTTAGATAACTTGCCCAGCAGCCCAACCTGATGACCACGCCCACTGAAAATTATACCCACCTAGCCACCCTGTTACATCAACAACCTCACCGATGAAATATAATTGATCAACATTTTTAGTTGCCATTGTTTTAGATGATAAGGCATCAGTACAAACTCCGCCTAGTGTAACTTCCGCTGTTTTATAGCCTTCTGTTCCTGTAGGGACAAAGACCCAATTCGTAAAACATTCAGCGACGTGTTTTAACTGCTTATCTGGAATATTGGCTAATGTTTTTTCACTGATGTTAGGTTCAATAAAGCAGTCAATCAGTCGTTTAGGCAAAAAAGCGTTTAAAGCATTTCTAACATTCATTCGTGGTGTTGTTTGTTTTTTTTCTAGCAATGATTCAAAAAGATCAATTTCAGGAACCAATGTAATATAAATGGCCTCACCCGGTTGCCAATAAGATGATATCTGCAAAATAGCAGGACCACTTAATCCACGATGTGTAAATAAAAGCTGCTCGTGAAACATGGTTCCACGTTGGTCTTGAACATAGGCAGCAACTGCAATGCCACTTAAGTTTTGATAGGTTGCTTTTTCTTCAGCCGACCAAGTGAAAGGCACAAGCCCTGCTCTTTGCGGTAAGACAGGTAAATCAAATTGGTTAGCGACATCATAACCAAACCCTGTTGCTCCCATTGTCGGAATCGATCGCCCCCCTGTGGCAATAACAAGACTTGAACAGGCAATTGCTTGACCGGTGTGAATGGTGATCAAAAAGCCCTGGTTACCTTGTTGTTTTATTGATGTCACTGAGGTATATAATTCAACGGTCACACCATAACGTTGGCATTCTGTTAATAGCATATTGACAATTGACTTTGCTTTATTATTACAAAAAAGTTGCCCTAATGTTTTTTCATGATAAGCAATCTGATAAGTTTCAACAAGCTGAATGAAATCCCATTGTGTATAACGCTTCAAAGCTGATTTACAAAAGTGTGGGTTCGCAGATAGATAACAACTTGGATTGACATGATAGTTTGTAAAATTACAACGACCGCCGCCTGACATCAAAATTTTTTTGCCAACTTTATTTGCATGATCAATGACTAATACTCGACGTTGCCGTTTCCCTGCTTCAATCGCACACATTAATCCAGCAGCGCCCGCGCCAATAATCACAGCATCATAAGTTGATTGCATATTGTCTAAAACCTTTTTATTTGATGATTAAGAAGATACATCTTTTTAGATGATCTATTATCTAAATGGCTATATTGTGGTTGTATCAGTGATTTCATTTGTCTCATACAACCTAAACAATAGATACACTTTAATTAGAAAATTATAAAAATTCAGGGTCTTGTGCTGACTCAGAAACAAATGCAATGACTTCAATTTCAATACGAGCATCTTTCGGTAAACGTGCTACCTCAACACAAGAACGTGCTGGCATGCTTTGGTTAAAATATTGTTCATAAATTTTATTAAACGTTGCGAATTCATTCATATCAGCAATAAAACACATTGTTTTAACGACATGATCTAATGAGGATCCTGCCGCATTTAAAATTGCTTGGATATTTTTCATGATTTGGTGTGTTTGAGTTTCAATATCATCTCCAGCAAACTGGCCTTCAGTTGTTAAAGGTAATTGACCTGAAGTGTAAACCATTCCGTTAATCACCATTGCTTGTGAATAAGGGCCAATGGCAGATGGGGCAGCATCAGTATGTAATTTTTTTGCGCTCATGATAAACTCCTTTCAATTTGGCTATTTATTTATTCTCTATTTTAGTGTAGCATTTTATATGAAAAACACCAATTTTTTCTAGGAAACGACTCATCCGCTTTTGTAAGGAGTTTTTTTATGACACATAGTTCAGCATTACTTGTTATCGATTTTATTAATGATATTTGCCACCCTGAAGGTAAACTTAGTCACAGCAGTACAATGATTGAATCACATCTGACAGTTGAAAAAGCAAATCATGCCATTGCTTGGGCACGTGAGCATCAAATACCGATTATTGCAGTTAAAGTCGGCTTTTCGCCAAATTATTGTGAATGCCCAAGTCAATCACCTATTTTTAGTCAAGCACCAAAATTTAGAGCATTACAATTAGGAGCATGGGGGACTGATTTTTTAACCGACTTAGCATTAGCTCCTGAAGATAAGGTCGTAATTAAGCATCGGATTAGTGCTTTTTATAACACTGATTTAACAAGCGTTTTATCCGCTAATCAGATTGATACACTTTATATTAGCGGGGTATCAACTAATATGACGGTCGAACTAACAGCCCGAGAAGCCCATGACCGTGACTATTACGTTACTATTATCTCAGATGCTTGCGCTGCAGCTGACATGCAAACGCATCAATCTTCATTGAATCATCTAAGCCGATTAGCTCAAGTGATTACAACAGATCAATTAAATAATTGATAATTGTGTGTTATTCCGTAAAGATAAGCACTCGATCCAAATGCTTAATATTGAATTTAAGATAAGTTTTGTTCAAATAAAGTACTTGTTATTTCTAAACGATTTTCTCCACGAACTTGAAATAATTGAAACATTTTATCTTGTGTATCACTGATTTTTGCTAACAATGTAATCCCATTATTTAGCTTAATAACCGCTTTATTGCCTTCGGTTTTGTAATCAACCTTTGCAATCGGGCTAACCAAATAATCATCAAGCCCAGCAATCAATCCTTTTAATTCAGATTCTTGATCAGCAATTGGTTTAATATATGTTGGTTGTTGTGAAAAAATCATGATTTATTTACTCCATTATTATTGTTGGTTGTCATTAGAATTTTCAAGCCATTGACAGACACGATTCAAGTCTGCTTCAGTATCCACCCCTGGTGGTGTGGCAGCATTTGCTGACGCTACAGTTATGGTATATCCATGCCATAAAAAACGCAACTGTTCAAGTGCTTCATAATCTTCAAGCAAACAGGTATCAAGCTGGTCAAATGCTTTTAAAAAATGGGCTCGATAACCGTATAAGCCAATATGTCGTTGATAACCAGCTAGCTTTTGGGTTGCTAAAGCATTTGATTTTTCAAACGAGCCTCTTTGCCAAGGAATGGGTGCACGACTAAAGTAAAGCGCATGCCCTTGATGATTAACAATGACTTTAACACAATTTGAGTCAAAAATTGAGTCAATGTCATGAATCGGTTCACTTAATGTTGCAATTGGGACTTGTGCGTCAGATTCTAACAGCTGGGCAACCTGTTGCACATTGGTTGGTGGAATGCATGGCTCATCCCCTTGAATATTCACAATAATATCCATGTCATGATAATTTTTTTGATGGGCCACTTCTGCTAACCGTGCAGTTCCTGACGTGTGTTGTGAGCTTGTCATGACGACTTGCCCCCCTATATTTTCGATACATGCTGCAATTTTTGCATCATCTGTTGCCACACATACGGAATCAAAACCACATTTTAATGCTTGCCGATAAACATGAACAATCATAGGCTCGTGGCCAATATATCGTAGGGGTTTTTCTGGTAAACGCGTCGATTTTAATCGAGCAGGAATAATAATATGACGTTTGACACTCATAACGCATCCACGGTTTCAAGTGATAATTTTTCTGCAGATTCGATTAACATAACAGGAATGCCATTTTCGATGGGGTATGCCAGCTTTTCTGCTTTGCAAATTAATCGTTGATGTTGTTTATCATAAACTAATGGCCCCTTACAGGCTGGACAAACTAAAATGGACAATAATTTTTGATCAATCATGATATGGTATCCTTTTTTACGTAAAAAATATAATTTTGATCTTGCTGTTGTGTTGCAACGAGGTGATATCCATTGACACGGCATAGAGCAGGAATATCATGCTGCGTGCCAGGATCAGTACAAATTACTTTTAACATTTCATCAGTTTGTAACTGCTCAACGGCTTTCTGTGTTCGGATCACAGGCATTGGACAAAGCAATTGTTTTAAATCAAGGGTTTTAATTGTCTGAGTCATTGTTAAACCTGCCATGACTGATCAATTTGTTCAGGTGTCAATGGTGTAGCATCAAAAGTACGTTGGGTTTTATTGGGATAATGAATCGTGATTGTCACGGCTGGCTGATCCTTTCCTTGTGAATAACGCGCCATGATTTGACCAGCTAAATGTTCATCATCAACGTCTTTTAAAGTCCCATCAACTAGCGCTAAAGGCCCTGGATGTGAGTCAACTGTGATGGCAATAAATTGTTGTTTATAGCCATTTAAATAACGATTTTCCCCTTCTTCTCGGCCAATGATTAATTTAAAATGCGCTTTCGGTCGTAAATGACGTCCGACTTTCAGTAACATAATATCATCAAAATCATAGTCTTTTTGACCAGGTCGGTTTTCCCATAGATCTTTTAATTTATTGGAATAATGTGGATTTGTTAAAAAACAACAACCGCCTGCTGGCGTTGAATAATCCTTAAAACCATACTTTTTGGCTAATGGAATTTGTTGTCCACTCCGATTACGGCCATTAAATCCAAAGAGTTCCTCACGATTTACCCATCCATTTTGTTCTGGTTTTGTAGGGGGTAAATTTTTTGCACTTAAAGGACGTAATAAAATATCTTCTGATTGGCTTTCTTCAGCAACCTGTTGCATTTTTGTTTTCAGTTGCGACATTGGTCGTTGCCCTATGACTTCGCCAGTGATAATAAAATCAAATCCATTGGCTTTAGCCCATTCTTTTGCTCGCGAGACCATAAACATTTTACAATCTAAACAAGGATTCATATAAGCACCATAACCATGCTTAGGATTTAAAACCACTTGTTTATATTCTTCAATAACGTCAATAATGTGTAATTTGATACCTAATTGTTCAGCAACCCATAGGGCATTATTCCGTTTTTGTTTTTCTTGATCTTGTTTGCGAATAGCATGGGTATGACCTTCAACACAAAAGCCTGTGAAAAAATTAATTGCTTCTACATGAATTCCTTGATCTTGAATCACTTTAGTCGCTAGCATGGAATCAAGCCCGCCTGATAATAATGAAACGGCTTTAATTGGTTTTGTCATAAAAAATCACTTACTTGATCTATTGATATAGAACTTTAAATTATTATCCATGATAACAAAATTTAGCTGTTTTTTCATGATTAATCATGGTGAAAAAAATAGTTTTATCAATCGTGCGTCAAAATAACAATAAAACAAGGAAAAAATGAATTTGCTTTAACTTTTAAGTTGAGATCCAACCATTAGCCCATTAAAATAATAATCATGTCGATCGTAAGGAACCAATCATGATTAATTCAAATGCCCATAAAACAAATTTTATTTTAAATATTATTAATGAAGATTTAGAAAATAACAAAAATGATGGCCAAATCATTACGCGTTTTCCCCCTGAACCTAATGGTTATTTACACATTGGCCATGCGAAAGCAATCTGCTTGAATTTTGAAATTGCGCAACATTATCGACGTGGTCCTTGTCACTTACGTTTTGATGATACAAACCCTGAAAATGAATCTGTTGAATATGTCAATGCCATTCAATCAGATATTCAATGGTTAGGCTACGATTGGCAACAACATTTATATTTTGCCTCGGATTATTTTGATCAACTTTTTGAACTCGCCTGCCAGCTTATTCGACAAGGGGATGCTTATGTGTGTCATTTATCAGCCGAACAAGTTCGTGAATATCGTGGCACATTGAAACAAGCCGGCCGTAATAGCCCATACCGAGATCGTTCTGTTCAAGAGAATTTAGATTTGTTTCATCGTATGAAAGATGGTGAGTTTGAAGAAGGTTATTGTACACTGCGTGCAAAAATTGACATGGCTTCTGCTAATATGAACATGCGTGACCCGGCTTTATATCGTATCAAAAAAGTCAAACATCCCCATTTGAATAAAACTTTAAATATTTATCCAATGTATGATTTCACACACCCGGCATCTGATGCGATTGAACGCATTACACATTCATTGTGTACGCTTGAATTTGAGGACCATCGCCCATTATATGACTGGGTTGTCAAGCAATGCAACTTTAAACGTCCACCACGCCAAATTGAATTTTCACGATTAAATTTAAACTATACGATTACAAGCAAGCGCAAATTGCGACATTTAGTAGAACGGGGTTGGGTTGATGGCTGGGATGATCCCAGAATGCCAACGCTTTGTGGACTACGTCGAAGAGGCTTTACCCCTGAATCAATTAAATCACTTTGTGAAACTGTGGGAATTTCTAAACAAAATTCAATTACCGATATGTCAATCTTTGAAGAGTGTGTCCGGAGTGATTTGAATCAAAAAGCCCCACGTCGGTATGCTGTTCTTAAACCTTTATTAGTCACGATACAAGGGTTAGTACCTCAGACGCTAAATGTCCCAAACCATCCTCAAAATGCTGATTTTGGTCGCCGTGATATTACCATTTCTCAACAAATTTATATTGATCAAAATGATTATATGTCGCCTTTACCTAAAGGCTATAAAAAATTAACGCAAGGTGGTCGTATTCGTTTAATGAATGCTTATGTGATTGAGTGTGACGATGTCATTACTGATGAACAAGGCAATATTTGTGAGTTAAAATGTCACTACTTACCTGAGACATTAGGCGGTAAAAAACCAGAAGATGGCAAAAAGCCGGCAGGGATTATTCATTGGGTAGATGCGAATAATTGTTGTGAGGCTGAAGTTCGATTATATGATCGATTATTTAATATTGAAAACCCAGCAGCTTGTGATGATATTGAACAGGCTTTAAATCCTAATTCATGCCAAGTACTCAAACATGTTAAAGTTGAACCTAGTTTATTGACAACAACGGCAGAAAAACACTTTCAATTTAACCGCGTTGGATATTTTTGTACAGATTTAAAAGAGCATGATCCTGAAAAAAATCAATTAGTTTTTAATCGCGTTGTCACACTTAAAGATAATTGGCAACAAAAAATATCATAAATGAAATCACTTTGATTAATCACAGACTACAAACAACATTGATGTTGTTGAATTAAAAGCGGTTTGTAAAAACAAATTGCTTTTAATATTATTCAAGAGCTTCTAATGGATCAACATAAGATAAGTTTAAGGCATTCGACACAGCTTGACAGGTGATTTGGCCCTGGTGAACGTTCAAACCATTGCGTAAATGTGGATCATTAATTAATGCTTGTCGTCCTTGATTCGCTAATTTGACAACAAATGGCAAAGTCGCATTGTTCAATGCTTTAGTCGCTGTTTTTGAAACCGCTCCTGGCATGTTGGCAACACAGTAATGAATCACACCATCAATTTCATAAGTTGGCTGTTGATGCGTCGTGGCATGTGAAGTCTCAAAACACCCACCTTGATCAATCGCAACATCAACTAAGACCGATCCAGCACGCATTGATTGCAAATGCTCATGTGTAATGAGTTTGGGTGCAGCAGCGCCTGGAATTAATACAGCCCCAATGACAAGGTCTGCATTAGAAACAGCTGATTGTAAATTTGCCTTGTTTGAATAAAGTGTTCTAAGTTCAGCACCAAATAAATCATTCAATTCTCGCAATCGAGGCAAAGAATTATCTAAGACCGTTACATTTGCTTGCATCCCTAAAGCAATTTTGATGGCATTTAAACCAACAACACCACCACCTATCACAACCACATTAGCAGGCTTTGTACCCGGCACACCACCTAATAAAATACCACTACCTCCGGCATGGCACTCTAAACAAGCAGCGCCCGCCTGAACTGATAATCGCCCTGCCACTTCACTCATGGGCGTTAATAATGGCAAGTGCCCATGCTGATCTGTCACAGTTTCATATGCGATTGCACTACAACCAGAATCCATTAATAACTGTGTTTGCTGCGGATCGGGAGCTAAATGCAAATAAGTAAAAAGCAATTGATTTGCTTTAAGCATGCGGCATTCATCCGGTTGGGGTTCTTTGACTTTCACAATCATTTCAGATTGATCAAAAATCGCTTGCGCATCCGGTAAAATTTCAGCGCCTACTGCTTGATAATCTGTATCATAAAATCCAATCCGAGCGCCAGCATTATGTTGAATGTAGACAGTATGGCCGTGAGAAACAAGCTCATGGACACTATCAGGTGTTAAACCGACACGATATTCACTATTTTTAATTTCTGTTGGGACCCCAATAAGCATTTATTTTCTCCTTTATCATTCACATAATGTTTTATAATGCATCAGCTGTTTCAAAACCTGTTGCCACAACGGTAATACGAATGGAATCGCCCATTGATTCATCAATTGTTGTACCAATAATAACAGCAGATTCGTCATCAGAAATGTCATAAATGGCCTCACCAACAGCCTGAAACTCA
>CAZAJS010000036.1:0-11346 GCA_964485635.1 uncultured Francisellaceae bacterium
AGTCGAGCCTTTATCAAGCAATTTCCAGATATTTTTAAAATTTATTCAAAAAATCAATTCACATGGAATGACATTAAACAATTAAACCGAAACGTCATTTTAAAAGAGTTTGATGGTGCCGATGGCATGAAAACTGGTTACACTAAAGCAGCTGGCTATAACTTGATTGCTACGGCTAAACGCAATAAAACACGTTATACAGCAGTGGTTCTTGGAGCACCATCCCCAGCTGCACGTGCTTTAGATGCCAGCCGCTTATTGCGGGTAGCTTTTACACACTACACTAATAAAGTATTTTACCAAAAAGGTGACACTTTCAGCATATCTGCAGATAAAATACAAAATGCAAAAAATCTTGATGCAACATTAGAAGTATTCCATCCTTACACAGTGACACAAACACTCCGTAAATCACTGGTTGATGAGTTGGTTTATAAATTAACTTTAAAAAAAGGAATTCATGCGCCGATCACAGAAAATCAACCTGTCGGGCATTTAGTTGTACAAACTGATCAAGATAAAACCCTTGCCAAAATAGCACTATATGCGCAAAATTCAATTCAACGCGCCAGTCTTTGGCAACGTCTATTTCGTTAATACTGACAAGCAAAAGGAATCAACATATGACACCAACAACTGGACAAAAAGGATTTGAGTTTCCTTGTAAATTTCCCATTAAAATTATGGCTGATCCGGATAAAAAAATCGTTGAATTTGTACTATCAACCTTAGAAGCACATATTGACGATCCTGAAAAAATCGATTTTCATACTAAAGAAAGTAAAAATGGCAATTATATTTCCATTACTGCCACATTTACCGCAACGAGTAAAGAACAGCTTGATACTCTCTATAAAACGTTATCGGATCATAAACAAATTCATATGGTGTTATAACGCAAATGACCTTGACCATTCAACATTGGGACCTGACCCCTTACCCGATTGTTTATGAAGCAATGAAACGTCAAACAATGCACTCTGATGCATCATCTCCAGATCAATTATGGCTTGTACAACATCCGGCAGTCTTTACACAAGGACGTCATGGCCGCTCGGAGCACCTTTTAAACCCTGACCCTATTCCCATTTGCCATACCGACCGTGGTGGACAAGTAACCTACCATGGACCTGGTCAAGCAGTTATTTACTTTTTATTTAACTTAAAACGTCAACGTATTGGCATCAAAAAGTTTGTATTTTTAATTGAACAAGCCGGTATTGACATGTTACAAACATTCCAAATTAATGCAACACGTCGTCATGATGCGCCAGGACTTTATGTGCAAGGAGCCAAAATTGCTTCATTAGGACTCCGCGTAAAAAATGGCCGTACTTATCATGGCATCGCGATTAACACCGCTATGGATTTAACCCCTTTTAACAAAATCAACCCCTGTGGAATGGCGCGATTACCCATGTGCCAAATTAAAGATATGTATGAACAAGTGACTGTTGACATGGTATTTCAACGTTACTGCCAAGCCTTTAAAAGGCTATTATCCACAATTTGATTAACACAGATTTACCAAACAACACCACTTTTATTAAAAAACAAACTTTTTAACCAAGATTGGTTTTTTTTTGAGTCTATTTTTGTTATAAATATACCCGTTCATAGAGCAACACTTGTTATAGATGTACAGAATTTGTCACTGTATGTTGCTCAAACACAATTTTTGATTCCTTAGAATCTCTTAATTAAATTACATGCGACCTGATTTGATTGAATGCCTAATCAAGTCACATGATGTTTATGGTGAAATGAGCAATTTTAGAAAATTAATAATCGTTAAAAATGATAATAAATGGAGTAAAATATTATGCAAGCAATGAATGCATTAAAGAAATTATTAAAAGGCGCTTTTGTTACTGGCGCATTAAGCTGTGTCGGTGCCACAGCAATGGCTGCAGAAATGAGAAAAATGGATGAGCGTTTAGGCGAAACTGAAACCGTTGAAACCAAACAAAATCATAATCAATACACTTGATTTTATCATAACATTGTCGCCTTTAGTCTTGATTCGGGGCGTGGCGCAGCTTGGTAGCGCGCTAGCATGGGGCGCTAGAGGTCGTGGGTTCAAATCCCGCCGTCCCGACCACCTTATTATTAATATACTCGCAACCTAATAGCACTTAAGTGTCACTCCACATGCTCAACTAGCGATAAATGTTAAAACAATGCTTCTGCAATGTGGGCTTGTTCGATGTTCATAAAGATAAATGCTTTGCCATGTCCCTAAGCCTAATTGGCCATTAATCACAGGGATTGTCAAATTATGATTTGTTAACATGGTCCGAATATGTGCCGGCATATCATCAGGCCCTTCTGCTTGATGCTCAAATCGGTCATCGCCATCAATAACTAATTCAGACAAAAAGACCTCCATATCTCGTTTAACTTCTGGATCTTGGTTCTCACAAATAGTTAAAGAGGCGCTTGTATGTTGGCAAAACAAATGGCAAACCCCAGTGTTTATGTGACAAGATTTTCTTAACTCATGGTTAATCATTGGAGTAATATCATACATGCCACGTCTTACAGTATCAACTTTGATCGTTATTTGCATTATAAAATTCCTTTAAGTTGTTTCATTTGAATATTTAAAAGCTTATACTAACAAATGACACCATTGATCAAAACCACGTGATACACGCATGCTAATGAATCTTTTAACTGGCCAAATTGCTATTTTGATCTCACAACTGATGGTTGTCAGCTTTGTGTTATATCTTATTGACCAAAAACAGCGCCCTACCTCGATGTTAGCTTGGGTTTTTGCGATTTTACTCGTCCCATATATTGCAGTACCATTTTTCTTTTTATTTGGCATTAGAAAGCGTCATAAAAAGTGGGAAAAGCCCCTTTTCCGACCTCAAAATATTCAGCAAAAACCCATTCAAAAAGCCAAACCATTAAGTGATCTATTGTCTAATTTAGGGGTACCAGAACCGACTTCTAACAATGCTGTAAGCCTTTATACTGATGGCATTGAAGCATATAATGCCTTGTTTCATGCAATTAAAAATGCTCATTGTTCTATTTATTTAGCAACCTATGTCTTTCAAAAAGACACTCTGACCGAATCCTTATTAGATTTGTTAACCCAAAAAGCCGAACAAGGTATTGAAGTTAAAGTTTTAATTGATGCGCTTGGCTCTTTAAAAGTCTATACATACCAACGTTATTTTAAAGCACTTAGACAAGCCGGTGGTGAAGTTCATTTTTTTATGCCCATTTTTCAAATGCCATTTCGTAACTATATTAACTATCGTAACCATCGTAAAATTTATTTAATCGATCAAGCAACCGTATTTTCAGGAGGCATGAATTTAGGAAATGAATATCTAGGCCCGAGACCTTGTTCTAAACGTTGGAATGATATTTTATTCCGAATCGATGGTGAAGCAGTTTGCCATTTTTATAATATTTTCATTTCTGATTGGCGTTATGCCACACATGAATCGATTCAACCAATGCGCCATGTGACCAATTATTGTCCGACAATTCCCCCCTCAGAACAAACGACTTTACAAATTGTCCCCTCTGGACCTGATATCCCCAATGATGCGTTGTATGACTCCCTGCTTTATGCGATGTATACATCCAAGCAGCGGATTTGGATTGTCACACCGTATTTTGTGCCTTCCGAATCATTAATGGAAGCTTTAGCCATTATGGCTCAAAAAGGAATTGATATTAAAATTATCACCCCTGAAAATACGAATCATAAATTAGTTGGTATTGCCAGGCGTAGCTTTATGCGTCAATTAGAAAAAAATGGCGTTGATATTGTCTTTTGTCGTCAAATGATTCATGCCAAGGCCATTTTATTTGATGATGATGCAGTAATGCTAGGGTCAGTCAATCTTGATAGTCGTAGTTTATTTTTGAATTATGAAATAGCAGCTTATGCTTATGATAAAAATGTAATCACACCAATTGCTGACTGGATGAATACATTGCTAGATCACGCTAAATATGGTTTATCAGAGCCCACAAAAGGGCAATTATTTAGAGAAAGTATTGTCAAATGTATTGTCCCATTACTGTGATACCCGTAACAAAAGGAATTGATCAAAGGAAACGTTATGCTGAAACCCAACAAACGTATTGCGACTTGCCAAGGACGTACTGATCGTCAATATGTACCTAATGTTTTCCATCTATTAAATTGGAATATTTACAAGGCAAATTTTAAAGTACCAGAAGCATTTCAAAATACACTTAAAACATTTGAGAAAAAAATGCCATTTGACTTTTGTTGTTTTCAAGAAGCACACTTTGATGAGGATGAAAATATGGCATTTCAACTGGATGGCTTTGCTTCTTATTTTGCAGCAAATTTACAATTAAAACACTATGCTTATGGCGTTTTAACTGCAAGTAGTATCCAAAGCCATGAAGCCTATCAAGTCCTTTCGCGTAAAACAGAATTTTTATTTAAAACACATAAAACCAGCTTAATTACCCGTTACCATTTTGCCGATGGTACACCGTTGATCATCGCTAATATGCATGCGATTAACTTTAAACGAACTTTTTTTTATGATAAGGAGATTCAATTATTAGCTCAAGTCCTTAAAGATTATCCCTTAGACTATCCTATGATTGTCACTGGTGACTTTAATACTTGGTCACGTCATAGACATAAGATTATCCGTGATTTCTGTCGAACACTTAAATTACGATTATTCCCATTTCAACAAGCGCATTTGATTAAAACATTTGCTAATCACCCGCTTGACTTGGTTATGTACCGAGGATTAACACCTGCAAAAGGCTATGCTTATGACCAGCAAAATGTATCAGATCATAATCCATTATTTGCTAGCTTTGCTCGAACATAAATCATTATGTGCCATTAAATAAAATTGGTATCATGCGGTAAAAATTGTATACTAGCGAATATATTGTGCATTATGTTATTTTGATATGATCTTTCGTAAAGTTTACTGGTTATTAATCGCTATATGTTTATTCATTGGCGCTCTGATTTTTTCACTTTTTCCGATATTACCTGGATTTATCCTTTTTTTCGCCGCAGTTATTTTATTAACTTGGGTCTTTCGCCCCTTACGTCATTGGTTAGTTTACTTAATTCGTCGTTCACGTCGCAGTCAAAAAATTATTTTCAAATTGGAACGCAAATTAAAAAAATGGTTTGGTCACCGCCGTTTTTAATTTTAGCTTATAAGCCAGGCGAGTAAAAGTTGCGCACTACGATCAGCACTTGCTTTTACAAATTTTTCAAAGTCATCTGTTGCTTGGCCATTTGCTGTATCACTAATCCCTCTTAATAAAACACATGGGATATTAAAAGCATGACATACTGCATGCACACTTGCCCCTTCCATTTCCACCGCTAAGGCAAAAAACGTCTGGTGTAACTGTTGCTTATCGGCAGCTGTCTGAACAAATTGATCGCCTGTTACGATACATCCTTTTTTCAGCGGAATATTATAATCTTGTGCCAATGATAAAATTTGCTGATTGTGGAAGTCGCTTGTGGCTAAAAAGACAGGTTGCTGGGGAATTTGGCCCACTTCATAGCCAAATGCGGTTACATCAACATCATGTTGTGCGGTGGTGGTGGCTAATACTAAATCACCGACTTGAATATCAGGAGCAATCCCACCAGCCACACCAGTAAAGCCAATTGCTGAAACATTAAAATCAATTATTAAAATAGTTGCAGTTAAAGCGGCATTTACTTTACCAATCCCAGATTGGCAAATAATGACCATTTGATCTTGATATTGACCTTTATAAAAGGTTTTGCCGGCTTTTTGTATTTCTGTATAATCATCAAGCCCTTGCAATAAACAATGAATTTCTTCAGGCATCGCACCGATTAAACCAATATTTTTTTGTAACATATCAACTCCTTAATAATAGTCATTTAAGCTTCTGAGGTTATGGATGTGACTTGTTGAAAGCCACGTGGTAAAAGCTGGCCACTGCTAGCTTTTCCTGTTTGGTATTTTTCATGATCAACTGGTTGAATCCGCAAATGACGTTTTCCTGCATAAATCAATAGGGATCGCTCGGCTTCAATACACGTGATAAATTGTATTTGATCCGTTTTTACTAATGTCATTAAGCGTTTGCCTTTCCCTTTCTTCATCAAATCAATATGCTGAACAGGAATGACTAATAAATAGCCTTTGGCACTGACTAAAGCTATTTTTTTATTCGCTTGTTTATTGTACCAAATGCCATCAAAAAATAGATCGTTTTGATCAGTAACCATAAATTGACGACCTTGGCGCGTCCTTGGTATAGCATCTTGGGCAAAACAGCGAAAACCATATCCCTTTTGACTCACAAAAATAAACCATGATTTGTGTTGTTGATCAATAAAGCAGGCGGTTTGTATTGCCTCTGAATCATTTAAATTAACCACTTTGGTTAAAGGGATACCTTGTTTTTTTTGTGCTTCTTTTGGAATCATGGATGCATCTAAACGATAACTACGTCCTTTTTGAGAAAAAAGCAAAATAATTTGTTGATTATGTCCCATTGCTTGCAGTTTGAAACGATCTGCCGTTTTATAGGCTAATTTATTTTGTGTATTGCCCTGCCCTTTTAACCACCAAATCCATTGATTTTCAGAGATCACCAATGTTACTGGTTGACTTGATTCAACAGATTGCCGATGTTGTTCTGTCACTAAGCCTGCGCCAATTTCTGTTCGGCGTTTATCCCCATATTGCTGACGTGCTTGTTGCAAAGTTTTTTTAAGCGCTTGATCTAAGATTGCTGGATCTTGTAATTGTGCAACAATCATTTGCTTCTCAGAAATTAATCCTTCCTTTTCTTGGATTAAGGCTTGTTGTTGTAATTTGGCTAAATAACGCAGACGTAAGTTTAAAATCGCTTGAGCTTGCGTATCAGTTAAATCAAACTTCGTGCATAAGTCTTCAGCAGGGTTTTGTGATTCACGAATGATTTCAATGACGATTTCTAACCAATCAAATATCACTAATAACCCTTGTAAAATATGCAAACGATCCTCTAGGTTACTTAAACGATTTTTAAGAACACGACGCTGTGTATTACGTCGGAACTCTAACCATTCTTGAATTAAGGGGATTAATGGTTTAACGGCTGGCTTTCCATCAGTGCCAATCATATTCAAATTAACACGAAATCGTTTTTGCAACTCAGTCTTTGCCATTAACTCAGACATGATTTGTTGGCAGTTAGCTTGATTGGGATGATAGGTTAAAACAATCCGAACTGGAGCTTTCTCATCTGATTGATCTTGAACATCGACTAATCCTCGAATATTCGATTTTTGGATTTCTGTGGCAATTTGTTGAATCAGTTTACTACTTGCAACTTGATATGGCAGCGTATCAATAACAATATATTTTTGTTGTTCAGTATGATAAGTCGCCTGTACTTGTAATGCTCCTGCCCCAGTTTCATAAATATGTTTTCGTGTTGCTAAATCAGTAATCAAACGCCCCCCTCCAGGATAGTCCGGCCCAGGTAATTTTTTTAATAATGTCGATAATTTAGGCGTATGTGTAGTTAATACATAAATACAAGCATCAATGACTTCTTTAAGATTATGCGGGGGAATATCGGTTGACATGCCAACGGCAATACCCGAAGCCCCATTTAATAACAAGTTAGGCACTTCAGCTGGCAATAATTCTGGTTCTTGAAGTGTTCCATCAAAATTTGGTCTCCAAATCACCGCTCCTTGTTTTAATGTATTTAATAAAGTTTGTGTATAAGGCGATAATTTTGCTTCGGTATAACGCATCGCTGCAAATGATTTCGGATCATCTAATGATCCCCAATTACCCTGCCCCTGAATTAAAGGATAACGATAGGAAAATGGTTGCGCCATTAAAACCATCGCTTCATAGCAAGCCACATCACCATGAGGATGATATTTTCCTAACACATCCCCAACGGTTCTGGCAGATTTTTTCGGTTTATTTGCAGCTTGCAAACCAATTTGAGACATTGCATAAATAATCCGACGTTGAACAGGTTTAAGTCCATCACCAATATGTGGTAAAGCTCGATCTAAAATGACATACATTGCATAATTGAGATACGCTTTTTGTGAAAACGCGCCTATCGATTGCTTATTGGCTGTCTGTGTATTATCTTGAGACATCTTCGTTACACTTGTTTAAAAAATTTAAAACTATTATATCAATTCTGTGTTTCAAAAGTGACCCATCTAAGAGTAGAAGTTCATAAAAATATCTGATAGCATGAATCATTATTCTCCAACAAAGTTGCAAAGTATGGCGGTTTTATATCATTACATTTATAGCGATCATCTAGCCATTGAGATAACAGGTGATGATACAATTACCTTTTTACAAGGCCAAATGACAACTGATTTAACAAATTTATCACAAACAAATCCGGTTCAATTAACCGCCATTTGTAATTTAAAGGGACGTGTAATTGCATTAGGTTTTTGTTACTATGTAAGTCAATCATGTATTGTTTTTATGGTCCCCAAAAATCATGCTGAATTTGTTGTTGCGACATTAAAAAAGTATGCTATTTTTTCAAAAGTAGATTTTGACATTTCATCGCGTTATCAATTATGTTATAACCCTGAATGTCATTTAATTAATGCCCCAAGCTATCTTGATCATAGTGTTGCTCCTGTTGAGCAACTTACAAACCAGCATCAGTCAAATATTACGGCTGATAAAATGATGTTATTAAACATGCAACATCATTTACCAACGATTGATCAAATGAATTATGGCCAGTTTTTACCGGCCGAATTAAATCTAGATCAATATGAAGTGATTGATTATAAAAAAGGGTGTTTTATGGGCCAAGAGGTTGTTGCAAGAATGAAGTATCGCGGCCAACAAAAAAAATGCCTAGCTTTATTAAAAATGTCAAAGAATTTAACACAACAAGGCAAGCTTTATAATCAATCGCAAAAACCAATCGCCACAGTAGTTAATGATTTAACTTCAAATCATTATTACTATGCCTTAGTGGTCATCAATCAAAATTATGTGCTTGATCATCATACCATTTCACTTGAAAATGATCATTCAGCAACAGTTTGTCGTGATTAATCGAGCATGGCACAGTTAAACCCTCAACAACAACAGGCCATCAAAAAAATTGATGGACCATTATTAGTATTAGCTGGTGCTGGAAGTGGCAAGACGCGTGTTATTATTGAAAAGATTGCTTATCTTATTGAACATTGCGGCTATTTACCGCAACATATTTTAGCTGTTACTTTTACCAATAAGGCGGCAAAAGAAATGAAATCGCGACTGAGTAGTCGTTTGACACAACAACAAAACCGTCGATTAAAAATTTCTACTTTTCACACTTATGGCTTAAATCTTTTAAAAAAATATGGACAAAAATTAGGATTACGAACTAATTTTTCTTTATTTGATAGTCAAGATAGTCTTGCTTTAATTCATGATATTGCTTATCAACAATTTCAAAGCACAAAACAAACAGCCATTGCCTTACAACAACAAATCTCAATGTGGAAAAATGCTCGGTTATTACCAAATCAAATTAATGAACACAACACACCTACAGATATGCAACAAGCACAATCTGTCTATGAAGCATATCAATATTATCTAAATGCGTATAATGCTGTTGATTTTGATGATCTCATTTTATTACCCACTCAACTATTTGAACAATTTCCAGAAATTCAAGAAAACTGTCAAAAACAAGCACGATATATTTTAATTGATGAATATCAAGATACCAATGAAAGCCAATATCAATTGTTTAAACAGCTTGTTTCAAAACGACAACACTTTACTGTTGTAGGTGATGATGATCAATCAATTTATACTTGGCGTGGTGCTCGCCCTGAAAATATGGCAACGTTAAAACAACATTATCCAACACTGACTGTTATTAAACTTGAACAAAATTATCGTTCTAGCGGCATGATTCTACAAGCAACCAATCAGCTTATTGCTCAAAATCCGCATTTATTTGAGAAAAGACTTTGGTCTGACTTAGGCCAGGGCACTCCAATTCGCGTTATGTATACTCAAGATGAAAAAGATGAAGCCCATCAAATCAGTACTGATTTGATTGCCCATCATGTGAATCACCAAACACGTTATGGTGATTATGCCATTTTAGTCCGAAGCAACCATCAAATTTTTTTATTAGAACGTTTTTTTCAACAATATAAAATCCCTTATGTTTTAAGTGGTGGACGTTCATTTTTTTCTAAAATGGAAATTAAAGATATTTTAGCTTATTGCAAATTACTTACAAATCCTACTGATGATCGCGCTTTTTTACGTGTGATTAATACCCCTCGTCGTGAGATTGGTGCGAAAACAATTCAAACGCTAACAGATTATGCACACCAACGCCAATGTTCGTTGTGGCAATCAATTGATGAGTTTGGATTAAAACATTATTTGGCACAACCAACCATTGAGAAACTAAGCCATTTTAAACAATTGATACATCAGCATCAGTACCAATTTCAGTGTTGCCAACACCCTAGTGAACAAAAACAACAATTATTATCCTTAGTTCAAGGGATTGATTACTATCAATGGCTTGTTGATAATAGCACCTCAATCGCTCAAGCAAATCGTCGTTTTGATCAAATTCAAGATTTACTTAGTTGGCTAGTTGAATCTAAAAATACAACAGATCAATCTCCTTTAGATCGATTAGCTGATACCATTAACCGTTTATTACTTGTCGATATGCTTGACCAAGATGACTTGGCAGAACAACACGATCAAGTGCATATTTTAACCGTCCATGCAGCAAAGGGGTTAGAATACCCAAATGTTTATATCATGGGCTTTGAAGAGGGAATTTTTCCCCATCAACAATCAATTGAAGATGCTTGCGTACAAGAGGAACGTCGCTTAGCCTATGTCGCTATGACTCGCGCTCGTTACCGACTTACACTAACATTGACGCAAACAAGAAAACGATTTAATGAGGTCATTAAGTCACTTCCCAGCCGTTTTTTGGAAGAACTGCCTTTCGAGTGTCTACAAACATTTGGAAAAACACCAACAACAGAATCACAACGTCAAGCAACAGCAAAAACTCACTTAGCTCAACTTAAAAAACAATTTGGCCAATCAACTTAAGCAATCGCATCAAATAACGCATTATCCCATAAATTAATTTATTGAATAGATCCTTCTGGCTACTAAAAATAAAGTAAAATTTGTCACATCTCTTATCGTCATATCCAATGCCAAAATATTAAAGAAACAGTTTCTATAAGGAAAAATGAACAATGTTTGCTCCTATGGAACTCTAGGTGTTAGATTTTCCCGCGTTGTTTACACATTTTGTTTAAAATACAGCTCTAGTTTC
>CAZAJS010000037.1:0-10956 GCA_964485635.1 uncultured Francisellaceae bacterium
GCAGCGGTCTCCAAAACCGCAGGTTGGGGGTTCGAGTCCCTCCTGGCCTGCCAAAATAATAAAAAAAATTATAATTTCTTATTTAAGCGTGTTAATCCCTTTACGATAACACGCTTTTTTATTATCATTAGTTTGTTAACCATAAGTGTCTGTTTTATTTTAAAATTGGAATGATTGAATCATGAGTGAAAAAAAGAAAAAACGTGATCAGAGTGCAAAAAAAGCATGGGTGACGACAAAACGAGATCCTGTTGCTCAAATGTCTGCCAGTAAAAACCGATTGTTATGGCTTGCAACGATTGGTCTAGGGATTTTAACAATTGCTCTGTCAAGTTATATTGTTCCCTATTTGATGTATGGGGATATTAAAAACCATCCTGAAGCCAGTCCACTACTCGATTCAATTGTCATTGTTGGTGTCGTCCTTGTGTTATTAATGGCTAAAATGACAAATCAGGGCCGTCGCATGTGGCGATTTTTTTTAGATGCTAAAATCGAGCTTGGAAAGGTGGTGTGGCCAACACGTCGAGAAACAATTAACTCAACGATTATTGTATTGATTGCAGTAGCAATTGCTTCTGCATTAATATTTTTTGTCGGCTGGATTTTTGTCAGCTTCATTCAAGCAATTTTAGGGTGATAAGGTAGTAAGTTATGGCAATGCGCTGGTATGTAATACAAGCCTACTCAGGTTATGAAAAAAGAGTGAAAATGCAGCTTGAAGAACGTATCCGAGTTTATGGTTTAGAGGATCAATTTGAGCAGGTTTTAGTGCCTTCAGAAGAAGTTATTGAAATGCGGGAAGGCAAAAAACGTAAAAGTGAACGTAAGTTTTTTCCAGGCTATGTCCTGGTTAAAATGGAAATGGGTGAAAAGACTTGGCAGCTTGTGCGGCACACGCCACGTGTTTTAGGTTTTATTGGTGGTACCACTGATAAGCCAGCGCCTATTTCTAAAAAAGAGGCAGATCAGATCTTAGGATCGGTTGAAACATCTGAAAGTAAGCCTAAGCCAAAAACCACATTTGAAACAGGTCAAGTGGTTCGTGTGCTTGATGGCCCATTTGCTGATTTTACAGGTGTTGTAGAATCCGTAAATTATGAAAAAGCAAAAGTACAAGTAGCGGTAACAATTTTTGGACGTTCCACACCAGTGGAATTAGGTTTTTCACAAGTTGAAAAAGAATCTTAAAATTGATCGTTGCTTGGCAGGTTGTATAATCAGGGGAGCAGTTGATTTATCTCGCTGCGTTCCACCCAAGAGGAGATAATAATGGCGAAAAAAGTACAAGCATATATTAAACTGCAGGTTAAAGCAGCGCAAGCAAATCCATCACCACCGATTGGACCAGCATTAGGGCAGCATGGTGTGAATATTATGGAATTTTGTAAGGCGTTTAATGCAAAAACACAAAATTTAGAAGCCGGTGCGCCTGTACCTGTTGTGATTACTGTCTATAGCGACCGTAGCTTCACCTTCACAATGAAAACACCACCAGCATCATTTTTGTTGAAAAAAGCAGCAAATTTAAAATCTGGAAGTGCAACGCCTAAGCATCAGTCTGTAGCTTCTGTGACACGTGCTCAGCTTGAAGAGATTGCAACGGCAAAGTGGCCTGATTTGACAGCGGCGGATATGGATCGAGCTGTTAAATCAATTGCAGGAAGTGCCCGTAGCATGGGAATTAATGTGGAGCAAGGAGCAGAGTAATGGCGAAACTTTCAAAACGTATAAAAATGATTCGACAAAAGGTTGATCCAAAAGCAGTCTATTCGCTAGATCAAGCTGTTTCACTACTGAGTGATTTAAGTCAAGTGAAATTCACTGAATCCGTCGATGTTGCTGTTAATTTAGGCGTTGACCCACGTAAATCAGACCAAGTCGTTCGTGGGGCAACAGTCTTGCCACATGGAACAGGCAAAACCGTACGGGTTGCAGTATTTGCAGAAGGTCAAGCAGCAGAAGCTGCTAATCAAGCTGGTGCTGACATCGTTGGAATGGATGAATTAGCGCAACAATGTAAAAACGGTGAGTTGAACTTTGATGTTGTGATTGCTACACCAGACAGCATGAAAGTTGTCGGACAGTTAGGTCAAATTTTAGGACCAAAAGGTTTAATGCCAAATCCTAAAGTAGGCACTGTTACAACAGACGTGGCAACTGCTGTGAAAAATGCAAAAGCGGGTCAAATTCGTTATCGTGTTGATAAAGCTGGCGTAATCCATGCAACCATTGGCAAAATTAACTTTGGCCAAACAGCATTGCAAGAAAACTTAGAAGCTTTGTTAGTAGACTTGAAAAAAGCAAAACCTTCAACGTCAAAAGGGGTTTACTTGAAAAAAGTTTCACTATCTAGCACTATGGGGCCAGGATTAACGCTTGACACATCAAGTTTAAACCTATAAACTAATAACAATTTTTGAAATCTTTGGGTCAGTATGGCAAACGCTATGCGGCGTCAAAGACCGTAGGTGCTTGATTTAAGCTTAATATCCTACGCAGACGATGGTTGTGACCTGATACTAAATCATATAATCGCTTCCGTCGTACTACGAGTGTAATTGTAGACAACTAAGAGGACAATCGAATGGCTTTAAGGCTTGAAGATAAAAAAGCGATTGTGGCGGAGCTTTCTGAGAAAGCTTCTTCTGCTTTGTCTGCAGTAACAGTAGATTATCGAGGCTTGACAGTGAATCAAATGAGTCAATTACGTCAAGAAGCTCGAGAAGCTGGTGTTTATTTACGTGTCGTCCAAAACAACCTGGCACGTCTAGCGGTAAAAGGGACTGAATTTGAATGCATGGCTGATACCTTTACAGGTCCAACATTGCTCGCATTTTCAAAAGAAGAACCAGGCGCTGCTGCTAAATTAATCAAAGCTTTTGCTGATGCTAATAAGTCAGTTGAAGTGAAACATTTAGCAATGTCAGGTGAGCTTTACGGGGCTGAAAAGCTAGAAGAAATGGCTAAGCTTCCAAGCCGCGATGAAGCAATTGCGTTGGCGATTTACATGATGAAAGCACCTGTTGAACAGTTTGTTAAAACACTTAATGAAGTGCCTGCACAATTTGTTCGTGTACTGTCTGCTGTTGGTGAAGCAAAGAAATAACCCATAATCGTAAACAAAATCGAATTTGAATTAGGAGTGATAATAATGGCGATTTCAAAAGAAGATATCATTAACGCTATTTCTGAAATGAGCGTAATGGATGTATGTGATTTAGTATCTCAAATGGAAGAAAAATTTGGCGTTTCAGCCGCTGCTGCTGTTGCTGCTGCCCCTGCTGCAGCTGATGGTGGCGCTGCTGAAGAAGAGCAAACTGAGTTTGATGTAGTATTAACTGATGCTGGTTCAAACAAAGTTGGTGCAATTAAAGCTGTTCGTGCTGCAACAGGCCTTGGCTTGAAAGAAGCAAAAGCTGCTGTTGAAGGCGTCCCTTTCACTGTGAAAGAAGGCGTTGAAAAAGCAGATGCTGAAGAGCTAAAGAAAGCGCTTGAAGAAGCAGGTGCGAAGGTTGAAATCAAGTAATAGCCGTCTTACTTAGACGTTCTATCGCTGATATCTTAGGCTAATAAGAGTATACCACTCTTATTAGCCTTTTCTGCTATCTAATGTTTGTTGGTTAAATATACGAAAGAAAATAATACGCTGATCAACATTTCGGCATGTTTAGTCGTTGAATCAATGTAATCAGAGGGAAAGCCTGATGCCTTACTCATATGCTGAGAAGAAACGAATTCGCAAAGAGTTCGGAAATTTACCTAATATCCTAGAAGTTCCATATCTCATTGAAGTTCAAGTTGAGTCTTACCGAAAGTTTTTACAAAATGATATAAAATCGGGTGATCGTCAATCAGTCGGACTACAAGCAGCTTTTGAAACGATTTTTCCTGTTGTCGGTGTATCCGGATTTTCAGAATTACATTTTGTAGATTATTACCTTGGAGAAAGTTATTTTGATCAAGAAGAGTGTAAAGCTCGAGGCGTTAGCTATGCAGCGCCATTAAAAGTGAATTTACGTTTAGTTATTTATGATAAAGATGCAGGACTTGAAAATAAAGTCATCAAAGATGTCAAAGAACAAGAAGTTTATATGGGTGAAATCCCATTAATGACAGAAAATGGTACGTTTATCATCAATGGGACAGAACGGGTGATTGTATCACAATTACATCGGTCCCCAGGTGTGTTTTTTGACCATGATCGTGGTCGTTCACACAGCTCAGGCAAAGTGCTTTATTCAGCTCGTATTATCCCTTATCGTGGATCATGGCTGGATTTTGAGTTTGATCCTAAAGACTTGGTTTATGCGCGTATTGATCGGCGTCGTAAACTGCCAGCAACCACATTATTAAAAGCATTAGGCTATACAGATCAACAGCTCTTACACATGTTTTATGAGCCTGTATCCTATCAGCTTGATGATAAACACATTTACATGTCGATTCAACCAGATCAGTTAAAAGGCTCAACGGCGACATTTAATATTTATGATCACCAAGGTGATTTGATTGTTGAGTCAGGCAAGCGTATTAATGCACGCCATGTCAAAAAAATGAAAGCTGATCATATTCAGCAGGTCAGTGTTCCAGAAAGTGCTGTTGAGAATCGAGCACTTTATAGTCCTGTGGTGGATGCATCAACTGGCGAAATTATTGGAAATGTTAATGAGGTCGTTACCTCTGAGATGCTTGAAAAGTTTCGCATATATGGCATTAAAGATTTTAAAACAATTTATACTAATGAATTGGATCGTGGGAGTTATTTAGCTGATACATTACGTAATGATCCATGCGAATCAAAAGAAGATGCCCTTGTTGAAATATATCGAATGATGCGCCCTGGTGAGCCGCCAACAGAAGAGTCTATTAATGCATTATTTGACAGCTTGTTCTTTAGTGAAGAGCGTTATGATCTTTCAGCCGTTGGTCGTATGAAATTTAATTTACGTCTTGGCCGTAATCAAGAAACTGGTTCTGGTGTTTTAAGCAAACAAGATATTGTCGATGTTATTCAAGCATTAATTAATATCCGTGATGGACATGATGAAGTTGATGATATTGATCATTTAGGCAATCGCCGCATTCGCTCTGTTGGTGAAATGACAGAAAATCAATTTAGGATTGGACTCGTTCGCGTTGAGCGTTCGATTAAAGAGCGGTTATCAATGGTTGAACGTGAAAATGCCATGCCTCAAGACTTGGTTAATGCTAAACCGATTACTGCATCAATCAAAGAATTTTTTGCCTCTGGGGCCTTATCACAGTTTATGGATCAAGATAACCCATTGTCAGAAGTAACGCATAAACGACGCATTTCAGCCTTAGGTCCAGGTGGCTTATCACGTGATCGTGCTGGATTTGAGGTTCGAGATGTGCATACAACACACTATGGTCGTTTATGTCCGATTGAAACTCCAGAAGGCCCGAATATTGGGTTAATTAATTCATTAGCGTGTTATTCACGAGTGAATGATTATGGCTTTTTAGAGGCACCTTATCGAAAAGTCAAAAATGGTGTTGTGACCAATGAAATTGAATACTTATCTGCCATTGATGAGTCTAAGTATGTGATTGCTCAAGCCTCTGCAAAACTTGATGAAAAAGGGGCGTTGACGGATGAATTGATTCAATGTCGTTCAAAAGGGGAAGCTGTTTTTACGAGTGCAGACCAAGTTGAGTATATGGATGTCTCTGCACGTCAAATGGTTTCTGTTGCGGCAGCATTGATTCCATTTCTTGAGCACGATGATGCTAACCGGGCATTAATGGGCTCAAACATGCAACGACAAGCGGTTCCTTTATTAAAGGCTGATAAGCCAATGGTTGGCACAGGGATGGAGCGCATTGTTGCTAGTGATTCTGGAACCTGTGTCGTGGCTAAACGTGATGGTGTTGTTGATTTTGTTGATAGTAGTCGAATTGTTGTCAAAGTTGATCAATCTGTCATTGAAGATGATCAAAGCATTGTTGATATTTATACACTGACCAAATTTGAGCGTTCAAATAAAAATACCTGCATGAACCAACGTCCGATTGTCCGTCCAGGTGATACGATTCAACGTGGCGATATTTTAGCTGATGGATCTTCATCAGATTTAGGAGAATTAGCAATTGGCCAAAACCTTTGTGTCGCGTTTATGCCATGGAATGGTTATAACTATGAAGATTCAATTTTATTATCTGAACGTGTCGTTGAAGAAGATCGTTATACTAGTATTCACATTGAAGAGTTTACTTGTATTGCACGAGATACAAAGCTTGGGCCAGAAGAAGTCACAGCGGATATTCCGAATGTCAGTGATAGCATGTTGAATAAACTTGATGAAACAGGGGTTGTTCACATTGGTGCAAATGTTGAGCCAAGCGATATTCTTGTAGCTAAGATTACACCAAAGGCCGAACAGCAACTAACACCAGAAGAAAAGCTACTGCGGGCAATTTTTGGTGAAAAAGCCGCGGATGTGAAAGATTCATCATTGCGGATGCCAACAGGTGTATATGGAACTGTGACTAATGTGCAAATTTTCACGCGTGATGGGCTTGAAAAAGACCAACGTGCTGTGGAGATTGAAAAGCAGTCTTTAGAGAAAATTCGCCAAGATTTGCGTGATGAGTATCGTATTGTTGAAGGAGCTGTCACTGAGCACTTAAAACAGCTACTTGTTGGTCAAACAGCAATTGCTGGACCTAAAGAAATTAAAACAAATCAGGCCATTACTCAGTCCGTGTTAGAGGAATTACCACTGAAAGACTGGTTCAAGATTAAAGTTGATTCTGCTGAAGTAATGGATGCCATTAATAAAGGTAAAACACAAATTGACCAAGCACGGAAACATTTTGATACAAAACTTGAAGAAAAACGTCAAAAATTATCTAAAGGTGATGATTTATCCCCAGGTGTTTTAAAAGTTGTGAAAGTCTTTGTAGCCGTTAAGCGCCGAATTCAGCCAGGAGATAAAATTGCCGGCCGTCATGGTAATAAAGGGGTGATTTCTCGTATTTTGCCGGTTGAAGATATGCCTTATATGGAAAATGGCAAGCCTGTAGACATTGTCTTAAATCCACTAGGTGTTC
Source organism: uncultured Francisellaceae bacterium (assembly GCA_964485635.1). Lineage (GTDB taxonomy): Bacteria > Pseudomonadota > Gammaproteobacteria > Francisellales > Francisellaceae > CAZAJS01. The sequence continues at coordinate 7,078 of CAZAJS010000037.1, forward strand.
CTTCGCGGATGAACATTGGTCAAGTACTAGAAACGCATATGGGGCTTGTCTCTTATGGATTAGGTCAAAAAATCCAAAATGCGCTTGAGCAAAGTCAGAAAGCTGAAAAACTTCGTGAAACACTAGACAGTGTTTATAATACGGTTGGTGATAAAAAGGTCGATCTAACTGAGTTTTCAGATCAACAGATTGTTGAAATGGCACATAACTTAAAGCAAGGTGTGCCTGTGGCTTCACCTGTTTTTGATGGTGCTCGAGAGTCAGATGTTAAAGCGTTATTGAATGAATGTGATATGCCAGAAAGTGGCCAAATGACATTGTATAATGGTCGAACAAGTGAGCCATTTGATCGACCAGTCACCGTCGGGTTTATGTATATGATCAAGCTTGACCATTTAGTTGATGATAAAATGCATGCGCGTGCCACAGGATCTTATAGTCTTGTGACACAGCAGCCGTTAGGTGGAAAGGCGCAATTCGGTGGGCAACGTTTCGGAGAAATGGAAGTATGGGCATTGCAAGCATATGGTGCCGCGTATACACTTCGTGAAATGTTGACGGTTAAATCAGATGATGTTAACGGCCGAACCAAAATGTACCGTAATATCATCAATAGCAATTATCGAATGGATGTGGGTATTCCAGAATCATTTAATGTATTGATGAAGGAAGTACGAGCCCTAGGCATCGATATGGATTTTGAATCTGGCAGTGAGTCATCATAACTCACTGATTAAGGAAAATCATTGCAGGCTGTTTGTTCAGCCTGTTGATGTTTGAAACATTTCAAACTAAGTATAGGAGTTTGACTTTGAAAGACTTACTCAGCAATATTCAGCAACAAAGTAAGAATGCAGAATTTGATCGTATTAAAATTTCATTAGCGTCTCCGGAGATGATTCGCTCATGGTCTTTTGGAGAGGTACGCAAACCTGAGACAATTAATTACCGAACGTTCAAACCTGAACGTGATGGATTATTCTGTGCTAAAATTTTTGGTCCAGTTAAAGATTACGAATGTTTATGTGGTAAATATAAGCGTTTAAAACATCGAGGCATTGTTTGTGAAAAATGTGGTGTCGAGGTTGTTCAGGCGAAAGTGCGTCGTGAACGGATGGGCCACATTGATTTAGCCTCTCCGGTTGCACATATTTGGTATTTGAAGTCACTGCCATCACGTATTGGTGTGTTGCTTGATATGACATTACGTGATATTGAGCGTGTTTTATACTTTGAAACATATGTTGTTACTGATCCAGGTATGACAACGCTTGAGACAAAACAGCTGCTTAGCGAAGAAGCTTTTTTAGATGCCCAAGATGAATATGGCGATGAATTTGAAGCTTTAATGGGCGCAGAAGCGATTCAAAAATTGTTAAAAGATATTGATTTAGCCGGTGAAATTGAGACATTACGTGAATTAATTCCGGAAACAACGTCTGAAACAAAATTAAAAAAATATACAAAACGTTTAAAAGTACTTGAAGCTTTTTATGAGTCAGGCAACAAACCGAATTGGATGATTTTAGATGTTTTACCAATTCTACCACCTGATTTGCGTCCATTGGTGCCACTAGATGGGGGGCGGTTTGCAACGTCAGATTTAAATGATTTATACCGACGTGTGATCAACCGGAACAACCGTCTTAAACGTCTTTTAGAATTAAATGCGCCAGATATTATTGTGCGTAATGAAAAACGGATGCTACAAGAGTCAGTTGATGCCCTTCTTGATAATGGTCGACGGGGTCGTCCAGTAACTGGTTCAAACAATAGTAAACGTGCTTTAAAATCATTAGCTGATATGATTAAAGGGAAACAAGGGCGTTTCCGTCAAAACTTATTAGGAAAACGTGTTGATTATTCAGGGCGTTCTGTTATTACAGTGGGACCAACATTGCGCTTGCATCAATGTGGTTTGCCGAAAAAAATGGCATTAGAATTATTTAAACCATTTGTTTATGCTAAGCTTGAACAAGAAGGTCATGCAGCAGCATTTAAAGCCGCGAAAAAAATTGTTGAGCGTGAGGAGGCGGTTGTTTGGGATGTGTTGGATGACGTGATTCGTGAGCATCCAGTCTTATTAAACCGTGCCCCGACATTGCACCGTTTAGGGATTCAAGCATTTGAGCCTGTATTAATTGAAGGGAAAGCCATTCAATTACATCCACTAGTTTGTACGGCCTTTAATGCGGACTTTGATGGCGACCAAATGGCTGTGCATGTTCCATTAACGCTTGAAGCACAGCTTGAGTCTCGTGTGTTAATGATGTCAACGAACAATATCTTATCACCTGCGAGTGGAATGCCTATTATCGCACCGACACAGGATATTGTTTTAGGACTTTATTACATTACTCGAGATAAAATTAATGTGACAGGTGAAGGTAAAGTCTTTCCTGACTTAAAATCAGTCCAACGGGCTTATGATGCAGGGACGCTGAATATTCATGCAAAAATCAAAGTACAAGTCGATCGGCTTGTGATTAATGAAGATGGGCAACAAGTCGAAGAAAAAGGCCTTTTTGATACCACAACGGGTCGTGTGCTTTTATCAAAAATATTGCCAGAAGGCTTACCCTTTGCATTAATTAACCAAACACTGAATAAAAAAGACTTAGCTAAACTTGTTGATCAATGTTATCGACGTCTTGATACGAAAAGCACGGTTGTGTTTGCAGACCAACTCATGTATGCCGGTTATTATTACTCGACTTTTTCAGGGATTTCAATTGGTATTAATGATATGGAAGTGCCTGAAAGTAAAACGGAGATTTTAGCTGATGCAGAGGCCCAAGTTAAAGAAATTTCTGATCAATATGCCAGTGGACTTGTGACAGCTGGTGAGCGTTATAACAAAGTTATTGATATTTGGTCACGGGCCAATGAAGCAATTGCTAACTCAATGATGGAAACAATTTCAAACGAACAGGTCGTTGATCAGTCTGGCCAAACGCGCACACAAGAGTCATTTAACTCAATTTATATGATGGCTGATTCAGGCGCGCGTGGATCAGCAGCACAAATTCGACAATTAGCCGGAATGCGTGGTTTGATGGCCAAACCAGATGGATCAATTATTGAAACGCCCATTATGGCGAATTTCCGTGAAGGATTGTCTGTTTTGCAATATTTCACATCAACGCACGGGGCGCGGAAAGGGTTAGCTGATACAGCCCTTAAAACAGCAAACTCAGGTTACTTAACACGTCGTCTTGTTGACGTATCTCAAGATTTAGTTGTCGTTGAGAACGACTGTGGAACCGAAGATGGGTTTTACATGCAAGCTTTAATTGAAGGTGGTGATGTTGTCGTTGGACTTGCTGAGCGGATCTTAGGACGTGTTTCGGCTGAAACCATTTACTTACCGGGGACGGATGAAGTTCTTGTTCATGCCAATACAGTATTGGATGAAAAAACAGTTGAGCTGATTGAGCAAAATGGTGTTGATCAAATTAAAGTACGTTCGCCTGTGACTTGTAAAACACGGCGTGGGCTTTGTGCGATGTGTTATGGCCGTGACTTGGCACGCGGAAAAGTTGTTGATAGAGGCGAAGCTGTTGGTATTGTTGCAGCACAATCGATTGGTGAGCCAGGAACACAGTTAACAATGCGGACGTTCCATATTGGTGGGGCTGCCTCTCAAGATACAGCGGAAAATGCAATTCAAGTACAAGGCAAAGGTCGTATTAAGTTTGATAATATTAAAACGGTGCGAAATCGTGATGGGCACAATGTTGTGGTTTCGCGTTCTGGTCGTTTAATTCTAGTCGATCAGTTTGGTCGTGAGCGTGAAAAATATAAATTACCATATGGTGCAATTGTTCCGATTGAAGATGGTTCAGAAGTTGAACCAGGTGCTCAAGTTGCTAGCTGGGA
>CAZAJS010000038.1:0-10923 GCA_964485635.1 uncultured Francisellaceae bacterium
TATATTTAGGTTTTTGTTTGATGCTGCTATAATAATATTTAACAATTATTATTACAAATATAGGTGGTCTCATGCAAAAATTACAAATTATAATTGATGACACATTATCCCAAGAGCTCAAAGCACATGCTCAAAAAGCAGGCTTACCTTTAAGCACTTTGGCCCGATTAATGTTGCAAAATGCATATGACCAAAATCAACTTTCTGACTTAGAAAAATCCTTGCTTGATACCGATTCTGATCAACAATGTACTGGTGAAAAATTTTTGCAAGAATTAGACCATATGATTCAAAATGCTTGATTTGCTAAACTATTTCAAGCAAAGTATTTTTAACAAAGAAATAGCTTATTAAGCCAGTTTTAAAAGGTGATTAATAATATCTTACATATTGACTTACTACAAGATTTAATAAAATGATGAAACAACGGGGAGTCACATGTTTAGTATTTGGTTAATACCATCACAAAATGACTTAATTCAATTATCACAAGTGATTAACCATAATCAATTTATCTTAAATCGACCGGCATACATTCCACATATGACGATGATTCAGGGTGATGATAAGACGATGAATTGGCATGACACGTTAAATCAAATTGCATGCAGCACTCCAAGAATCACGTTAAATATTCAAGATAAAGGAATGAGTTACCATACCTTTTACCGCTCGTTTTTCTTAACCTTTCACGAGTCAAGTCATTTAAATTGCTTACATGAAAAATTTAAACCAATCGGGCATGACCAATACCATTTTATTCCCCATTTAAGTTTGGCATATGGGGCAGATGCTAAACAGCAAGAAAGCCTTGAAATACCAGAAGCCATGCATTCAGTGACATTTGATAAAATCGCACTGGTATCAGATCATCCAAATGAAGATAATAATGCAATTGCATCATGGCGGATTCAATACATGGTTGATTTGAATAAGCCCTCATTAGACCGGTGATGATAGACTAGGGAACCAAGAGCCTTAACCAACAAAGCCAGCGCCTAAAAGCGGGGTGTGGTTTAAAGCACTATATTGATGGTTTTTTAAAAAATGACTGATATCTCTGGCCTTAGTTAAGGTTAAAATGGCTGATTGATCTAACGGATCAAAGGTGATACTGTTTAAGTAAGTGATTGATGTCTATATGACCTGCTTTTTAAGCAAAAATAGGCACGAATAAACACTGATGAAGTCAAATGAAAATCAACGCAAGGGCTAAGGTAATATGATGGCAATCAAAAAAAGCTTATGGTTTACAGCCACCTTATTTAGTATGAGTTTTGCAAGTGCCGCAACACTTCAAGTGCCGATTTACAAAACCATCAAACAAGGCGTTGGACGACCTATTGGCACAGTAACTTTCCAAGATACGCAATATGGCTTGCTGATCAAACCCCATTTAAAAGACCTTAAACCTGGTTTGCATGGTTTTCACATCCATGAAAAACCTGACTGCAGTAATGACGGTAAACAAGCCGGTGGCCATTTTGATCCCCAAGGAACCGACCAACATAAAGGCCCCTATAATCCAAATGGGCACTTAGGCGATTTACCTGTTTTATATGTCCAATCCGATGGGCAAGCCGATGTGCCTGTTTTAGCGCCTCGCTTAAGTGTTCATCAAATCCAAGGCCATTCTGTCATGATTCACCAGCAGGGCGATAACTATTCGGATCATCCTGAAGCACTTGGCGGCGGCGGGGCACGTGTGGCCTGTGGCGTTATCCCTAAGTAAAAATAACATAATATTTAATGACAAGGGCGTTTATTCCTCAAGCAGACTTAAGGCTTCCCATTGTTCATATTTATTTTGAATATCCGTTTGTAATGTCGCATGCTGTTGTTGTATTTGCTCAATCGTTGCCTTGTCTTGTTGATAAAAGGCCGGATCAGCTAATTGTGACTCAATGTCAGCGAGCTGATCTTCGAGCTTTTCAATGATTTCAGGCAATTTTTTTAACTGTTGGCGCTGTTGATAGCTTAATGAGCGTTTTTTTGTATTGGCTTTTGTCTCATTTTTAGAAGCATCTTTCGTTGCATTTTTTGTCATTTTTTGATGGCTTATGGCAGAATTACTAGGTGTTCGTTGACGCAACCATTCATCATAGCCACCGATATATTCATTAATTTGCCCATTTTCAAAGACAATCGAGCTTGTGGCAATATTATTAATAAAATGCCGATCATGACTGATCAAGATAATCGTGCCTTTGTAATCAAGCAGCATGTCTTCTAAGACTTCCAAGGTTTCAATATCTAAATCATTCGTTGGCTCATCTAATACCAAAATATTACTCGGTTTCGACAAAATTTTCGCTACAAGCAGGCGGTTTTTCTCACCCCCAGATAAAGAGCTAACGGGACTGTGTAAACGGGCACTGTCAAACAAAAAACGCTGTAAATAAGAAATCACATGCATTCTTTCTTGACCAATTTCGATAAACTCACTGCCTTGGGCAATATTGTCAATCACACTGGCACTCTCATCAAGCTGGTCACGCAATTGATCAAAATAAGCAATTTCTAAATTCGTCCCTAATCGCACCTCGCCGCCATCCGGTTGGAGTTTGCCGAGTAAGATTTGGACCAGCGTGCTTTTCCCGCAACCATTTGGCCCAATAATCGCAATTTTATCTTGACGTTGTATTTCAGTGCTAAAAGTGTCAATCAGCGGCTGATCATCCCATGAATGACGAATATTCGTTGCAGTAATCACACGTCGACCTGAATTTTTTGCCTCTGTCGCGGTGATATTGGCACTGGCTTGCACTTCACGCCGTTTTTGACGTTCATTACGCATTTTTTCTAACGCCCGAACTCGGCCTTCATTCCGTGTTCGGCGCGCTTTAATTCCTTGGCGGATCCAAGCTTCTTCTTGAGCCAATTTTTTATCAAACTGCTTGGCTTGTTCTTGTTCGGCAGCTAAAAACGCTTCCTTTTTCTCAAGAAAGTTTTGATAGTCTCCACTAAACTGGATAAAACGGCCCCGATCAAGCTCAATGATTTCATTGGCCACATTTTGTAAGAAGTTGCGATCATGCGTGATAAATACAATTGCGCCTTTAAATTGACGTAACAGTGATTCTAGCCATTCGATTGAATCAATATCTAAATGGTTCGTTGGCTCATCAAGTAATAAAATATCTGGTTGACTGACCAAGGTTTGGGCGAGTAATACCCGGCGTTTCATCCCGCCGGATAAGGTGCTAAAAATCGCATCTGGATCCAGTTTTAATTTAGAAATCGTTTCTTGAGTTTTTTGCAAATACTCCCAAGCATGAGCTTGATCAATTAGATGCTGTAAGTGCGCTAGTTGTTCTAAATCATCGGGTTGTAAATCCGGCTTTTGGCTAAGGGCATGATAAGCCACAAGGGTCGGGCCAATATTTGGAACCCCTTGTAAAACAATATTATAAATGCATTCATCGGCCCCTTCGGGCACATCTTGTTGTAATGTGGCAATCGAGGCATGCTGATGAATGATTCTTTCACCATGATCCGGCGATACACTGGCATTAATGATTTTAAGCAACGAAGATTTGCCTGTGCCATTGCGGCCAATTAAGCAAATGCGTTGGCCTTTATAGATATCTAAACTGACCCCATCAAGCAGTTTATGATGTCCATAACTTAGGTGGATATTTTTTAAAGAAAGCAGTCGCATAATCATCAACATTTATTATTTTGATTGATAACCCATTGTCTTGCTTTTTACGTTAAATCTCAAGCACAATGCGAGGAAATGATCAATCAGATGATGATTTTATCAAAAATCAAGCCTTAATGGTTACATGGGGAAGCGATAACCAACCCCAATGGCCAAAGTACCAATGCCTCCACTACCTTCGGCTGAGAGATTTTGTTCTTGTTTATCAACTTTAAGCCAATTATAGGTATATTGAGCAAAAATATTGAATTGATTAATATCATAACCAATTCCACCACCAAGTACCCCGTTCCAGTTGACATCATGAAGGCTGACATCGCCATCAATTTTCCAATGGTTATAGGCCAATCCACCTTTAGCAAATAAGCTGAGCCCTTCGACATCTGGGATATAAAATTTAACCGCAACCATCAGAGGAATGCTTAAATTGGTTTGTTTTTCAGAGTCATTACTTGTCGTACTTTCAATTTTGGAAAAGTCTGGCGCATACTGTAATCCAACTTCAGGACCAATCGTGACCATTGGATTAATGGCAAAATCATACCCCATGGCCAGCCCATAAGAAGCATTGCCATTTGTCACACTTTCATTGACAATATCATTGGTTGGTGCCTTAAAATCTCCATGAGGTGAAGCAAGCCCGATATTCGCCTTTAGGGTTAAGCCTTCATGAGGTGTTGGATTCGCATAACTCATGCCACAAAGGCCAAGCATCAGACCCGTCATTGCGCCGATTGTTGTTTTTTTCATCATTGTGATATCCAAGGTGAATGTTTGATAAAAATTTTATGAATTATAACAGGTTATTGGTATAAATCAACTTGATGAATTTGAATTGCCAAATGGGTACATTAAGTTTATTGAGCTAAAGGTTGGTTGAAAACCATCAGCGATTGATTGCAATCATTGCATGATCAAAATATAGTGGAACACATGCGAATCATCGTATTGTATTGACTAACCATGTACTTGACGCAGAGGCCATAATATGAACGCCTTTAATGCCATCAGGCTATCGCCAAAATGGCAAACCATTGTTGCCTCATTGATGCCGGCCGGTAAGCCACCTGAATCAAAGCACGCTTTTTTGCGATTAGAGGATGGAGATCACTTAAAACTGCTTTATACCTGGCCACCGCAGGGGCAGTTAAAACTTGTTGTATTGTTTCATGGGTTATGTGGCAGCAGTGAGTCAAATTATATGGTACGACTGTCCCGTAAACTGTATCAACGCCATATTCCCGTGGTTCGTGTCAACCACCGCGGGGCCACACCTGAGCTAATTCAATATGCTAAACACATCTACCATGCTGGCAAAAGTCAAGATGTCTACGCAGTTTTGCACCATCTGCACACCGAATTTCCGGAATATCAATTGATTCCTATCGGGTTTTCCATTTCTGGGAATATGCTGTTAAAAGCCTTAGGTCAGTTGCCGAAAGATTTAAATATTGCCCATGCTTATGCCATGTGTCCAGCGGTTGATTTAACCACATCAGCGCAACGGCTGAAACAAACGACCAATCGTCTTTTTCAACATTACTTTATTAAAAAAATCAAAAAAATGATTCGGTTACGCTATCAGTATCATGCTGATTTAGGGCCGATGCCAGCGGTTGAACATATCAAAACATTATACGATTTAGACCATGTCTATGCGGCGCCAGAAGCCGGCTATCGCCATGTGGATGCCTATTATCAGCATGCCAGTGCTTTGCCTTACTTAAACAAGATTCAAGTCGCTTGCACCATTGTTGCCGATGTGGATGATCCTTTTATTGCCAATGATGTATTGATCAACCAAGACTTTCATAACTTAACTATTCAATTGACCCATCAAGGTGGGCATATGGGGTATTTAGCCAAAACAAAGGGGTGGGGGTTCTATCAATATTGGATGGATGCTTATTTGGTCGATGCGATAGAATGCTTGTAAGCTTGAACCACCAAAAGTGGCTTGAATGCCTAATGCTTTTAATTTGCTTAAGATTATCAATGCTTCAAATACTTAGAGCTAGCTGTATGATGGCAGTATAATGATTGGTGATACTAAATTGCATCAAAACATCAATAAACCTGCTATTTTTGCCCATTGTCTTGAGCCAACTTCTGTTAACATCAACGGATGAATGAATAAAATAGGATGAGCAACAAGCATGCAAGATTTAATTGTTGGGTATGGGTACTGTGGTCGATTATTAGCACAACATCTGCAGCAAGCTGGCCGATCCGTGTTGGTGTGGTCAAGAACTCCGCCGGTTGACGATCCCGTTGATCATCAAGTCATCGATCTTGATCAAGATGATTGGGCGATACAACAGCCGATTGATACTGTATATTATTTAGCCCCACCTCAACGACACGGACAAACGGATGAACGCTTAGCCCGTTTCCTTGCTCGATTAACCGATCGACCGAAAACCATAATCTATTTTGGCAGTAGTGGGGTTTATGGAAATCATCACGGTCAATGGGTTACAGAGCAATCATCATTATACTTGCAGTTTGACCGCCAACAACGCCGTTACCACGCTGAAGAACAATTGTTTGATTATTGCCGCGGCGATGCGATCAATTTAGCTTGTTTGCGGATTGCTGGGATTTATGGACCAGGCCGCTTGCCGGTGGAAAAAGCTCGGCAACAAAAACCAGTGATTGACCCAGCTTCAGCGCCTTATAGTAATTGTATTTATGTGGCCGATCTGATTAAAATTGCCGTTGAGTTAGGCACAACACTGCAAGGACAACATCGGGTCAATGTCAGTGATGGCCAGCCCAACCCCATGGGGCAAATACAACAGAATGTGGCAGACGCTTTAAAGATCCCCCGTGCTCCGACGGTGAATTATGATCCATATTATCAGGCCGCCACACCGATGGCTCGTGAATTTTTAGCCAGCTCAAAAAAAATAGATAACCATTATTTGACGACTTTGTGCCTGAAACTTCAGCTAACGAGTTTAATGGATGGAATTAACGCCTCATTGCTTAGCCATCATGGTTAGATCAGTATCATGCTTGTTTATTGAGATGAGTCTAAATAATCCGATAAAGCATCTTGATTGGCGCTAGTTAAAGCTTTTAAATCATAGCCAGCTTCATTTGGCACCTTGGTAACAAGAAACTGTTGCCCTTCATCTAAATAAGCTGTCGCATCAAGGCCGACCTTATCCGTTACGCCATGTTTTCCCGCTGATGGGTCAAGCTTTGAGCCTAAAGCACTTTGAATGACAACTAAATCACGATGCGCTTCAAAACGGGTAGCAACCGCCCATTCGATTTGATCTTTTTGGTCAATATCAATATCCATATCCACCACGGTGACCATTTTAATATCATAATGGCAGCCAAAGGCATTGGCAATCACATTTTTTGCCTGGCCATGCTCGGATTTTTTCATTTGAACCACTAAATGATAACGTCCTTGTCCGCCGACCGTTAGCCGTAAGTCTGCAACCGTTGGAAAATTAACACGCATCCGTTGCAAAAGGGTAGCTTCTCGAGGAATACCCCCTAAGAAAATATTTTCTGAGCCTGATGAATTATTCACACGATAAATTGGTTTTTTTCGGTGTGTAATACAATCAATTTGAATAAATGGCTGCATATCAATGCCACTATAATACTTAGGAAATTCACCGAATGGGCCTTCAAGGGCACGCATATTCGGTAAAATACGGCCTTCAATCGAAAACTCCGCTTCCGCTGTGATCATCACATCATTAGTCAACGATTTAACCACCGGTAAGGGTTTTCCTAATAAGGCTCCGGCAACATTGAGCTCACAGTGATCACGTTCAGCAATAGTTTGACTGGCCAGCTCGATGGCCGGATGATGACCAATGGTAATGGTTACCGGAAGCGCTTTGTCCTCTGCTTGGGCTTCTTGGTAAAAAGCATGTAAATCACGCGGCAACATTAAAATGCCTAGCTTATCCGGTCCATGGACTTGCATTCGATGAATGGCGGCATTCTGTTTGCCAGTTTTTAAATGCAATCCATTAACAATACCCGAAGTGACAAAAGGTCCAGCATCATCTTCATGAAGCTGAATCACCGGCATGATTTTTTTCAGGTCAATATCTTTGCCTCGGTAAACGACTTCATGGACGGGGGCTTTGTCTGAATTGACAGGGGCCCAATCTAATGGATTGGCCGTTGCTGATTGAATGAGTTCTAAAACATCAGATTGTTGGCAATTTAATGCCTCGGCAATCCACTGACGCTGTTGCAGCAGTCCGGAAACAATGGGTACATCATGGTTTTTAGGGGAGGGGAAAAAGCTCGCTGATACCCCATCTAAACGTTCACATAGGCCCATGATTTCAAAATGGGGGTCAATCCCTGGTTTAAATGTCCTTAAGCGGCCTTGATTGGCTAAATGCGTTAACCAGTTACGTAAATCACTCATGCAAAACTCCTGTTCATTAAAATATGGCCGTTAATAGTGAAGGCAATCATTTAAGGTGGAAAGCTGTTCTTTGGGATATTGATCACTATCAGCACTCGGTTTTTTGTTAGCCTCGCGTGGCAATCCGATAAAAATGCCGTAATCATCATGATATTCAACGATTAAACGTTCAGGATCCACGACAGTAATGTCAAAAGAGGCGAGTGTGGCCACGGGATCTTGACAAAGTTTTTCACGAAAATCAGCATCGGTATTGGCTTTTTGATAAATTTGTTGCATGGTTTCAGAAAGTTGAGCCATTGATTCATCCTTCATTAAAATGATAAGGGGGAATGATTAGCCTAACAGGACAAGGCTCGAAAAAAAAGTGCTCGGGCCAGCAGTTAGGTCAACTCGCATATCTGAATTAAACTGTTGCAATACGGGATTTTCTTAATGTATGGGCTTTATCAACACCACGATAAAGCCATATGATGATGCCTAAAATAGAGCTTAATGCAAAAATCACTTGCATCACAAAAATTTGATAATCATGGTTCATTAAAAACATGATGGCTTCAAAGCAATTTAATACCAATAAAAAGCCCCAATTATAAATACTTCTGACAGCTAATAAAAAAGTCGCAATTAAGCCCATCGAAGCGACTAAGGTGTCCATAATCGGGGTTGGATCATTCGTGAAATTGGCCATTAAAAATCCAACAATGATCACAACCATGCCATAAGGGAGCATATGCCACCAACGGAACCGATAAATGCTGGTGTGCCATTTAAAAAAACCGAGTAAACAAATGACAGCAGCAATCGTCCGGATTACGGCATTGGCATATAGATGTTGCGTGAAAGTCAAATAAGCCATGGAACCAAAAAAGGCTGATCCAAACAGTAAAGTGATGCGTAATCCAATGACTTGAGTCACTTGGCTAATATATCCTAAAATGGTGACAAAGGTTTCAAACATGTAAAGGGCTTCTTTGATTGATGGTCTATCGGAACCGATAGCCTACAGGTAATGATCGTTAGTGACAATGGTATTTGTTAGCAATTGCAAACCATCACATTTGGTTTAATGAGCGATTATCGAATCGATTCAATCAATCAACGCCCATTCGATAGGCTTTGAAATCAAAGCAGGTTAATGGCTAAAACTCTAAATCAATTGCAAAGTTTTTACCAATGCGCTGAATAAAGTTACCGGCAGCAACAACAAAACCTAGATCAACAATTTGTTGTTCCGAAAAATGTTGTTTCAATGCATCAAATGTTGCTTGTGACGCTTTCACGTGTCGTGTTGTTTCATCAGCAAAGCAAATTACGGCTTGTTGAGCTTGACTAAAACCCCCATTTTGGCACTCTTGAACGCTTAAATGGGCGACTTGTTGATCAGTTAGGCCCTGTTGTTGCGCTAAAGGTTCATGGTGGCCTTGACAGTAAGCGCAACCATTGATCCGTGCCACAGTTAAATAAGCAATTTCACGGGTTTGCACATCAATGGATAATTGGCTAAAATATTGGGCTAAAACGCTGCCCATAGCTTGGGTTGCCGCCGAGGAGTGGCCAACGACTTTGACAATATTAGGCACCATTCCCATGGCTTGTTCCATTTGATCATAAACCTTTTGAGCCGGTTGGCTGGTTTGCGCTTTTTCCACATAAGTAATACGCGACATGATGCAACCTTCTTTTTTATGAGTTCAGTAGTGTGTCAGATAAATCATGTAATGACAGACTATGATCCGAATCAACAACAACAAGCTGGTTTTCAGCCACGTGATGCCATTCAATTAGATGGTCATTGAGTTTTTCTGAACACACAATGGTACAACCTTTTGCCTCATCGGTCCCGACCATATGGACATCGCCATGATCATAGGCAAAACTACTGCCCTGGGCATAGTATAAAGAACTTGCAGGGCCCGAATCTGGGCGTGATGTATAGCGCGAAATCAACATTTGTCGGCCATTGGTTAAGCATAAATTTAAATGTGATGGGGCGTTATCGCCATAAGTTTGAACAAGTTGGTTGACTTGTGTGAGCGTTTTTTTAAAAATAGCCACCAAATCATCTGTTGTTGGGTAAGTCAGTTGTTTTAAATGCTGAATCATTAATGCAAAGACATGCTCTGTATCGGTTTCACCTCTGATACATTCATACGTTGCATCATCTAACTGATGACGTAAATGCCGTTTCACATGAGGGAAATTACCAACGCCACCATTGTGCATAAATAGATAATCATTCCAATCAAAGGGGTGGCAATTATTATGGTTTACCCCACCGCCGGTAGAGGCACGAACATGGGCAAAAAAGCAATCGGTTTGCACCTTTGAGGCAATATGGTGTAAGTTTTGGTTATTCCAAGCCGGTGTAATAGCTTTAAAAATGGCCGGTTGGGGGGTAATGGCTTTGGCATACCAGCCTAGCCCAAAGCCATCGCCATTGGTGACATATTGGGTTTCTCGGGCATGAAGGCTTTGATCGACCAAGGAATTGCTTGGCTTCATTAAAACATTATCAATCACAATATCATGGCCCATATAGGCAACAAATCGACACATAGCGCATCATCCTTTTTGAATTAAGTCATCTAGTCTCAAGGATAGTGCAAAATATGCTGTTGTGTCATGCTGATTGCTTTTTTTGATTGATACTTCGTTGATTATCATCTGATTGATTCCAAAACAGGCCATGTGATTATGCATCAAACCTATTCAAACTTTGGAAGCTTGGAGAATCGCTATGGTTCAGCGGTTGCTTTGATTATAATTGATGGCCAGCCACTTCTATTTGTTGCTTACTGTGGTTTATATAAAATATTAAACAGGTATTTATCAAATCATTGCTACC
>CAZAJS010000039.1:0-10790 GCA_964485635.1 uncultured Francisellaceae bacterium
ATGATTGATTTATTAACGAGATTGCTCCAGCCCGAACTTTTGGAATAATCGATCAAATTGAAGCGTTACAAACACAAGGACTTGATGTATGTGCTTCATTAAATAATGCAATTGGTATTACAGATGGTGGCATTAAAAATGCAGAAGGGTTAAGATTTAAAGATGAATTTGTTCGTCATAAGTTACTTGATGCAATTGGTGACTTTTATGTTGCAGGTCCAATTCTTGGCCATTTTGACTGTTATTGCTCTGGTCATTCATTAAATAACGCACTATTGAGAAAACTATTGTCTGATGAAACTGCTTGGCAAATAAAACAATAAATTATTTGTGAGGCTTATTCATTAACATCATGCTTCTTAAGTTTAATATTATCTGGATTAAAAGACAGTGAGAAAGTATTTATCAATTGCTTTATTTGTTTGTTGTTAACTAATTGATGGTAAATATGCTCTTTACGTTGAAATTCTTGTTTTTTTTGTTTTTCAGCAGGGGTTAAGGTATTGTTACTTGGAGATGGTGTTATTTTTTTTTTATCATCGTCGTGATGATTTGTCATTGAGTCTTGAAATTTAACTTGTTGGTCGTTTTTAGTTATTTGCGTTAGTGCTTTTGCAATTTTTTCAGCCGTATTTATATTAATTAAAGGCTCAACCGTTTTATCAGGAAGTAAGTAATAACAATTTTGCTCAATTTTTTGAAGGTGGCTATGAAGTGCAACTTGTTTTGTTGAGCCACTTAAAGCAAGTTTAGGCGCTGTTTGTTGCCAATAAGTTGTTAAATCATCATTTGTCTTTGGTGTTTCTTGTAAAGTTTCAAGTGATTGTTTGTGATCGCGATCACAAATATTGTTTATAGGTACTTGTGTTATATTGTCTTGTTGTGGATCAGGTCGAAAAGCAATTAAACGAAAAAGTGCCATCGTAAGCCCGATAATTGGTGTGGGTGCTAATGCAATATCTTCTTTAGCCTTAATGGTTAATTGATAGAATAAATGAGCTATTTCAGACGGGAAAAGTTGACGCCATTGTTGAATTTCATCGTCTCCAAACAAAGAGAATGGTTCTCCTGATGTTAAATGTGCCATGCTAATGTCGCACCAAATTTCAGCAAGTTGGTCAAGAATATTATTCGGGCTTCGTCCTTTTTCAATAGCCGACTGGGCAAGCGCTTGTATTGACTGGCTTTCGCCTTGATGAATATATTGAATCATTTGTCGTAGCATTTGATCATCAGCAACCCCGAGCATTTGGCCGACACCTTCCGTTGTTAACTGGCCTGAGCTATGATTAATTGCTTGATCAAGTAAGCTTAATGCATCTCGCAAGCTGCCTTGAGCTGCTTTTGCTAAAGCGGTTATGCTACCTATTGTAAAGTCTATGTCTTCTTGTCTTAAAATTGTTTGAAGATGTTGAATAATTTGTTTCTCTGATAAAGGGCGCAGATAAAACTGTAAACAACGTGATACAATTGTTGCAGGTATTTTTTGGGGATCTGTTGTTGCTAATAAAAATTTGGTATGTTCAGGTGGTTCTTCTAGTGTCTTTAACAAAGCATTAAAGCTATGTGTTGAAAGCATGTGAACTTCATCAATTAAATAAACTTTATATCGACCTTGAGTCGGCATATATTGAACGTTATCTAATAATTCACGTATATCTTCAACTTTTGTTCTAGAGGCACCATCGACTTCTATTAAATCAACAAAATTTCCCTTATCAATGGCTTGGCAAGAAGAGCAAGTATTACAAGGTTTGGCTGTAATACCTTGCTGACAATTAATGCATTTAGCAAATAAGCGTGCTAATGATGTTTTTCCAACACCACGTGTGCCTGTGAATAAATAGGCATGGTGGAGTCGTTGATGATCTAGGCCATAAATTAATGTAGATAAAATATGTTGTTGCCCGACAACTTGGTCAAAATTTTCTGGGCGATACTTACGAGCAAGAACTTGATAGGACATTATAAAACAGACTTTTTGTTTATACCACTATCTGTTATTATAAAGCATTTATCACATAATGTAATCCGTATGATGCATTTTGTAACAATGCACATCATCAATTAATAAGTAGGGGCAGCTTGTGCGGTTTGTAGATGAAGTAGAAATTACAGTCGAATCTGGAAAAGGCGGGAATGGTTGTGCGAGTTTTCGGCGTGAAAAATATGTACCAAAAGGGGGGCCTGATGGTGGTGACGGCGGTGATGGTGGTAGTGTTTACTTAAAAGGTCAAGAAAATATTAATACACTAATTGATTACCGTTATAAGCGCCAATATAAAGCTCAAAATGGTCAAGCAGGAATGGGGCGGCAATGCAATGGTAAAAAGGGACAAGATTTATATTTATCAGTTCCAGTTGGAACCGTTGCATATGATGCTGAACGAGGCAATTTAATTGGTGAAATTCTTAAACCTGGCCATGAGTTAAAAGTGAGTGAAGGGGGGCGACGAGGTATTGGTAATATGCACTTTAAAAGTAGCAGAAACCAAGCGCCAACACAGTTTACTTATGGCCAATCTGGACAATTTTTAAAATTACGGCTTGAATTAAAATTATTAGCTGATGTTGGTTTATTAGGCCGGCCTAATGCTGGCAAATCAACTTTGATTCGTTCACTTTCAGCTGCAAAGCCTAAAGTGGCTGATTATCCATTTACGACCATGTATCCGAATCTTGGCGTGGTTCGTGCAAGTGCTGAGGAAAGTTTTGTGATGGCTGATATTCCTGGGTTAATAGAAGGAGCCTCAAGTGGAAGTGGTTTAGGGATGCGTTTTTTAAAACACTTAATGCGCACCTCATTTATCATTCATGTCTTAGATGTTTCTCCATTTGATCAAACAGACCCTGTTGATAATTTTAATGCCATTGAAAATGAATTAAAAATGTATAGTCAGACACTTTATGAAAAACCAAGGCTTTTGTTATTAAATAAGATTGACTTATTGAGCACAGAGACACAAGATGCCGTATGCCAGCAAATTCAACGCATTGGTTGGCCTGAAAGTCAACCTTATTTGATGGTATCTGGCTTACAACAGTTGAATACTCAAGGATTGATCCGTAAAATAATGCATTTATTAAAAGAGCAAAAAAGTTTGATAGTACCAAAAGGAGAAAGTTAACGTGTTTGATCGTCGAATTACGCTAATGATGGGGCTTTTCGTTTCATTAAGCGGTTGTGCTAATTTAGCAAGCAATGTTCCTGTTTATAAAGCGTCAGTTAACCAAGATCAGTATCAGGTAAAGCCTGGAGATTCATTATACGATATCGCTAAGCATTTTAATGTAACTGAACGAACATTAATTTTATGGAACCATATTCAAGCGCCTTACCGATTAAGAGTTGGGCAAACATTGAGGGTTAAGCCTTTACCTAATGAAAAAGTGTGGCGTGTAACATCAGATGGCATGGTTCCTGTTAATCAAGATGGTGATCAACAGGTTCAGCCTATGAAGCAACAATCACATCAAAAACAAAATGTTCCAGATGTTGACAAGCTTAAACAATCAAAGCATAAAATGCCAGCAATTGACCCGTCTGCGGCACCGGATAGACAAAGCTCGCAGAAACAAGATGACCAATCTGATCAGGCAAAAAAAGCTAAGTCAGACTCACAAGAAACGCATGATGTGGCAAAAGAAAAGCAACCTAAACAAAAGAAAACTCAGCAATCAAGTAACCAAGCAATTTCTGGTAAAACGGTAGGTGGTATTACTTGGCATTGGCCGGTAAAAGATCAAGGGCAATATCAATCAAATAGTGATAGGATTATCTCTTTTAAACCAGATGCCTATGCGGCTGCAAATGGTCGAGCTGTTTATGTTGGCGCTAGTGCAGATACAGGTGGCAAGATGGTAATTTTAAGCCATCCAAATCACTATATGACCTCTTATCAAGGATTAAAATCAGTTGATGTTAAAGAAGGTCAACGCGTTTCTGCAGGCGCTTTATTAGGTACATTGACAAAAAACAGCCAACAACAAAATACCTTAGTATTTACGGTTAATCATGGTGGTGTTCAACAGCCATTATCGGATTTTTATCATTTGTAATTTAACACTAGATTCAACGTATGAATCATTTAATTTAAATCTAGAAGTTTTATCTAAATCTTGTTGATGGCATGGACAAAGAATGTTTTCATTCACATTGTGAAATGGCATTGACTTTGCTATGCTTATCTAAACTAAAATATAGTTATAAAGGAGTTTTTATATGGATATTAATATCGGAATTAATCAAGCAAGTCGTGAAAAAATTGCTCATGGTTTATCAAAATTATTGGCAGATACTTATTTGCTGTATATTAAAACGCATAATTTTCATTGGAATGTTAAAGGACCACATTTTAAAAGTCTACATGATTTATTTGAAGTACATTATACTGAAATGGCCCAAGCCGTTGATGATATTGCCGAACGTATTAGAGCACTAGGGTTTGATGCCCCAGGAAGTTATCAACAATTTTCACAGCTAACAAGTATTGAAGAGTCAACTAATGTGCCAAATTGGCAAGATATGGTACGACAATTAGGTCAGGGGCATGAAGCTGTTGCGAAAACAGCTCGCAGTTTATTAAATGATGTTGATCAGGCTCAAGATGAAGTAACTCAAGGTCTTTTAGGTGATCGGATGACCGTTCATGAAAAAACAGCATGGATGTTACGTTCGTTTTTACAAGACTAAGATCAATAATATTTTAAATTTTTTAAGCGGCCATATTGATGGCCGTTTTTTAATTTATACTGAAAACTATTAAACATAGTTAAAGATTATTAATGCGTTCAGTTTTAAATCAAATGATACGTTGGTTAAGTAAACACATTCCATTTTTCAAACAGATTCATAATAAAGCTAATCACTTGACACAAGGAAAAGCTGGCCATGTAGCAAAACAAGCTGTTGACAACATTCAAATATCTAAAACAGCTCGAGATATTAGTCAATTAGAAATTGCTTGGAGTAATGCTTTTCGGCATCATGATAAAGGTCAAGCAAGAGTGATTAATAATGAACAAAATACATTTACTAAAACATTTGTTGATTTGTTTTTAACTTGGCAGCAGCCTGAGCAACAAATGGTATGTTACCATGTTGTTATTGGCTGGAAAGGTTGGCCTGATCGTTTTTTTGATGCAAATGATCCAATGTTCAATCCGGCATATTTAGATGCTTTTTGGAATAATGAACTTAATACAATTAAAAAAGCCACATTTCAATCTGATCAAGTATCAAGTCGTTGCATTATCTTTCCAGCTGATAAAGAAAAAAATGCTTTTCGGCACTTAAAATTAATTGGCCAGGATGGACAAGGTAACTTACATGATATTTATCATGTTGTGTTTGCAAGTCAAGAGAAACGCCAAGAAAAGTCTTTAGGGCAAGTTGATGAACACGTAATTGCTCAAGCACCACATATCAAAGTCCCAGGTAGTCTAGAAAAAAGTCAACTAGAAGCTAATTTGACTGATGAATCAAAATAATTGCGAAAAATATTTTTTGCCATAAAAGAGTCGATATTTAGCAAAATTCTTGCTATTATTACAAATAACAGGAATGTTGTCGTATTTAAACTTTTCGTATTATATAATTCGGTTTGTTTTTTTCCAGTTTTCTTGTTAATTTTTTAATGTTTAATAGAAAAAGTGAGTATTTATAATGAAACAGCAAGGTATCGTAAAATTTTTCAATGACGCACGTGGTTTTGGATTTATCAAGCCGGACGAAGGTGCGCAAGATATCTTTTTCCACATTAGCGCCTTGAATGGCATGCAATCAATCGATCAAGATGTTCGTATTGCATTTGAAATCAACGAAAACCAACGTGGCAAGTTTGCCGAAAATATTGAATTAATCTAATTCAAACAAAAAATTCTTTAAATTAAATTGCTAAAAGCCTTATTTTATATAGGGCTTTTTTATGCATTAGATTTTAATAAATAGTCTTATTTCAATTTAAATGATCAGAACTGATAACAATTTTTATATTAAACAATGCCATGGTGGATTAAAATTTTCATAGTAATAACACCAATGGGTTGTTGTGCTTCATTTACCGCAACTAAAAAATCAATTTTATGTTGATCCATAATTTTAAGGGCATCATAAGCACGGATATATGGAGAAATTGTTACAGGTTTTGGTGTCATTTTTTCAGCAATTGGCTGATTTAAATCAGCTGTATTTTCCGTTAAAACACGACGTAAATCACCGTCTGTAAAAACCCCACAAATTGTTTGTTGGTCATCAATAACAATGGCGGCACCTAATCGCTTTTGTGTGATTGTTGAAATAGCTGACGCAATCCGGTCATGTGTTTGCACAATAGGTAAATCGCTATCGTGTAGCATAATATCATTGACGGTAAATAATAAACGTTTACCTAGGGAGCCAGCTGGGTGCGATAATGCAAAATCTTGATCTGTAAAATTTCGATGGCGCATAACAGCAATAGCTAATGCATCGCCTAATACCAATGTCGCTGTTGTGCTAGACGTGGGTGCTAAATTGTAAGGACAGGCTTCATTTTTTAAGTGTAAATTTAAAAATACATTAGCTGCATCAGCTAAAGGGGAGTGGGCTCGGCTTGTGATGGCAATGAGAGGATTTTTTTTCTTTTTAATGAAAGGTAGTAAGGCAACAACTTCTTGAGTTGCGCCAGAATTTGAAATAGCAATAACAAGATCATGTTGGTCAATCATCCCAAAATCACCATGACCTGCTTCTGCTGGATGAATAAAAAAGGCTGGAGTCCCTGTGCTAGCTAAAGTTGCCGCAATTTTATTGCCAATATGGCCACTTTTTCCAATACCAATAATGATTACTTTACCTTTTGTATTTAAAATAAGTTGGCAAGCTTGATCAAAAGAATCATCTAATTGATTATTTAAATGGTTGAGTTGAGCAATTTCACAGTTAAACACTTCATGGGCAAATTGTCGCATAATTTAGACTTATTTTAGTGCAAATCGATAGCTTTAATTATCAATTACTCAAGACAAAAAGGCAAGCGTTAGATAACACTTGATTATATCTAATTATTGGTCAAATAAGTCTGTTTGGCTTGATGGGTCAATATGATTTGGCATAGCAATATCAAAATGATGATAGGCATGAATAGTTGCAATACGGCCCCGTGCGGTTCGCATTAAATAGCCTTTTTGAATAAGATAAGGTTCAATAATATCTTCAATGGTACCTTTTTCCTCACTAATGGCAGCGGCCATCGTATCAAGTCCAACAGGTCCCCCACTGAACTTTTCTAATAATGTCATTAAATAACGTCGGTCCATTTGATCGAACCCTAACGGATCAACATGAATCATTGATAAAGCTTGGTCAGCCACTGAGTGATTAATAATTCCATTATTTTTGACATCAGCATAATCTCGGACACGTCTTAATAATCGGTTTGCAATACGTGGTGTGCCACGGGCACGTTTCGCAATTTCATGAGCTCCATCAGATTCAATTGTCATGGATAAAAGTCCAGCTGTACGTTGAATGATTTGACACAAATCACTAACAGAATAAAATTCTAATCGTTGTACGATTCCAAAGCGATCACGTAAGGGGGATGTCAATAATCCAGCTCGTGTTGTTGCGCCCACTAATGTAAAGGGAGGTAAATCGACTTTAATTGAACGAGCAGAAGGCCCTTCACCAATCATAATATCAAGTTGATAATCTTCCATGGCAGGGTAAAGGACTTCTTCAACAACAGGAGATAAACGATGAATTTCATCAATAAATAAAACATCATTCGCTTCTAGATTTGTCAATAATGCTGCTAGATCTCCTGGCTTTTCTAAAACAGGGCCTGATGTTTGTTTTAAAGATACATTCATTTCATTAGCAATAATATGAGACAAAGTTGTTTTACCTAAACCAGGTGGCCCAAAAATCAGGACATGATCTAATGCTTCTTGACGTCCACGCGCTGCTTGGACAAAAATTTCCATTTGTTCTCGTACAGCTGGTTGCCCTTCATAGTCTGCTAAAATTTTAGGACGTGTTGTTTTATCAATTTGACGATCTTCTGGTTGAGAAGTACCACCAATTAAGCGATCTGTTTCAATCATATGCCGCTAATTTTGTTATTTGATTTAATAATTAATTATACGAAAAAAATGCCTGATAAAATATAAAGTTTCCCCATACAAATTCAAAATAATTCGCTATAATATAACGTTATATGTGTATTAATACGATTGCTGTTTATGTTACTTGATGTGATTCAGGCGTCCATGTTTAATCAAATTGCAACCTTGCTTGTTTTATCAGCTGTGATTGGGTTTATCGGTCATTTATTACGCCAACCTTTAATTGTGAGTTTTATTTTTGTAGGGGTGTTAGTAGGCCCTTCTGTGCTTGGTATTGTTCAAGAAGGTGAACATATTGACTTATTAGCACATTTGGGAATTGCTGTTTTATTATTTTTAGTCGGTCTTAAATTGGACTTAAAGTTGATCCGAGATATGGGAAAAATTGCTTTAGCCACAGGGCTTGGTCAAGTCTTTTTTACCTCAGTGGTTGGCTTTTTTATTGCATTACTACTTGGTTACGGTGTATTAACTTCGGTATATATTGCTGTGGCTTTGACTTTTTCAAGCACGATTATTATTGTCAAACTTTTGTCTGATAAAAAAGAAGTGGATGCCTTACATGGTCGAATTGCTCTAGGTTTTTTAATTGTCCAAGACATTGTGGTTGTTTTAGCATTAATTGTATTATCTGCAATCGGAATTGGAGACCAAGGAGGGGCAATTGTTCCTTTATGGCAGCAAATTATTTGGTTAGTAGTTTATGGTCTTGGCTTAGTCCTTTTTATTGGGCTTTTTATGCGTTATGTTGCAAATCTATTGATGAAAAAAATGGCTAGTTCATCTGAATTACTTGTTAGTTTCGGCATTGCGTGGGCAGCATTTTTGGCGATGGTATGTGATTTGCTTGGATTTGGGCAAGAATTAGGAGGTCTGCTTGCTGGGGTTGCTTTAGCATCTACGGCTTATCGAGAAGCACTTATTGCGCGATTAGGCCCTGTTCGAGATTTTTTATTGTTGTTTTTCTTTATTTATTTAGGAAGTCAGCTAGATTTGGATGTATTAGGCAATCAAGTAGGGTCTGCTTTAATTTTTTCATTGTTTGTTTTAATTGGAAATCCCATTATTGTTATGATTATTATGGGGTTAATGGGTTATCGTAAAAGAACAGGGTTTCTTGCTGGATTAACAGTCGCTCAAATCAGTGAGTTTTCATTAATCTTTATGGGCATGGGATTGGCAGTTGGTCATGTGTCTGAAGCAGCTTTAGGGCTTGTTACATTAGTTGGTTTTATTACTATTGCTTTGTCTGTGTATATGATTACTTATTCTCAAACACTTTATCAATGGTTATCGCCAATTTTGAACGTTTTTGAAAGAAAACAAAAAACACAAAGGGTTGAAGATGCTTGTTCTGTATCAAAAAATGCACACTATGATGTGATTGTTTTTGGATTAGGTCGTTATGGTGATAATATTGCTACACGGTTATCACAACAAAACAAACGTGTTTTAGGAGTCGATTTTAACCCTGAGCTTTTAGAAAATCAAAAATCCTATAAGATTGTTTATGGGGATGCTTGTGACCAAGAATTTTTAAATTTATTGCCTTTTAAAGACGTTAAGTGGGTTATTATTAGTTTGCCTCGGCATATAACTGCATTAACGCATCAACATCCGGAAAGTGCACTTATTTCAGGGTTAAAATCAATTCATTTTCAAGGTAAAATTGCGGTTGCTGCTGCTAGTGATCAAGTTGCTGATCAGTTAAAAGCTCAAGGTATAGATTTGATTTTAAGGCCGTTTGATGATGCCGCTAATGAAGCGGCAGAGAAAATTGAAACTGCTATTAAAGCAACGAATCAATGTTAATATTGACATTTTGTAATAGTATGAGCGAGCTTGTAATGGACTATAGTTTTATTTGGTGTCATTTCTTTGTGGTGTTGAAATGAAAATCTTGAATAAAGATTCCTCTATTCATTGAATCGCTTCCTTTGCGCTTATAAGCTTAAAATGCTTTAAAGAAATTGGTTTTATATAAATATTTTATGATAGATTTTTGATTCAAGATAAATCAAGGCGCTGTAATGCATTCAAAAAAGCCTAAACTTAATTCTCTTTTAATTAGTTTATGTGTCTTGATATTTATTGATTCAATGAGTACAGGCATCATTTTTCCCATTATGCCTGAATTATTTTTAGATCCTCAATATGGTTTTGTATCAAATCATAGTTGGTTATCAAGTGGCCTTTTGTATGGGTTAGCATTTGCTTTATTTCCATTAGCTGGTTTTTTTAGTAAACCCTTTTTAGGGAAGCTTTCGGATCAATTTGGTCGTAGAAAGGTTTTATTATGGGGAATTTTTGGGATTAGTATAAGTGATTTATTAGCTTGTTTATCGATCATTTTAAAAAGTCCTTATTTATTTTTATTTTCACGTGTAATAATGGGTTTTTTGCAGGAGCTTATGTTATTGCTGATGCCGTTATTGCAGATTTTGGGGGTAGCACTGCTGAAAGGATGCGGCGTTATCGGTGGGTGATGTTAGCCGCAGTGATAGGTTTTGTATTAGGCCCTGTTATTGGGAGTAGTGCTGCCTTAGTGACTGGTTCATTCGCATTAACAATTCCCTTTTTAATTGCTTTTATATTATCTTGTTTGAATTGGCTTTTATTGATAAAAACCTTTCCAAATAGTCAAAATAATAAAACGAATCAAATTCATAGAGTTAAAGATC
>CAZAJS010000040.1:0-10299 GCA_964485635.1 uncultured Francisellaceae bacterium
TGTTTTAACTTAATTATGGCTGAATCTATTAGTGTAAACAAAGGTTTAAGAAAAGTAAATGATAAGAATTCAATTGTTAAAAGGCGCAATGAATTGCCTCACAACACGAAACCCTTTATACTAGTTTTTGCATAATTCACAGATAAGCAAAATAAAAAGCGTATTCATCAGTATGGCAAAAACAAAATCATCAAATCAAACTTCCAGTCAAATGTTGCAATACGGTGATAAGGCGGTTGCCCTTAGTCGTATTAAGTTAGCAGCATTATGTGTTATTGGTGCTGTTCTATTATTTTTATTATTAGCGCTTTTTTCTTATCATCATCAAGATCCAAGTTTGACACAAACGATCCAACCAGCGACTGAGGTGCAAAACTATGGAGGGATTGTTGGAGCTTATGCTGCTGATTTGATTTTATCAATATTCGGAGTTTTTGGGTTTTTATTGCCATTTGTGATTGTTTTTGGTATTTGGGTAACTTTTTTAGAGGATTATTCATTTGCTGAAAGTAGTATTGGCTTAATGCTTTTACGCATTTTAGGATTTATTTTACTATTTATTGGTGGTAGCAGCATTGCGAATATTTTATTTCAGCCGATTTCTGGATCTTTGCCTCAAGGAAGTGGCGGCATCCTAGGGGGGCTTATTGCTCAATATGCTGATGCTTATTTTGGTGTTGTTGGTAGCATTCTATTACTCATTGTTGTACTGCTATTAGGGCTTACATTTATGTCCGGCACATTATGGTTGACTGGCATTGTTAATTTAGGACAAGGCATTCAAAAAATGTCTCGCCTTATAAAGCAATTTATTATGTGGTCAATCAAAAATATCAAAACAACAACCATTTCGATAGGTCAATTATGGAAACAGTGGCGTTTAAAGAAAAAACATCAAACAATGAATAAAAAAAACCAAACACATGGTCAACAATCTGATGAAACGGAGACATCAAGAGTATCTGAGCATCAACATATTATTTATCAACAGCCAAAACAACCGACAGTTGATGCTGAATGCTCCGATGAGTTAGACACGATGGCATCAAGCAACATGCCTGAAATCACTATTCCTTCAAAACAGCCATTTGCCCCACAACAAGTATCATCAACAGCACAAACAACACACTCATCAGACCAACTAGCTGATGATGGACATACAACACAAGATTCTAAAATTGAATTGACACAACAACAAACACAACAGGTTCAGGCTTATGATGATACATTACAACAAATGCCACAAGTTAATGAAACGAATGATTCAGAAAAACACGCTGTACAACAGGCTAAGCCAACCTTAGCACTTCTTGATACACCACAGCCAACATCGAATGGTATTACGCAAGATAAATTGGACCAAATGGCTGACCTTTTAGCAGAACAGCTAAATAACTTTGGCGTATCAGCTGAAGTCGTTGGATCATTTCCAGGACCGGTGATTACACGTTTTGAAATTGAATTAGGACCGGGGGTCAAAGTCAGTAAATTAAGTGGGTTATCACAAGATTTAGCCCGTGCTTTATCAGTAACTGGAGTACGCATTGTTGAAGTGATTCCTGGTCGACCCTATGTAGGCATTGAAGTGCCTAATGAGCATCGAGAAATGGTTTATTTACAAGAAATCATGCAAGATCCTAACTTTTCTAAACAAAATTCCGCGTTAACCATGGGATTAGGGAAAGATATTGCTGGTAAACCTATTTCTGCTAACCTTGGGAAAATGCCCCATTTACTTGTGGCAGGGACTACCGGATCTGGGAAATCAGTCGGTGTTAATGGCATGATTTTAAGCATGTTGTATAAAGGTAAGCCGGATGATTTACGCTTTATTATGATTGATCCTAAAATGTTAGAGCTATCTATTTATGAAGATATTCCACATCTGTTAACTCCTGTTGTGACTGATATGAATGAAGCGGCTAACTCCTTGAAGTGGTGTGTTAAAGAAATGGATCGACGCTATGCACTCATGTCAGCCGCAGGGGTGCGCAATATTAGTTCTTTAAATGATAAAATTGTTAAAGCAGATCAAGCTGGCCAGCCAATGAAAGATCCGTTATGGCTTAAACAAAATAAAGATCAAGATCCAACTGAAGCACCTGTTTTAGAAAAATTACCTTATATTGTCGTCGTTGCTGATGAGTTTGCTGATATGATTATGGTGGTCGGTAAGAAAGTAGAAGAATTAATTGCACGATTAGCGCAGAAAGCTCGTGCAGCTGGGATTCATTTAATTTTAGCAACCCAAAGGCCATCTGCTGATGTGGTAACAGGATTGATTAAATCAAATATACCAGCACGGATTGCATTTCAAGTATCCTCTAAAAATGATGCAAGAATTGTAATGGATCAGCATGGTGCTGAACAATTATTAGGGCAAGGTGATATGTTGTATTTACCACCAGGAAAAAATATTCCCATGCGAGTGCATGGTGCTTTTGTTTCTGATGGTGAGGTGCATCGTGTTGTTGAGGCATGTAAAGCATTAGGGCCGCCTTCTTATATTGATCAAGTTACAGAAGAATCTGGAGATAGTGAAACGCAAGTTGATAATGCTGAAGACCAAGATCCATTGTATGATGAAGCGGTTGCAATTGTCATTGAAACGCAAAAAGCTTCAATTTCAAGTGTGCAAAGACGTTTACGTGTTGGGTATAATCGAGCCGCACGTTTAGTTGAATCAATGGAAGCAGCTGGTGTTGTTTCAGCCATGGACAATGGTGTTCGTCAAGTTTTAGTTAAAAAGGAGTAATAACGTGATCCAACAATTTCAACGATATATTTATTTTATTTTATGCATGCTAAGTATCTTAGGGTTACCGGCTTTAGCAACAGCAAATACACCCACTGAGCAATTAGCAACATTGTTAGATCATTCATATATGTCAGCTAAATTTAAGCAAACCGTAACTAATGGCCATGATCATGTGATCAGTGAAAGTCAAGGACAGTTATGGTTAAAGAAACCAGATGGGTTTAAATGGCAAGTCAAAAAACCTCAGCAGCAAACGATTGTTTCTGATGGAAAAGAGTTAATGAATTATGATGCTGATTTAAAACAAGCCATTGTTAAACCAGTTCCTGACAATGTTGCTCAAACGCCTTATTTAGTATTACTCAAAAGTCAAAATACTCAGCAAATGAATGATTTATTTCATATCACTTCAGATGAAAAAAATCAATTTATTTTAAAACCTAAAAAAGAACAAGGTAGTGCCATTAAGCAAGTGGTCATGACTTTTGAAAATGATCAATTGCATCAGCTTATTATTCAAAGTGTTACAGGGCAGCAAACAAAAGTCCAGCTTAGTGATGTTCAGTTTCATCAAATCAGTGATGATACATTTAAATTTTTAGTTCCTAAAGGGACCGATATTATTCGTCAATAAGATTGATGACTGTACAATAATTTGCAAATCTCGTTTTTAAATTAGGTTCTGTGAACCAAAAAGCTATAAGGTTTAAAAATAACTGATATTTAATAAAATAGTGCATTCATCTGTTGCAACGATGTGACTTTTGGCGTGCAATGATTTTGTGAAAAACAAGCTAATCTAAAAGCCACATTATGAATTATTACATATCACCATAAGATTAGGAAAAGATTTATGCATTTTTATCAACAATAAAATGGATACATATCAAGGATAAGGGCTCACTGAGAATTTATAGAAGCAATTTATTTATATATAGGCTGTCAATGCTTCCTGCATATTACGGTCACTATCGCTCAATACATAAACGCTTTAAGTGTTGGTCTGATAAGGGGATATGGTGACACAGTTTAGTGGTATTAATGGTCGATAGGTGATGTTAGATCAACTTTTAAATTATCCCTAAAAATAGGGAAACTATCTTGATAAGCAGCTATTAAAGAAAATTAATCTTTTGAGTGGGTACGATATAGTAAGCGAACACTTTTAATATCATTACTTTTCAAACTGCCACTAAGCTCTAATTTTGGTGTAATAAACAAAGAAACAATGCCTTCTTGTAAACCATTAAAAAGTCCCATGCCATACCCTAACCGGATGCGGTTTGTCACACCTGTACTAACGAAAACGGCTGTATTATTTGGTCCACTTGTTGTGATATTTTGGTCACCTGGGCCACTTGTGGCATCCAGTGTTCCAACAGACACATCAGTATCTAAGTATTGTTGTAAAGGGCGTAATAATGTTTGATTAATAGATTGTCGAAGGGCAAAATTTAAAGCGGTTTGAGTAATCGCTTCATTACTTTGAAGTTGCTGGCTTTGTTGAGTTTGACTTAATGTTTGCCCGAATATGATAAAAGAAAGAATGTCAGCTTGCGGCATGGTAGGATTGGAAAATAATCGCATTGATGGGTTTTGTGCTGAACCTGTAATTTCAATACCAATTTCGTCAGGCACATTGGATTGAGACATACGCAGGCTTGTTGGAATGGTATAGTTAGCTTCTATTTTTAAAGTCGGATTCTTCAAATTATTATTATTAAATACAACTTGTGAATCTGATGATAATGTGAAGCGCTTTCCATATATTTCAAAAACACCATCAGATAAATATAAAATTCCTTTACCAATGATTGGCGCATTTACATTTGAAATAACTTGTAAAGAGCCTTTCAAGTAGGTATTAAGTCCAAAACCAGAGACTTTCAAATCATTACCTAATGTCATATCAATATTAAGTTTTAATGGATAATTTGCTTTTTTTTCTGCATGATAAGGCATGTCGATATTCGGAGGAATATTGGTATATGTAACATCATCTGCAATCGTATTTTGTTCAGCTGTATTTTTAATTTTTTCAGCATTAATTTGGGCTTGATCAATATGAATTTTGCCCTGTAGATTGATCATATCATCAATGGTTAAATTTAAGTTAGGTGACATGGTAAGTTGAATATCTTCCGTATTTAAAATGGGTAGCTTATCCCCTTGAATATCTAAATCGCATTTAAGACCATCTTGACCATTTAAATGACCTGAGATTTTAAATGGTTGCTTTTGGATTTTACCTTGACTTGTTAACGTTAGTTTTAAAGGCGGGGCTAAATAGGCATTTGCATTTAAATCATCAATTTGTATTCCATAAGGAATTAGGTCTGCTTGAGTATCTGTTAAGTCAATTCTACCATGCCATTGTGGGTTTAAAAGTTCATTCGAAAAGTGAATTTCACTATTTAGTTGGCCTTGATTTACATGAAGTAACGTTTGTGGTAAAAATTTATTTAATTGGGTTAAATCTGGCAAATTTGTGATTAAATAACCATCTAAACTGGCATTACTTAAATCAGATAAATCAAAGTGTTGGCTTTTTATCTGGCCTTGTATGGTGTCTTTTTGCGTTTTGACATTAAATGATCCTTGTAATAGATGATTTTGAAGTGTTAGATCACCTGTAAAATCTTTTAAGTGAATTTGGCCTCCTTGTGAAAAATGGTTTCCATACATTACACTGGGTAATTGAACTTTGCCAGGTTCAGATTTGAGTGTTAGGTTGCCCTGTGCTGGTTGACTATTTTTTTGCTGGTAATGCCCTTTAAAATCAATACCGCCTGATGCATTTTGAATCGGAATAAAATGATTTAAGCTTAAATTATTTAAATAACCCTTCAGTGTAGCATTATGACTTTTAGGTGTCCAATTAAAGTCAATGTAAGCTGTACTGCCAAACTGATCAGCAATTTGAAGTGGTGAAAGCTTTAAGTGGTCTGGTTGCCATTGTAATTGAGAGATACTATTTAATTGCATTTCTATTTGACCGAATAGTAATGCTAAGTGATTAATGGTTAAATCAATTTGGTTCGTTCTTAGCGTTTTAATGAGACCTGTTAAATGAATTTTTTGATTATGAATTTGGCTATTTAAGCTTACATTTTCCGTTTGATTTTTGTTTTTATTAGCAACAAAGGTTAGCTCAGATACAATGGGTTGATCTAACCATGCAATATTTTTCAATAATAATTGGGATTGTAAATGAATGTTTCCATTTGATTGAACTAAAATATCCCCTTGACTTTGAATCTTACCACTTAATTTTGAAAAATAGTGATTGACTTGATGGATATTGGTATGCCAATTGACTTGTTGAATCTTAGCTTGAGCCCCTTTTGCTTGAACATTTACATGATCTTGATCAAGCACGTTTGTTAATGAAGCCTTTTTAATGTTCCATTGCTGGTTATGAACATTAAAGTTAAATTGACAATTAATTGGTTGACCATCCCAAGTATTATGGCATTGATGTGTAGAAAGATGAAACCCTTGATCATCTGTTTTAAATTGTCCAGTAATATTGCTAATTAAAAGTTGATTTTTTCTGGGAGAAAGCTTGGTTTTAATAGGGCTTTTTAAATTGATAGCCCAACCAAAGTAAGGTTGTTTAGCGTTTGGGTAAACAAGTTTTAGGTAAATGTTGCGCTGATGCGTTGATGTGGCTTTAAGAATGATTTGTTGATGCTGAAATATTGTATTAAAATTCAGTTTTGTTTGATAACTAGGTGAAAAAATTGCCATTTCACCAAATAAGTTAAAATCATTCATTAAATCACCGGTAACTGATAGATCATTACCATTAATCTTTGTTGATCCAGAATGATAGTTAAGATTAAAATTAATATGGCTGTCAATTGGTGGGTTTAATATTAATTCACTTGAACGTAAAGCAATATCCATTGTGTCATAGGCTTTTAAAAAACCATGCTGCCATTTCAGTTGATCATTAATTAATGATAACTGATGAATCTCAATATCTTGGCCTGAAAAAACATTTTTTTGATTGACATTAACATTGATATCATTGATTAAAATCGAATTTGCTTGTAATGGCATTGGCATGACGAATTTAGAACGATTGTTATCAGTTTTCTGCTGCTGCGAGGATGATTGCTGGGGTGGTTTTACAGTTAGATTTAATTGATCTGAGGCAAGTTGTTTAACAGATAAATGACCCCATAAGAGTGGAATTAAATGGCTATCTAGATGTAGATTTTTTATTTGTAAATGAATCGTTTGATTGTCAATCGTAAATTCAGGAATATTTAGTGCATCAATACGGCCGCTAATATGCCCCTGAAAATGGACACCATAAGGGCTTAAAACTTTATTAGTTACCCATTTCGTTACATTTAAACCAGGTGTGGTGAATAGTAATAAAAACAATACACTCACAATGCTTAATAAAATGAATAAAATAACGCGTGTTAATTGTTTAATCATATCGATAGTCCAATACTGATATCAAAGCGCCAGCGATTAGTGGTTTGCCCCATTGTTCTTGATAGAAATAAATTAATAGGGCCGATTGGTGTTTTATAAGAAACACCAATGCCGCCTGCTTTTAAAATTGGTGTGTTTTTAAAATTAAATTGGTTTGTTGCATTACCAAGATTATAATACATAGAAGCACTTAAATTTCCATAAATGCGTTGTTCAAATCCACCTAAAAAGGTAGCAATATATTTTCCGCCAATCACTTTACCATCTTTTCTAGGGCCTTGGCTAAAGAAATTATACCCTAATAAGTTATTCATTCCTCCGGCATAAAATCGTAAACTAGGAGGTAGTTTTGTAATATCATTTGTATTAGTTGCACCAAGTTTGGTAAAGAAAAATAATCGATTCCACTCAGGATTTATAGGCAGAGAAATTGCTGTATTCATTTCATCTCGAATAAAAGCTTGTGATGAAAGTATATTTCCAGGTGTCATTTGGAATGAATTGTTCCAAGTAAAACCTCGAGGCCAAAAATGCGTATCATCCATATAACGGAATAAAAGTTGGTTAGCACCTACTAGGAAATTTCCTTGACCACTAATTTTTTCATCAATATCGGCATTGCTTCCAGTATCATAGCGTGATAAAACGCTTTTAATACTGAATGTCGTTCGCAAATTAGGTGAGACCTGATGGGTCCAATTTGCGCTAATATCTGTATAGCGCTCCTCAAAAGAAACTGTGTCTAAAAAGGTTTGTTGAGCACCTAGAGACCAATGATCCGTATTTGGATGATTGCCTGGAATTGTATAAGTGCCATTGAAAGTTGTTCTAACTGGCGATAATACAGTATTCAATCCGAGCGTGTGGCCTGTGGGGGTTAAGTGTTTAAATTGAGTCCCTAAAATAAGGGTGGCCCCCTGAAAAGTAGAAAAACCAATTCCTGATGTATAATGTCTGGCATAATCAGAAGTAAGTAATAATTCTAAATCAATTGTATAATTACTTTTATTACGATTTTCTATGTCAGGATAAAGCTGTACAGAGGCAAAATCATCGCTTTCTTGTAGGTTTTTAATCGACTTGTTTAACTTATTTTCTGAAAAAAAATCCCCGTCATTAATATTCAAAAAGCGCCATATAAATTCAGGGTCATACTCATAACGGTGTTGCGTTAAATGAATTTTGCCAACTTTGTAACGGAGATTTGGCTGGACTGTAAGATTCACTGTTGCTGAATGATTAGCAAGGTTAACTTGGATATTTTTATCGCTAATTTCTCCATCAAAAAAACCGTACTTATAATGAGTTTTTTTAATTTTATCTAATAATTCATTATAAGCAGATTGGGTTAAAATATCACCTTGATTTAAAATTGTTTGATTTTTCAATGGGGTAAATATAGGGTTGTTATGATTAGGCCCCTGAAAGGTTAAATGGACTGCTTTAATAATGACTGGCTGATTTAAATTAATATTAAAAGTTGCGATCCAGTGATTTGAGTCTTTCTCAAGTGAGCCATCAACACTTGGGTTATAATACCCATAAGGTTGAATGAGTCGTTTTATTTGATTAAGTGAGCGTTGATATAAAAGACTGATATTATCATTTGGTTGATCAGCCGCTGTTGTTAACGCAATATTATTAATAATTGATTGACGGATCGAATCAGACTTGATGCCATGGATCTGGATATCAATATTTTGCGTTTTTTCAGCTGATGCTAAAGAGCATGTCAACAGAAGAATCAAAGCGACAATAAGTGATTGAAATAATTTCAAGATTCAAACAAACATATGATTGTGCTAAATTGTTTGCTATTATAACGATAAATCAGCTGTAAGCGAATATAAATTTTAAATGTATGATGATCATGAATATTGGATGCAGATAGCATTAGAACAAGCATCTATAGCTGGACAAAAAGATGAAGTTCCGGTAGGTGCGATCATTGTTTATCAAAACCAAATTATCGGAACAGGTCACAACCAGCCTATTTCAGCGTGTGATCCAACCGCCCATGCTGAAATTGTTGCAATAAGACAGGCAGCTAATTATCTTGGCAATTATCGTTTAAATAATGCTGATTTATATGTGACACTTGAGCCATGTTTAATGTGCCTTGGTGCCATAATACATGCACGGATTAATCAATTAATTTTTGGTGCACATGATCCTAAAACAGGTGTGATTGATTCACAAGCACAATTACATCAAACTGAATTTTTAAATCATCGTATTAAAACGCAAGGAAATATTTGTGCCAGTCAAAGTCAAACTTTATTGAAAAATTTTTTTAAAGCAAAACGCCAAAAAAAACGTTAGAATGCTTACTACGAATATAGGTTAATAGGTAATGAATCAAGTGCAATTGAATCAAATGACAGTTGCTATTATTTTTGGTGGTGACTCACCAGAGCGATTAATTTCTTGTCAATCTGCTCAGGCAGTTGAACGTGCATTAAGACAGTTAGGGTGTCATGTTATTCAAATTGATCAAAGCAAATCAGCCTTAGTCGAAATATTAACCAGTAAACGGCATATCATTGATGTTTGTTTTATCGCCTGCCATGGTGCAGATGGTGAGGATGGTCATGTGCAGGCATTATTAGATTTATTAGAAATCCCTTATACCGGTAGTCGGTTTGATGCCTGTGCATTAGCTATGAATAAAATGATGAGTAAAATGGTTTGGCAAACAGCAGGCTTGAGCTCACCTAAGGCACAATGGTTAAACACTCCAGATAGTTCGTTAGTCAATGTAGCATATCCAGCTGTGATAAAACCTATTAACCAAGGTTCAAGTGTTGGTGTCGTTAAAGTTGAAACACCGGAAGAAGTCCCCGCAGGGTGGCATGAAGCTTCTGAATATGGACCAGTAATGATTGAGTCATGGATCCAAGGGAATGAATTAACCGTTGCTATTGTTGGTAACACCCCGTTACCTGTTGTTAAAATTGTCCCATCTGGCGCTTTTTATGACTATCAATCAAAATATCAAACGCCTAGTACTTATTATTGTCCAAGTGGACTAACAAAAGAGCAAACGAGCGAAATTCAACAAATAGCCTTAATGGCCTTTATGGCTATTG
>CAZAJS010000041.1:0-10033 GCA_964485635.1 uncultured Francisellaceae bacterium
AATTAAGCTTGGCAGACATTTTTATTTGGGTTAAATACTTTCCAAGCATCATTGGTTGTCGGCGCATCGCCTTTAACCCACCAGCAAGCAACATATTGTTGACCTTGGTATTTAACGCGTTCATGCAAGCCATCAGAACGCCATTGACCATATGTTTTATCCGCTGACCATTCAGGAACTTGGTCATTACCTTCTGGGTAAGCAGGAATCACATAGTTTTCCATTGGAGGTTTTTCATGCCCGCCGGTTAATGTAATATCTAAATTGTTAATTGTGCCATTGTGGTTGGACAATTTACATGTTAAACCAGCACCATCAGGTTGACAAACTCCGTTGTAAACAAGTTTTCCAGCATCATTACGAACCGTTTGGTAAGAACCTGTTTTTTTGCCCCCTGAACCATTTGCGGTCAATTGAACTTTAACATCTTGCCATGCTGGATTCGCCATCATAGGGGTAGCTTGTAATACAAAATAATCACTATCTTGTTTAATAGAAGCAAAAATTTGTGTGCCATTATAATGGATCTCATAAATGGTATCAGAGTTTGCACTATCTAATTGTGTTGCTTTTCCTGAAGGGATGGTTTTTGAAGAACCACCATTGTCCCAAGAAAATTCTGTTTTTAATGGAGTTTTATTATCAACTTTTAAATTATAATTATAAGCTTGTGCTGAACCTGCAATTAATAAACCTGTTGTGATAAGTGTTAAATATTTTTTGATCATGTGATTTCCTTAAATAATGTCCTTTACAACAGTGATTGTACATTATCTAACCAGTATGTCAAGGGTTATTCTTCAAAAGTGCGCTTTTTATTCAAAATAATTCATAACTGCTTCGCATCAAAGAGTCTAGACTAAAAGATCATGAATGTTAAAAGAATTATCAGGAATCATTAATCAGATCAAAGGTTTTTAAATGGCCATTAACTGCTGACGGTAGAATTTAAGCTCAGCAATGGACTCACGTATATCATCTAAGGCTAAATGGGTATTTTGTTTATGAAACCCTTTTAAGGCATCTGGCTTCCAATACTGTCCTAATAATTTTAATGTCGTAACATCTAGCAATCGATAATGCAAATACTGCTCTAAATCGGGCATGTACTTAGCTAAAAAACGTCGATCTTGCCATACTGAATTACCACATAATGGCGAACAATTCCCAGGAACATATTGTTGAATAAACTGCAATACCATTTTTTCAGCTGTTTGACAGCTAATATCACTATGGGCAACTCTTTGGGTTAAACCTGATTCCCCATGTGTCTTAATACACCAAGCATTCATATTGTCTAATACAGAGGTTGGTTGATAAATAGCAATAGGAGATGATTCTGCAATAATGTTAAGCTGGCTGTCTGTGATAATGGCCGCAATTTCAATAATCAAATCGCTTTCCACATCAAGCCCAGTCATTTCTAAATCGATCCAAACTAAATTATGTTGACTATATTGTTCGTCAACTGGCATATTATTTGACACGACCTGCATACTCCCCTGTTCGTGTATCAACCTTAATTTGTTCACCCTCTTGAATAAATAACGGAACATTAATTTTTGCCCCAGTATCAATAATCGCCGGTTTACCACCTGTTCCAGCTGTATCTCCTTTCACTCCTGGATCAGTTTCCTTGACAGTTGCATGAATAAAGCTTGGTGGTTCAATGGCAATTGGTTGACCATTGAATAAAATAACATCACAAGATGCCTGCTCTTTTAGCCATTGCTTTGCTTCTCCAACGGCTTGTTCTGTGGCATTATACATCTCAAAGGTCTCTGGATGCATAAAAACATAAAACTCCCCATCAAAATAAGAAAAATTTGCTTCAACCTCTTCCACATCAGCTGCATCAATGCTTTCGCCGGATTTAAAAGTCTTTTCAATGACTTTTCCTGTATATAAATTTTTTAATTTAGTCCGAGAAAAGCCTTGCCCTTTCCCCGGTTTAACAAATTCATTCGATACCATTTCCATTGGTACACCATCAAGCAATACTTTTAGACCGGCCTTAAACTCACTTGTATTATATTTTGCCATAACATCCTCTTATTCGATGCATTTCGTCATTAACAAACAATGATACCACAAATATTGTCAATAGATCGATTAGACTATTGAAATATCAGTGGTCATTGAAAGATTTTAAACAATTGATTAATCGTTGATTAATACCGTTTTCACGTTAGCTAGCTCGCGTAATGCTTCAATTGAGCATTCACGCCCATAGCCAGACTGTTTAACACCACCAAATGGTAAAGCTGGGTGAGAACCAACACATTTGTTGACAAAACACATTCCTGCTTGAATACAATGTTGCGCAATACGATGTGCATAATCAACATCCTGTGAAAAAATACCACTACCTAAGCCAAATGGTGATTGATTAGCCAGCTCAATGGCATGCTTATCATCTTCAGATTCAATAATTGTTAGTACTGGCCCAAATAATTCTTGGTCAAAAGCATCCATACCTGGTTTGACATCAGTTAAAAGTGTTGGGGCATAATACACGCCGTCACCTTCTAATTTCTCGCCACCTAGAACAAGCTTAGCACCTTGATCAACACTGTTTTGGACTTGTTTGTCGAGTGTTTCAAGCAAGTCTTGACGGGCCATTGGCCCCATATCATTAGCCTCATCGGTCGGATCACCAACTTTAACTTGCTTGATTTGCTCAATCACGGCTTTTTCAAAATCATCTTTGATTTTATGATCAACAATCAAGCGTTTCGGGCTAATACAAACTTGACCAGCATTCATTAAACGTGTTTGCACGCATGTTTTCGCTGCATACTCAATATCGGCATCTTCACGGATAATATACGGATCACTACCACCTAGTTCCATGACTGATTTTTTACAAACTTCACCAGCAGCTTTAGCAACGGCAGAGCCTGCTCGGTTACTTCCAGTTAATGTCACTGCCGCGACATCATCATGTTTAATAATATAGTCTGATAATGATAAATCAATCACAATGCTTTTCATCACATGATAATGTGGCACGGCGTTTGCTACGATTTTTTCAATCATATTAGCACACCCAATGACATTTTCTGCATGCTTGAGAATGAAAGCATTGCCTAGTAGTAAATTTGGAATTAATGCTCTGAATACCTGCCAAAATGGAAAATTCCACGGCATAATGACATAAATCACGCCTAACGGGTCAATAACGCGCTCAGCATTCAGTCCTTCATAGTCAATTTTTTCAGATGCTAACCATTCTGGCGCTTGATTGGCATAAAAGTCACATAAAAAAGCACATTTTTCAACTTCAGCTCGCGACTGGGCAATTGGTTTACCCATTTCTTGTGTCATAAGTTGTGCATATGTTTCTGTATGGTCACGTAACTGTTTTTCAATGGATCGAACCGCTTGAATACGATGGTCTAGTCCAGCTAGATGCCATTGATGTTGCCCTGATTTTAACATTTGCAATGTTTGATCAATGGTTTCTTTTGACATTGCTGGATAAGTATCAATCACTTGACCCGTAGCTGGATTAATAGTTTGGTATTGGTCTGCCATGACAGAAAACCTCCTTAAATTTTTGTGAAAAGACCATTGGTATGGCCCGTTAAGATGCTTCGAATCAATTAATTATTCATCTACAACTTCTTTTAAATGCTCAAACAGTTTCATATTTTCGCGATAGTCAATCGGAACGAAGTAAACACTTGGTTGATCGCTTGGGGCACTTGTAAAAGCTTCTTGAAATTGTTCAATGGATTCAATAATACACGATTTAGCCCCAAACCCTTCGGCAATTTTGGGTAAATTTTGATTATGAAGTGCTGTATGAGACTCTTGATTAAACTCCATTTCTTGCTTCCATTTAATCAAGCCATAGTGATCATCGACCCAAACAATTACCTGTATCGGTAATTTTTCTGTTGAAGCTGTGGCTAATGCCTGAATACTCATGATAAATCCACCATCACCACATAAAGCAACAGCAGCTTTATCCTGATCTAATGTTTTTGAAGCAATCGCAGCACTAATACTTCCACCCATTGAACAAAAACCATTACTAATTGAACAAGTTTTTGATTGGTACGTGTGGTATTGACGTGCTACCCACATTTTATGCGCCCCAACATCTGAAAACAATCGGTCATCATCTTTCATTAAGTTTCGTAAAGCATGTAAAAAAGCTTTTGGTTTAGCAGGAAAATCAGATTCATGGCTATAGGAATCTTGATCTAAATGGACTTTCTCTTGAATTGATGCAAAAGCAATCTCAGTATGGACGGGTGGTAAACCTGCATAAGCTTGATCTAATTGATTTAAAATATGCTTAATCCCGCCAACAAGCTCAACATCAGGAACATAACATGTATCAACTTCAGCTGGAGTATTTGCAATATGAACAATGGTTTTATCGCCATGGCCATTCCATTTTGCAGGTGGCCATTCAACCATATCATACCCCACACAAATTACAACATCAGCTTGGTCAAAAGCTTCAATCGCAATATCTTTCATCCCCATCCCGACAGTATGAAGGCTTTGAGAATAACGATCTGAAATACTGCCTTTGCCCATAAAAGTCGTGGCTGCATATAATTTGGTTTTATCTAGAAATTTTGCTAAAACCGCATCAACTTCTTCACGAACAGCTCCTTCACCGGCAAGTAATAAAGGACTTTTGGCTTGCTGAAGAATTTCGACAACGCGCTTAATATCTTGCTGAGGTGCTTCACCTTGATAGTTCACATCAATATGGGGGATCGGTTGAATATTTTGATGCAGGCTCTCATGAGCAACATCTTCAGGCAATTCAATCATCACAGCACCAGGTTGTCCTTCTTGAGCAACTTTATAAGCTTTTGCTACAATTTCTGGAATCGATTGAACATCACGTACAGTCGTTGCCCATTTCGTCACGGGCTCAAATAAACTCA
The DNA here is from genome assembly GCA_964485635.1 of uncultured Francisellaceae bacterium. Taxonomy (GTDB): domain Bacteria; phylum Pseudomonadota; class Gammaproteobacteria; order Francisellales; family Francisellaceae; genus CAZAJS01. The sequence goes on from CAZAJS010000041.1 coordinate 4,914, forward strand.
CAAGATCCATGTTCTGATGTGATACTTTATGCATTCGTGTTGTGCTTGCTTGACCAACAATCACAATCAATGGCATATTGTCCATATTCGCTTGGCCAACACCTGTAATAATATTGCAAGCCCCTGGGCCTAATGTCGACATGCAAATACCTGGCTGACCACTTAAATGGCCTTCCATGGCAGCAGTAAAAGAAGCAACATGCTCATGACGCGTTGTAATAAATGATAATTCATCAAATTTTTTCAATGAAACCATGAAATCGCCATTTTCTTCACCAGGCACACCATAAATACGGTTTGCCCCTTGAGCAATCAGACTTTGGCAAAATAAATCAGATCCTTTCATAACAAAACTCCCTTTGTTGTGCATTGGCTCTGTGAAGTGACATTATATCAAGCCATCAGACCAATGCGATTTGACATCTATTATTATAGAAGCTTATCGTAATAATAACAAATGACCAGCTAGCATCACCCGCATTCATCATGATAGAATCAATTTTATATAATTATGGATTCAACAATAAAGGTCATATCATTGGAACTACAACAGGAACACCCAGATAGTAATATTATTATTACCCACTATGAAGCTGGAATGATTACTATTAATCATACACAACAATATACGAATAGTTTAATTTTAAGTCACGATGCCATTATTAACGACAATTGGTTACCTGCCGGAGAACAGACACTGAGTCAAAAGAATATCCAACCATTGTTAGAAGCACTTGGTGATATTTTTATTTTAGGAATGGGACCGAATGTTGCCTCCCCACCTGTGGCCATTTTGCAATATTTTGCTGAGCATGGTAAACCTTTAGACTTTATGAGCTCTCAGGCAGCTTGTCGGACCTTCAATATTTTAGCAGGTGAAGGTCGACCTGTGGTAGCAGCTATTGTTGTTTAAATTTTGAATTGATCAATCTTTTCGTTTGATATTACCATTTGGGTATTTTTTGAGGACGCATTGAATAACGCAGTAATGCCGCTGGTGAAAGAACGATGCTTTCACGTCTTGGATCTTGGATTGATTTTAATAATTTTTTAGCTGATTTTAAATAAATCTTATTCAAGCGCCATAATGGTTGATATGCCTTATTGAAGCTCATTGACGATTGTTCTGCCTGGCTAACCGCTTGTTGGAACCACGTGATTAACGTGTCTTTAATAACACCCGCCTCTGAGTGGTTATCAATAAAACAAATACCATGACTTGACTGCTGTGGCCATAATAAGATATGGCGTGCAAGTTCAATGCTCGTATGCCAGCCTAATAAATCCGATTGTGATGGCTCTTGTCCATTTAAATACCACTGTTTAATTTGGCTAACCCCCCATAAATTAGTCTGACAATGGGTCTGAATTCCTTGGCTGCGACCAGAGACAACGGTTTCAATAATATAATTTAAATCTTGTATTAACGCCGGATAAATTGCTGATTGAATCACGGAGGTGACAAAACTTGTTTGGATTTGTTGTACCATCGGGGTATGGGCTTGGAGCTGATATAATGCATCTAGTTCTTCATACCACCAGTTTAATTTTTGTAATGTCGTGGTTTTATCTTGATAACACTCACTTGCCTGCGTCCATTGCTGGCTGATTTGATCAAGTGCATACAGTAGCTTTTGAGTTGGGCCCGTTAAATGTCGATACGCATAATACCACGGCGTTCCAATTTCAGGTAAAGAATGCTGTGGACAATAACTAAACTGTTTCATTATTCAATGGCTCGTCTTGTTTTCTCAGCGCAATTAGGTAATTAATGTCACAACGACCTGTCATAGAAAATTGGCCTGTTAAAGGATGGTAACGAATCCCTTTCATTGTTTCAGGAAAAAGCCCATATTTTACGGCACAATCAACTAATTCAACTGGCTTAATAAAATGATCATAATAATGAGTCCCCTTTGGCAAAAGATTTAAAATATGCTCTGCCATAACAATTGCTCCTAAATAAGCTTTTATATTACGATTCAGGGTCGATAAAAATACATATCCGCCTGGTTTAACTAATTCGGCACAGTGGGCAATAATTGCTTCAGGATCAGGAACATGCTCAAGCATTTCCATACATGTCACACTATCATAAGTTTTAGCATGCGTTTGAACAAATGACTCAACGGTCGAAACGTGATAGTCAATGTCTAATCCATTAGCTTGAGCATGCTGTGCTGCCACATCAATTACATCAGCCGCCATGTCAATCCCTGTGACCTTAGCCCCTGCTTGCGCTAATGCTTCGGAAAAAATGCCAGCACCACATCCGATATCAGCTAATTTTTGCCCCTTTAATGACTGGTGTTGTTGAACAAATTGCAATCGCAGAGGATTGATTTGATGAAGCGTCCGAAAAGGTCCTTTGGTATCCCACCACTGGCTTGCTAAATCATTAAAATGGTTGACAGCTTTTGTATCGATATTTGATTGCATGTTTGATGCTCATGTGACAAGTTTGATACATGTTAGCATAACAAAAAAAGGCCGAACACGCCTACATGATATACCTGCTTTATTATAGGAATCGTTCATAAATTGCATTAGTACAATCATTTGCGCTATACTTAACTTCACTTTGATAAACTTAATACTGGTTGTTTCTATGTTCCATAGCATATTAGCAGGTGAATTTTTAGGATCTGTTTGTTTAATTTTAATGGGCGGCGGTGTTGTAGCAGGTGTTTTATTAACTCAATCAAAAGCTGAAAATAGCGGTTGGATTGTGATTACCGCTGGCTGGGGGTTTGGCGTTATGACTGGTGTTTTTGTCGCAATTGCCGCCGGCTCGCCTCAGGCAGATATTAATCCAGCCGTCACGTTAGCAAAATACTGTTTAGGCATTCATCAATCATTGACCTTTATGCTTGCTATCTGGTTAGCACAAATCGCTGGCTGCTTTGTCGGAGCTGTTTTGGTATGGCTTGTTTATTTAGCGCATTGGCATGGTACACGCAATACGCATTTTAAGCTTATGGTGTTTTCAACCTATCCGGCTATTCGCCACAAAGGGGCAAATTTTATCACTGAGATGATTGCCACCACATTGCTCATTGTTATTGTTGGCGCACTCATTACTTATAATAAATATCATCATTTTGCTAATGGTGAGTTGCCTTATATCTTTGGTTTTGCCGTCTGGGGAATTGGCTTATCACTCGGTGGCCCAACCGGTTATGCCATTAATCCAGCACGAGATTTAGGGCCTCGTCTCGCCCATACTTTTTTACCCATTGCGGGTAAAGGAAAGAGTGATTGGGCTTATGCGCCAGTACCTTTTTTTGCTCCTTTAGTCGGCGCTTTGCTTGGCACCGGTATCGTTTTATTATTTATGTCACCTTAATCAATTTTCAAAAAAACTTGACTGAAAATTAACATTCACCTAATCAGAACATTATGGCATAATGGTTTAAACAAATAAGTTGGCTTTTTAAAATTATGTTTCAGGCGCTTTTAATTGCTCTAGGCGGTGCCATTGGTGCTGTATTACGTTATTTATTATCTGGTTGGATTAATAACTGGATTAAAGCCCGTTATCCCAGCCATCCTTTTCCATACGGTATCTTAGTGGTGAATAGTTTAGGATGTTTTATTATTGGCTATGTCGCAGCAATGTATAAAGAGCATCCGATTTTAAATGGTTTTTTAACGCTAGAAGCCCAAACGATACTATTGACCGGTGTTTTAGGTGGATTTACAACTTTTTCTAGTTTTAGTTTAGAGGCACTTTCTTTAATTCATGGCAAAAGACCAGGTTTTGTCATGTTATATATCTTAGCGAGTGCAACATTAGGATTATTAAGTGTGTTTATTGGCTATGAATTGGTCATGATTATTGATCAATTATTTGGTTGGGGCCATCCGGTAGCACCTAAAATGCTTGAATTATCAAATAGTTAAAAGGATTATTATATGCTTGTCATTTTTTTCGTTGCCCTTGGTGGCGCTTTAGGAACACTTTGTCGTTATTTATTATCGACTTTTTTTGACCATTGGGTTATCTATTTGGTCGGTCAATATCCATTACCTTTTGGGATTATTATGTGTAACTTGACAGGCTGTTTTATGATTGGCATGACTGGGGGCTATTTTGTGAAAGATCACGTAATTGATCATTTTTCAACACCTTACTTTCGTGCATTTTTAGTCACAGGCTTTTTAGGGGGATATACCACATTTTCCAGCTTTAATTTAGAAGCTTTAAAACTCGTTCAAACAGGTCATGAGATGCTTGTCGCCGGCTATATTACCGTTACCATTGTTATGTGTATCCTAAGTGCCTTTGTTGGCTTTGAGTTAGTTGAAAGAAAGATGTTGCTCCGCGGCTAAGATTGTCTTAACAACAACTTATGATTTTGGTAACGTGTTTTAATTTTTTATGCTAAAATATAAATGTATTGATACGAATCAACTTAAAACAAACAAAAAAAAGGAGCATATTATGGCAAAAGGAACTGTCAATAAAGTGATTCTGCTAGGACGACTTGGTGCAGATCCTGAAGTACGTTATATGCCAAGTGGTATGTCAGTGGCTAATCTGCGTGTAGCAACAAATGATGGCTATAAAGATCGTCAAACAGGCCAATTTGTTGAAAATACAGAATGGCATCGTGTTGCAGTATTTGGCAAACAAGCCGATGTCGTTAGCCAATATACACAAAAAGGATCGCTTGTCTATTTAGAAGGACGTATTCGCACGAATAAGTGGCAAGACCAAAATGGGCAAGACCGTTTTACAACAGAAATTATTGCAACTGAAGTTCAATTTGTCGGTGGGCGTTCTGAAAATCCACAAGGTGGCCAGCAAAGCCAGCAACCGTCAAATAATCAAAGTGGTGGACAGCCAAACCAATCATCACAACAGCAAAAACCAGATATTAATCAACTAGAAGACTTTGATGATGATGACATTCCATTTTAAAATGGGGGAGCCATTCAATCATTCAATACTGAATCAAATAGCTTGATCACCAAAAACAATCATGACTTATAAACATACTTTCTATTTAATAAAAAATAGAAAGTAGCTATCATTTTTGCTTGCACACTTTACTTACTCTATACCTAATTTTAACCTAACCGCTTTCTCAGCACAGTTTTGTAAACATATCATAATT
>CAZAJS010000042.1:0-10017 GCA_964485635.1 uncultured Francisellaceae bacterium
ACAAGATTAATGTTGTCAATCTTTGAATATGCGTAATGATTTTATAATGCTCTTGTAATAAAGTTAGATTATAAGGCTGATAAATATCTGAAATCATATCAAAACCAAATCCAGTTTTATCTTCTCCATACAAAGTACTTATGTTTGAGTTAGCTTTAGTCACCAAATCAGCAATCAGGTCTTGATAGGTACTATCAATATATTGATAGTTTTCTGAATAAAAGGTATCAAGTTGACCTCCACTATAAGCTTGCTGTAATCCATTTATTTGTTCTGAAGTTAAATTGTTAAGGTCGCTATTTTTTGCCTGGATTTTTTTCACAAGTTTCCAAGCATCTTCTATAGAAGATAGTTGGGTATTCAGATCCTTTTCCTCATTATTAACAGCATCACTAGCAATTTGATCTTGTATTTGCTTTATATGATCGATTTGTGTTTGTAAATGTTTATCTAATTGAAACAATTCGCTAATTTCTTTTTGGTAATCAATCGTTGTGCTCGCGGCTGAAACTGCATCTTCAATCACTGTAATTAATGACTGAATTAAAGCGATCGGATTTTCGCTTACTAATGCATTAATCACATTATAACCAGAAATCGCAAGATTTAAGTCCTGCTCTCCACTGCTTTGAACGCCTTTTAATGTTTCATTTGTCGTGCTTGTTTCATCAAAAACATAATCACTGCTAATCGAATTATCAGTAAAATACTGAGTCCCATTTTCTGGATATAAATCGATACTATATTCACTTAGCCCTAATTCTGAGGCAAGCTTTTCTTTGGCTTCCGGAAAAGTTTGATTGGTTCCAGCCGTACTAAGCTCTAAAGCCGCTAACCCAACAGATGACAAGGTTAAATCTTGAACAATTAACGCTTGATTATCTTGATCCGGATTTAATTTCGCTAAAGAAGCCCCTAGCATCGCATCACCATCATAAACCGCTAAAATATACTGACCTGGCACTAAAGCATCAACACCATCAAAATTATCTGAATCTAAATTCATTTCATAAACCACACTACCATCATCACGAACAAACGGATCTGCATCGCTTGCTTGAAAAGTTTTTGTGCCATATACCTTGCCTTGACTAATTAATTTTAACGTCAAATCACCCGACGGTAAGGCTTGTTTTGAGACAAATTGATAATCAATGGTTTTAACAGGATCTTGAATTGGATCGACTGTCAAATGAACCGTCCGTTGCAAGCTGTCTTGATTTTCACCTAGCAAGTTATCAACCGTAATCGATGCATCACCGGCTGAAATATTGCCATGTAAATCTAATTTTACACGACATCGCGATTGATCTTGATTCAATTTGCAAGTAATTTGGTTAACAATATCACCATCTTGATCGATAAAATCTAGCCCAACGGTATTTGATTGTAAATGATAGGTTTGTGTTTGTGACATCGTATGACCAGAAGCCGGCATCATTGTTAAATAAATAAAATCTCCTGGCTGAGCTTGCTTAGCACTGCCACCTGCCCATTTTTCTAAATGAATATCAGCTTTATGGGCATAAGGCACAGCAACGGGGTTGGTTGTTGTTTTAATACCATCCCCTGAAATTGTAATTTGGTGAACACATGCCTGATCATCCGCTGGAGCTTGCAATTCAAAAGTTTTACCTAACTCACTCGGCTTAATTTCTTGTTCCTGTGGATCGACTTTAATACGATTACGACATACCGAAGTATCTTGAACTTTCACATTAAACGATTGATCTAACGACGAAGTTGCACTGGCAAACTGATTCGACTGTAATGAGACTGATAATGAGTTTGAATCCCCTGGAATCATCCATTTAGGTTCATTTTGTGTGATGGGGTTGGCTTCTACTGGATTACTATCTTGACAACCGGCTAACGCTAATAAAGTTAAACCAGATAATGCACTAAGTTTGAATTGATGATAGATCTTCACAATGTCTCCTATTGAGAAATAAATTTGACTTACATCAAATATACTACCATAGTTTTGCAACAATGACCATGCCACTGACGCTTAAAGCTTAAAAAACTTAATTTTAATAAAAAATGATTTTTTTTGAAAAAATGGTTGACCTGTTTTCATTTTCTCGATAGAATTTATCTCGTGCTTGAGTCATTCCCCGGTAGCTCAGCGGTAGAGCGAGTGGCTGTTAACCACTGGGTCGGCGGTTCGAATCCGTCCCGGGGAGCCAAGCAAGCAAATAACATCAATGCTTTTATTTTCAATGATTCCTTTTAATTTTTCAATATCCTAAATAAAGCGCTTGAATCGTCATTCAAAACACGCTAAATTTAACATTACCAACATTTAACAGTTAAATTTTTATGCGCACAAGTCAAACACTCATCGCAACAGAAAAAAAAGCCCCGAAAGATGCCGATTTAATCAGTCACCAATATATGGTCCGTGCTGGTTTAATTCGTCAAACCGCTTCAGGGATTTATACTTGGTTACCCACTGGTCTTAAAGTCATTCAAAAAATTCAACACGTTGTCCGTCAAGTCCTGAATCAAAATGGTGCGAGTGAACTTTTAATGCCTAGCATTTTGCCTGCTGGATTGCTCAAAGAAACAGATCGATTAGACCGATTTGGCAATGAGCTTTTAACGGTGCATGATCGTCATGATCGACTATTTTATTATGGCCCGACACATGAAGAGCCGATTGTTGATATTGCGCGTAGACAAATTAACAGCTATAAACAACTACCACTTAATTTATACCAAATTCAAACAAAATTTCGTGATGAAATTCGCCCTCGATTTGGCGTAATGCGCTCTCGTGAATTTATTATGAAAGATGCTTATTCTTTTCACTTAAACTTTGAATGTCTACAAACCACATATCAGCAAATGCATCAAGCATACTGTGATATTCTTAACCGTTTAAAGCTCGACTTTAAAGTGGTTCAAGCCGATGCCGGCGCTATTGGGGGAAATATTACTCATGAGTTTCAAGTATTAGCACAAGCCGGGGAAGATATCATTTGTTATAGTGATCGTGGCGAATATGCTGCTAATATTGAATTAGCCACTTATCAGCCACCTGAAATGGCTCAACGTCCTGAACCAAGCAAAACTTGCCAAAAAGTCCATACCCCAGCTGTTAAAACCATTCATCAGCTAACAGAGTTTTTACAAGTCCCAGTCGAACAAACCATTAAAACAATGGCTATTGCAGACGATCAAGGTACTGTTGGGCTTCTTGTTGTTCGCGGTGATCATCAAATCAATTGGCTCAAGGTTGACAAACTTTCTCAATTTTCAGGCAATATTCAATTGCTGGATGAGGAACAAATACAACACCACCTCGGTGCTAATGCGGGATCACTTGGGCCGGTCAATGTCACCTGCCCTATTATTGTTGATTATAGTGCAGCGGTGATTGCTGATTTTATTTGTGGGGCTAATGAAAATGATTATCACTTAACAGGCATTAACTGGGATCGTGATATTCCTGATTATTATTTAGCGGATATTCGACAAGTCGTTGTTGGTGATATCGCACCGGATGGTGGAGTGATCCAACAAGCCAATGGTATTGAAGTGGGTCATTTATTTCAACTAGGTACCACTTATTCAGAAAAAATGGCAGCCACAGTTTTAGATCAAAACGGCAAACCTCAACCGTTTGTAATGGGCTGCTACGGATTAGGTATTTCACGATTAGTCGCAGCAACAATTGAACAATCGCACGATGATCGTGGCATTATTTGGCCAAGTCAAATCGCACCTTATCAAGTGATCATTATTGCGATTCAATACCATAAAAATCAACAAGTCCATCAAACTGCGAATGAAGTTTATCAATCGCTATTAAATCAAGGCGTTGATGTTTTATTAGATGATCGTGATGAGCGGCCTGGCATTATGTTTGCCGATGCTGATTTAATCGGTGCCCCTTATCAAGTGATTATTGGCCCTAAAACGCTCGAGAATCATGAAGTCGAAATTAAAAATCGCCGAACCGGCAATAAAACACTTCAATCAGTTGATGCCGTTGTTCATGGAAAATTTGAGTAATGGGTCATTAAGGATTATTCACTTGGTATTGTCTCAGTCTTACGACATACCTTCGCTAGCTTATCAAGCATAGCATTAACAAAACGATGCCCTTCTTCAGTCCCAATTTTACTGGCTAAATTGACATATTCATTGACTACAACCTTAGCAGGGTTATCATGGCAGTGTAATAGTTCAAAACAGCCTAAACGTAAAATGGCTAAATCAACAGGGTTAATTGAGCTTAAAGAATGGGTCGCATAACCATCGATGGTTGCATCAATCGTTTGTTGATGTTCAAAAAATCCGCTAATTAGTCGATCAAAAAACACCCAGTCCGTCTTCCGGCTCGCATTGTCCTGCTGAAATTCTTGTTTTAATGTTGCCTCGTCTGTCTGTGCCATAGAAGTTTGATAAACCGCTTGGATGCCATATAGTCGCGCCCGTTGACGCCCTCTAATTGAAAAGTCTTTTTGTTGTCCCATTGTCAAATGCCTTTGATTCTTGATCTGCTTGTAAATGTTAAATAACTTGGTTCTAAAAGATAAACCGCAAATATTATTATAAAAGACAACACGCTAGTAATGCTAGCGTTATCAAAGGAAATCAAACAGACTTTAGTTGATCTTTTCTCAAAAGACGTGAATGCTAATAATCAATTTCCTTATTAAGAAATTTTATTTTATAATACTGACTAATCATAACCTTGATATCATTACTAATGAGGCTTGACAATGACAGACTATCGTACCGAATCTGACAGTTTAGGATCCCGCAAAATTCCTACAAATGCTTATTATGGTGTTCAAACGGTCCGTGCTTTAGAAAATTTTCCGATCAGCCATACACCTATCTGCGTGTATCCGCATTTAATTAATGCATTAGCCGCGATTAAATCAGCCGCTGCCCAAGCAAACCACAAGCTAGGCCTGCTCAATGAAACCAAAAAAAATGCCATTGTTCAGGCAACAAACGCCATTATCAATGGCAAATGGCACGATCAATTTGTCGTTGATGTGATTCAAGGGGGCGCGGGAACATCAACCAACATGAATGCCAATGAAGTCATTGCAAATGTTGGGCTAGAGGCCTTAGGCCATTGTAAAGGGGATTATCAACATCTTCACCCAAACAATGATATTAATTTATCCCAATCAACCAATGATGTTTATCCAACTGCCTGTAAACTGACGATTATTGCTTATGCTAAACCACTGATTAAAGCACTTAAAGATTTAATGCATGCTTTTTTTGACAAAGGCACTGAATTTCGGGATGTTTTAAAAATGGGTCGAACACAGTTACAAGATGCCGTACCCATGACATTAGGCCAAGAATTCACGGCATTTGGCAACTCATTAAAAACAGATATTGAGCGTTTAGAAAGCACTTTAGATAATGTCCACTATATTAATATGGGCGCCACAGCAATTGGTACAGGAATTAACACTGTCCCAGGTTATAGTAATGAAGTTTGTCAGATTTTAGCACAGTTAACAGGTTTAAACTTAAAGCTGGCTGATGATTTAGTTGAATCAACCAGTGACACCAGCAGTTTTACCGCTGTATCAGCTGTATTAAAACGTATTGCCATTAAACTGACAAAAATTTGTAATGATTTAAGGTTGCTATCTTCCGGTCCTTTAGCAGGACTTAAAGAAATCACGCTTCCTGCTGTTCAACCTGGCTCATCCATTATGCCAGGTAAAGTCAATCCTGTGATGCCCGAGCTTTTAAATCAAATTTGTTTCAAAATTATGGGAGCCGATAGCACGATTATGATGGCGGCCTCGAATGGACAACTCCAGCTAAATGCATTTGAACCCATTATGCTTCACGAATTATGTCAATCTTTTATTCATTTAACCAATGGATGTCAAACCTTTCAGAAACGTTGTGTTCAAGGCATTCAGGCAAAAACTGAACATTGTCATAATACGGTGATGCAATCAGCAGGTCTCATTACCGCTTTTACCCCTTATATTGGCTATGAGGCGGCTTCTGAAATTGCGAAAGAAGCACAAAAAGGACACAAAACGGTTTATCAGCTTATTTCTGAATCTGGTTTATTAAGTCAATCATTAATTCAAAAAATTCTAGACCCTCAGCTGATGACTTCGCCGCATGATTTATATCAAAGTCAATAATAAACTTGCAAGCAACCGTCTTGTACTCATTTATAAAAATTCTTATACTGACCGATAAAACAAGCTATTTTGATAAACCATGCGATCCTACATTGAAACATTGATCGAAAAACGCGAACAACAAAATTTATCATTAGAAGCTTTGTCAGATCAAACAGGCATTGCCGAATCGACACTTGAATCGATTGAACAAACCGATGATTTACTGACGTTACCTTATCAAGTTGCCACCTTGAAAAGTTATTTACGTAAATATGGTGAAGCTGTCGAATTGTCTGAACGACAGATTATTGCCATGCTGAACCATTTAGATTACTTGGCATATAAGGCAAGTCGACAAGGCAAACTTAAACCATTTGATTATGCAAATCGGCTTGTAATTCTGATTTTAATTATTGTCATTGGCTATAGTTTTCATGGGCTTTACCAGCAAATGCAAATTGATGCGCAAAAAGAATCTGTTACGATTATTCAGCCTAACGCTAATGCTGAGCCAAACTCAGTTGACCAGCAAGCAAAAAAAAAAGCTTTAACCCACCTGAGTTAACAAAAGGTCGCCCAAACTATCAGGGCCTTTCACAACCGATTACAGCCACCATTGGTGCAAGATCTCAAACAATTAAAAATCAGTCCACTGAATCATCAAAAGTCAATCATCGTTCAGAACCAATAAAAACAAACCCAACAGTAGCTGGTTTAAGCAATATCATTAATTTAACAACTCAAGGTTTAAGCCAACCTCAACAGTCTGCCTCTGACCAATCTCAAACAGCCTCAATAACTGAACAACAAAATCCCCCCGTTATCGATTGGAAAAAGCAAGGAAAAATCCATCATGTTGTGCAGCAACAATTAAACAAATTCAATCAAACTAAGACCCCTACAGCGTCTGAACACCAAGACGACCATGAGCACTTAGCACCTGAAGAACAGCATACCTATCGAAAACCACCTTTTTAAAATTCATCATTGAATTAAATACTTTGCTTTTGCCAGCATATTTTTTTATGCTACACCTATGTAAGTGGTCCTAGTATGGTGCCTTATGATTGATGCTATTGCTAAAAGGCTAAGCCATGTTGACTTGATGACATCACATCCATTGTTATGGACATTCGCCATTAGCGTTATTTTGATTGTGATGATAGCGATTTTATCCAATTTATTATTAACATTGCTTATTGAGCAGATTGATCAACGCAGTGATCAAAAGAAACTTAAACAACTTTTTTATCATAGCTTATTAAAACCAATACGGTTGGCCATTTGGATAATTGCTCTCTGGCTTATTTGTCGTTTACCTGTGGCACTTGTTGATTTGAAGTGGCTTAATTGGTTATCTTATTTAGAGGATAAATTGGTACAACTGGGATTGTTACTAACGATTTTTTGGGCAAGTTTGGCTTATACCAAACAGCTTCGGCATTATTTTATTCAAAAATATACGGCTAGTGATAGCGAATATCATGATTGTAGTTTGATTGAAGCGATTTATGTGGCCAGTCGTATTGGTATTTTCTTAGTGGCGATTTTTGCTATTCTTGGATCGTTTCATATTTCTGTTTTAGCACTCAGTGGTATCATCGGGATTTTAGGGATTGCCTTGACCATCTCACAGAAAGAATTAATCCAAAATTTAATTGGTGGTCTGGTAATTTATTTAGACCGGCCCTTTTCTGTTGGTGATTCAATTCGTAATGAATCCGTTAGCATTGAAGGAACTGTAGAAACAATTGGTTTTCGTTTAACCAAAATTATTATTTTAGGCTGCCAACCTCTTTATGTGCCGAATGCAACATTTTTAGATACAGCTGTAACCAACCGATCTCGAATGAAAAACCGCCGTATCCTGCAACATATGGGGGTTCGCTATGACGATATTTGGCGTTTACCTGCGATTCTAGAAGCCATCACCACAATGCTAAAAACACACCCAGATATTGACACAAAAAACACAATTTTGGTTTGCATGCTCAATGGCAATATTGATCAGGGGGCTTATGGCCCTTATTCCCTAAATTTTATGGTTTATGCTTTTACAAAAACGATTGGATGGGCTGCATTTCAAACAATTCAAGATGATATCTTATTTCAAATCCATCACATTATTCGTGATCATGGCGCTGAAATGGCTTTCCCAACACAAACACTCGATATCCCAACACCGATAGCCATTGATACGGCTCGGGTACAACATCTTTTTAACCCAAATAAAACACCCCCACCACATTAACCTGTTTAAAATAATGTCAATTTCCATGCCAGACAGACACTTAACACCGGTTTCTCGTGATGCGGCCACCCCCCATGGTAACTGCTGTCTTATTTGCTTTCCTGAATATCTTTCTTTATCATACGGATACATCAATAATATTATTAAAAATGGTGCTTTATGACTGATGCGGTTTCCAAAACACTTGACCATCTTCCTATTGCAAAAACTCACCCCTTATGGACCTTAGGCATCAGTGTTGCTATCATTGCAGGAATTGCTCTTTTACTGAATTTATTATTAACTTTCATCGTTCATATCATTGATAAACGTAATGATAAAAGCACCCCAAAAATACTTTTTTATAATGCTTTTTTAAAGCCCATCCGGATTGCTGTTTGGATTATTGCTTTGTGGGTTATTTGCCGTTTAAACTTAGCGCTTTTAGACTTTACATGGCTTAAATGGCTATCTGGTTGGGGCGATAAACTGGCTGAAATTGGTTTAGTTATTACATTGACTTGGGCAAGTTTGACCTATGCAAAAAAACTTCGTGATTATTTTTTCCAAAAATATACCCGTACAGATGGAGGCTATAGTGACTATAGTTTGATTGAAACCATCTACGTAGCTAGTCGTATTGCTGTTTTCCTAATAACTGGATTTTTGATCCTTAGTTTATTAAATATCTCCATTTTTGCATTAAGTGGTGTCATTGGGGCGATTGGTATTGCATTTACCATCTCACAACAAGAATTAATTAAAAACTTAATCGGGGGATTAGTGATTTATTTAGATCGCCCTTTTTCAGTTGGCGACTGGATTCGTAATGAATCTGGCAGTATTGAAGGTACCGTTGAAAAAATCAGTTTTCGTTTAACAAAGCTGATTGCCTTTGACAGCCAGCCCATTTATGTGCCTAATGCAACTTTCTTAAATACAGCGGTCGTCAATTGTTCACGCATGAAAAATCGGCGTATTTTACAATATATTGGCGTTCGTTATGAAGACATTCACCGTCTTCCGGCTATTTTAGAAGAGATTACCAAAATGTTAAAAGTGCATCCGGATATTAATACGAAAAGCACAATTTTAGTCTGTATGCTCAATGGAAGTACAGGCCCTGGCGCCTATGGTCCTTACTCTTTAAACTTTATGGTCTATGCGTTTACAAAAACAGTTGCTTGGGCTCGCTTTCAAAAAGTTCAAGATGATGTTTTATTTAAGGTTGGCCAAATTATTCACCAGCATGGCGCACAAATTGCGTTCCCAACACAAACTTTAGATATTCCAACACCAGTGGCTATTGATGCAGCTAATGGGCAAAACCTTAAGCAACCACGTGAATAAAGTGTATTTGAATCAAGCATCTTTCTGGCATGATTCAAGGTACCATTTTCGAACATATAGGCATTAAATTTATGTCACAGTTTGATAAAGCTCATATCTGATGATTAAACTAATACACTGAAACAACCCTTTATCGTGCTGTGTATTATTTGAAGTTGAAGAACAATAGAAGATCCCTTTGAGAAGCATGTTTACTAAACTTAGCTCCGAGTGGCTGATGGTTCTATATGCTAAATCATTACTCATTTTTTAAAATCTTATGGTAATACATCCGATTTAGCATCGTTGCGTTCAATAAAATGATAGAAT
>CAZAJS010000043.1:0-9956 GCA_964485635.1 uncultured Francisellaceae bacterium
CAAGGATTCCTTTTAATGGTCTTTAGTAGTCTTGATTATTTTAAATCAGATGCAACATTGGTTTGGCTTATTGAATGTATTGAAAGATCAGTAACCTATTTTTAGACGCTTTGGCTCTATGGCAATAACAAGGCCATTCTGCCTGATCATCTAAATAATTTGACAGCCTAGAAATATATGCGCTATAGTCAATTGTATTATATGCAAATTAATAGGTAATCATGATGGCTAAAAAGACACTATTATTAACATTATTAACGACAGCTACTTTAAATAGCCTTAATGCCGCTCCGGTTGTTTCGATTTTTTGTCAAAATAAACCTATCACTTTAACCATGCCTCTTAAAACGGTTATAGATCAGTGTGGCCAACCTGATTCAAAGTCCACTGAACAAGATCATGGTCAACAAGAAACAGAAATCAAATACCACCAAAGCGCAAATAATACAAATATGGAAGTTGAAATGACCTTTGATCAACATGATCAGTTAAAAGAAATTGAAACAGAACGTCATCAACATTAAAACACGTAATTGTCCTATAATACTCTGCTAATCAGGAATTAGTTCCGTCTGACCTTCTTAGATCATTTTATTTGATCAATATTGTTAATATCATTTGATGAAATATGCATCTATTCAACTGCTTTGCTACCGATTACCCCTGTTTTTTGTTAAGCTAATCAATAAACATGACAATCGATTTGTATGACTTTATGGACTTAACAACATTAAACCCCGAACAATATCAAGCTGTTACACTCGGCAAGGAGCAATCGCTTATTTTAGCAGGCGCTGGCAGTGGTAAGACAAAAGTGCTGACGCAACGTATTGCCTACTTATGCCAACAGCAACAAGTCCCTCCGCTGAATATTTTGGCCGTGACATTTACAAATAAAGCAGCGAAAGAAATGCAAGGACGTATTGAAAGCTTATTAGGCTTTTCGACTTATGGTATGTGGATTGGCACATTTCATGGTATTGCCCACCGCTTATTACGTTACCATGGGCCCGATTTAGGAATTGATAAGCGTTTTAAGGTTTTAGACCAAGAAGACCAATACCAAGCAATTAAAAAGGTATTAGCCAGTCTAAATTTAGATGAAAAAGCCTTTCCACCTAAAATGATTCAAGGGCTCATTAACCAACAAAAAGATCAAGGCAACCGGAGTGTGGATGTTTCAAGTCGATTTGACCCGACTATTAAGCGGATTTATCACGCCTATGAGTTGCATTTAAAAGCCAATCATGCGCTAGATTTTGCTGATTTATTACTTTATGCCTATGAATTATTACGCGACCATCCGATGCTGCGCCAAACCTACCAACATCGTTTTCAATATATTTTAGTCGATGAGTTTCAAGATACCAATACGATTCAATATGCTTGGCTTGAGCTATTAGCCGGCCAAAATAATACTTTAATGGTTGTCGGTGATGATGATCAATCAATTTATGGATGGCGTGGAGCGAAAGTAGAGAACATTGAGCGATTCAAAACAACGTTTAACCCCACTTTAATACGCCTTGAGCAAAATTACCGTTCCACACAAACGATTTTACAGGCAGCTAATGCTGTTATCGCTAATAATGAAAAACGCTTAGGGAAAAATTTATGGTCAACCCAACCTGAAGGGCAAAAAATTGACCTCTATAGTGCCTATAATGAGCGTGATGAGGCCCAGTTTATCGTTCAAACCATTCAACAATTACAGGATCAATCTCATGCCCAAGCTTGGTCTGATATGGCTATTTTATACCGCTCAAATGCGCAATCACGTGTATTAGAAGAATATTTGATTCAATCGAACATCCCTTATCGTATCTATGGTGGTGTTCGCTTTTTCGAACGTGCTGAAATTAAAGATGCCTTAGCCTATCTGCGCTTAATTGCCATGCCCTCAGATGATATGGCCTTTGAAAGAGTGATTAACACACCGACTCGTGGAATTGGCGCAAAAACATTACAACAGGTTCGTGATCATGCTGAAACGCAACAATGCTCCCTTTGGCAGGCAGCGACTGAAGTCTCGGCAAATGCTAAAACAAAAGGCCTTAAGGCCGTGGCGAATTTTTTATACCTAATTGAAAGCTTTAAAGTCTATCAACCTAATAAAACTTTAGCAGAACTCACCCAAATCGTGATTGAACAAAGCGGCTTACTGACTCTGTATCAAAACCAAAAAACCGAAAAAGCACAACAAAAAGTCGATAACTTAAAAGAATTAATCACCGCTGCTGATGAATTTATTCCTCCCATGGCTGATGAAAGTACCGACTGGTTAACAGAATTTTTAGCTGTGGCTATTTTGGAGTCCGGTGAAACACAGGCTGACCCAGATAGTGATTGCTTACAGCTTATGACACTCCACAGTGCCAAAGGTCTTGAATTTCCTTACGTATTTTTAAGCGGTTTAGAAGAAGGCCTATTCCCATCATCTCGTAGCATTGATGATCCTGGCAAACTGGCTGAAGAACGACGTTTATGCTATGTCGGTATCACTCGTGCTGAGAAAAAGTTAACCATTAGTTTTGCCAAAAATCGTCAACAATATGGTGAGACAAAAAGCGCTATTGCTTCTCGATTTATTAAAGAACTGCCCACGCATTTAATCAATCATGTTCGCCCGACCACAGCCCATCAAAAACCTAAAGGACTTAGTGGCGGCTTTGGCGTATCTCCAGAGGCTTTCTTAAAACAAAAAACGCCCCATTCTTCCGTCGATGAAGCCTGTGACTTTACTCCCGGAGCTTATGTGTATCATCCTAAATTTGGGGTTGGAGTTTTTCTCAAACAACAAGGCAGTGGTTCAGACAAATGCTATCATGTTGATTTTCAAAATGGGATTGGTAAAAAAATGCTTTTAGCGGATTATGCCCAGCTAAAAAATGCTTAAGCTATCGAATATCAATCGGAACTCTAGTTGACGGTATGGCATTTTCAGATAATCAGTATTACAATAACAGTTATCATCACCAATGATATGATAAAGGCGATTTATTTATGAAAACACCACATGTTTTATTAATTTTAGACGGTTGGGGACATTCTCAGACAACAAATCATAACGCAATTGCACACGCACATACTCCGAATTGGGACCGACTATGGCATGACCATCCCCATACCTTGATTCAAGCATCGGGTCAATACGTGGGGTTACCAGCCCCACAAATGGGCAACTCTGAAGTCGGCCATGTGAATATTGGCTCAGGTCGTATCGTATACCAAGAGCTAACACGTATTGACAAAGCGATTGCCGATGGGGCTTTTGAGTCAACACCTGCTTTAAAGCATGCCGTTGATCAAGCAGTAGAACAAAAAAGTGCACTGCATTTAATGGGTCTGTTATCCCCAGGTGGTGTCCATTCCCATGAACGCCATTTATTTGCCATGATTGATTTTGCAGTTGCCAGCGGGGTTAAATCACTGTATGTTCATGCCTTTTTAGATGGGCGGGATACCCCACCAAAATCAGCAGAGTCCTCACTCAATGCATTACAACAACACCTAACACAACATGGTGTTGGGCAAATTGCGACAATCAGTGGCCGTTATTTTGCCATGGATCGCGACAATCGCTGGGATCGCATTGAAAAAGCTTATCACGCCATTATCCATGGGCAATCTAGCACAACAGCACCAGATGCAATCACAGGTTTGACACAATCCTACGCCATAGAACAAACAGATGAATTTGTCACCCCAACTGTGATCGGTCAATATCAAGGAGCACATGATCAGGATCAATTTGTTTTTATGAATTTTCGTGCTGATCGGGCCCGTGAATTAAGTTATGCGCTCACACAACCGGATTTTGATGGTTTTCAACGTCCTAATTTACCCAATATCACCTTAACAACCTTGACCCAATATGATGTGAATCTTGATGCGGCGGTTGCCTTTCCTCCAGAATCTTTAACAAATTTATTTGGTCAGGTATTATCGGATCACGGCAAAACACAGTTGCGTATTGCTGAGACTGAAAAATATGCGCATGTAACATTCTTTTTTAATGGTGGACGTGAAGTTGCATTTGAAGGTGAAACACGCCAAATGATCCCATCACCGAATGTGGCGACCTACGATCAACAACCTGAAATGAGTGCTCCTGCGTTGACTGATGCTCTTGTTAAAGCCATTGGAAGTGGCCAATTTGATACTATTATTGGCAACTATGCTAATGCGGATATGGTCGGCCATACAGGTAATTTCCAGGCAGCAGTCCAAGCAGTGGAAGCATTAGACGAATGCTTAGGGCGTGTGATTCAAGCTATTGAAAAAACACAAGGCCACTTATTTGTCACGGCTGATCATGGCAATGCTGATCAAATGATTGATCCGGATACAGGCAAAACACATACCGCTCATACCAGTAATCCAGTACCCTTCGTTTATTATGGGCCGACAACAGCAACCCCCTGCTGTGATGAAGGACGTTTATGTGACATTGCCCCAACCATGCTAAAGTTAATGAACCTTCAACAGCCTGTGGAAATGACAGGCCATGCTTTATTTGATTTTCAATAAAACAAAAGGACGTATTCTATGCTTGATATTAAATGGCTCAGAGACCATATCGCAGAAGCAACAACACAATTACAACGTCGTGGCTATGCGTTTGATGCTGATGATTTTATGGCATTAGACCAAAAAACTCGTCGCTTAAAACAGTCTGCTCAAACGCAACAGGCTCAACGCAATCAACTATCTAAACTCATTGGCCAAAAGAAAAAAGCCGGCGAACAAGCTGATGACTTAGTACAACAAGTCAATGAAATTAGTCAACAAATGAAAGCTGATGATCAAGCAGCAAAAGTCGCTGAACAACAGCTTCATCAGTGGCTAGCAGAAATGCCGAATATTGCTGCTGATAACACCCCCGATGGCAAGGATGAAGCCGATAATGTTATTTTACGCCACTGGGGCAATCCACCTCATTTTGATTTCACACCCAAAGACCACGTCTATCTTGGTGAGCAATGCCATGGGATGGATTTTGAAAGTGCAACGAAATTAACAGGTAGCCGTTTTGTCACCATGCAAGGAAAAATGGCGCGACTGCACCGTGCTCTAGCCCAGTTTATGCTTGATACACATACCGAATCTCACGGTTACCAAGAAGTATATGTACCCTATTTAGTTAACTCAGATGCCTTATTTGGCACAGGTCAATTGCCTAAATTTGAAGAAGACTTATTTAAGATTCAAGATGATTTTGGCTACTACTTAATTCCAACGGCGGAAGTGCCTGTGACGAATTTAGCACGTGAACAGATCTTTTCTTATACCCAGCTGCCGCATCAGCTCGTTGGCCAAACACCTTGTTTCCGAAGTGAGGCCGGCTCCTATGGCCGTGATACACGAGGCATGATTCGACAGCATCAATTTGAAAAAGTGGAATTGGTCCATTTAACAACCCCTAGTGATGGGCCAGAAGCGCTTGAACGTTTAACACAACATGCTGAGCATATTTTACAAAAGCTCAACTTGCCGTATCGTGTTGTCCAGCTTTGCTGTGGTGATATGGGCTTTTCAGCGCGCAAGACTTATGATTTAGAAGTCTGGCTGCCTGGGCAAAATACTTATCGAGAAATTTCTTCATGCAGTTGGTGTGGTGACTTTCAAGCCCGTCGAATGAAGGCCCGTTATAAGGATGCTGATGGAAAAACACACTTTATTCACACACTCAATGGTTCTGGATTAGCTGTGGGTCGTACGCTGGTTGCGGTATTAGAAAATTACCAACAGGCCGATGGCTCGGTTGCGATCCCAAGCGTATTACAACCATATATGAATGGCGCAACGATTTTAGAATGAGACAATATAATAAAAAACGTGTTTCCCTACTATTGATTCTGTTGATCAGTCTTTTATTGATTGGTGTATTTGGTGTTTGGCCAGAAAAATCACCCTTTGAAAAATTGATTCATTTGATTGAAATCTATTATCGTCCAATCCAGCAATTTGTTGCGGAATATCATATTGAATCTATGCTAATTTATTTCAGCATTAGTAGCCTTTCGGTTGCATTATGCATGCCTGGCTTTGCAGCAATTGGCTTAATTGGTGGATCACTGTTTCCATTTTATCAAGCACTAATATGTGCCCTATTTGGTCTCATCACTGGAACGATGACGTTACGTGCTTACTTACCCACACTTCTGATGAAACTTGGGGCAAAACGCTGGCTGAACCATCATTATGTCATTCAGGCGCGATCTGCATTAACAAAATCACCATTTTTATACTTATTGACTGCTCGATTAATCCCTATTTTACCATTCACTGTTGTCAATTTGATCAGCTGTTTACTAAAAGCTCCCTTCAGACCTTTATTCTTAGCAACATCACTCGGTATGATGCCACGGATTACAATTTATATCTTAGTTGGTTCACAACTAAATACCCTCTTGTTATCTGGAAAAGATTGGCACTACCAAGATTTATTGTCTTTTAATATGATTTTATCTTTATGGTTTATCGCATTGCTGACACTATTGCCCGCATTAGTTCAACATCAAGTCAAACGCCGTGAAAATAAAAAGAATCACTCAATCCGATAATGCATTCAATGTCTCATGTTAACACACATCATGATGGCGATGAAAACATGAGGTCATCTAGCATAGACGTTTTATAAAAAGTAATATGTCAACCCAGCAGAGGTTAAATTCCCATTAGGGACTTCTCCATGGCCTCGATTTTGCTGGAATGAAACAGATAGATCCCAGTTTTGAGTCATATGGTAACCAGCACTCACACCCCAGAAGAAACTTAAGTTCGAGTGAGAGCCGTGATCATTGACTGAACCGCGATATAGAATACCAAGCCCACCTTTGACATTCACAAAAAGTGGTAACGTTGGCACACTTAACTGCATGCGTGCATATCCATTATAACCAGTTAAGACACTGCTGCCGTCATCGCCTTGATTATCACTATAACGTGTCATGCCATAACTTGTGATATTACCGCCGATATCTAAAAAAGGTAAAACACCTGTTCCACCATCAACGCTCCAGCCAAAACTTGCCCAATCCTCATTCGACAACCCATCTACAGACGAATTAAAACTTGAAGAACGTCCTAAATGCCCTCCAGCATAAATCAAACTAGCTTGACTCATTAAAGGTGCGCTTAACAACCCAGTAACAAGCAAAGCACTTTTCCACCATCCGTATTTTTGCATAACCTACATATCCCTTATTGTTTGTTAATTTTCTTAATTTTCCTCTGTGCCTGTATTCTAACCGCCCCTTTTGAAATGTCAATTAGCTTTCATGAGAAAGCGCTTGATTCAATATGATTTTAGGCTTGATTTTGATCAATTTTCTTTTACTCGGGGGTTGGCATTTAATTTATTTTTGTTCTATACTAAAATTAAGTTTAATAAATATTATTAATGAGCTTTTTATGAGTGAAACATATACAATCTTTGAGATGGTCCTTGTATTTTCATTTCTAGCTAGTCTTTCTATTTATATTTTAATTAGCAATCATTTGGAAAGTAAAAAGCTTAAACAAAACCCCCATCAATCATGTCCCACTTGTGGCCAATCAGTTGCTATAGCCCAGGGGCAACATCATGGCCCTATCCATCCAAACCAACCAGCTCATCACCATGGATCACATATGACAACCATGGCAATGGATCATCATAATGGAATAAATCATATTTATTCTAGTCCTATAGGGCCTGCTAACGTGTCTGACTTAAGAAATCCTATGAATCCTGTTAACCCTATTAATCCACATGGCATCAATAATCCAGCAAGCCCTAATTACATCATGAATCATCATCACTAATTTTTCTTAGTATCAATTGATGAATTTGCTAATCCCTCAAAACGGGATTTTTGTTGTTTGTAATCCTCATCGTCCTTTTTAAATCCTTTTTCCGGATCAACATTCAGTGATTCTTGTTTCATTTGATTTGCTTTTTGTTGAAAGTCTGAGTTTAATGTGTTTTGACTAGCTTGCTCCTGTACTAATGATTGTTGTTGTGCATGTTCTGCATTAGGATCATATTGATCAACTTCCGATTGGCCTTGTTGCATCATTTGAGCACCTTGATCCTGCATCGATTGTGATTCAGCATTATATTGTTGCATTAATTGATTTTGGTGTTGTTGACCAAATGATTGTGCATAGGCTTCAATCCGTTGTTGTGCCTATTAACATTATTCGTCGTTTAATCCCTAGTAAGAGTTGCTTTAAAAAGCTGCTTTGATCCAATGGGTATGGCTCGGTGACATGGCGACCACATCAAAACGACATGGTGGCAATGCATTCGTAACATAATGAGACAAAAAGTGATTAGCTGCTTGTCGTATTCGCTGTTGTTTTGCCGGTGTAACCATTTCTGCGGCTGTGCCATATCGTTGGTCTTTTCGCCATTTGACTTCCACAAACACCAATATTTGACCATCCCAGCCAATTAAATCAATTTCTCCAAAGCGTTTTGCTTGATAATTTTGTTGCACACACCGAAACCCATACGATGCTAAATAATGCAGGGCCAAGGTTTCAGCGGCTTTACCAATATCACACGTCATGATGCCTCAATGCCACTATGCCGTAATAAAGGTCCAACATCAGGCTCGCCTCCATAGACGGACATAAACAAAGTTTTAAACGGTTGACTGCCACCTTGTGATAAAAGCTTGTTTAAAATCGATTGACCTACTTGTTCCGATAAAATCGTTGATTCGGCTTCAAATAAAGCAAATAAATCACTCGATAACACTTCTGCCCATTTATAACTATAATAACCTGCAGCATAACCGCCGCCAAAAATATGGGAAAATCCATGAGCAAAATAGTTTTTGCTCGGATATGGAATCACTGCGACTTGTTGCCGAACTTCTTGTAAAATGGATTGGATCCCCGCTTCAGAATCAACGGCTTGACAATGAAGCTTCATATCAAATAAAGCAAACTCTAATTGTCGCACCATCGCCATACCTGATTGAAATTGCTGAGATTGACGAATTTTGTCAATCAAATCATCTGGTAAAGGCTGTCCCGTTGTCACATGTTGGCTCATCATGGCTAGACCTGTCGGATGCCAACAAAAGTTTTCCATTAACTGGCTTGGACATTCGACGGCATCCCATTCAACGCCATTAATACCAGCAACACTAGCGATATCAACTTTTGTTAAAATATGATGTAAGGCATGGCCAAACTCATGAAATAAAGTCACAACATCTTGGTGGGTTAATGTGGCCACATCATTGTTTGATGGACGACGAAAATTACAATTGACATACGCAACCGGGAGTTGTAAGTGCCCTTGCTGGTCACGATGTCGAATGCGACACTCATCCATCCAAGCTCCACCACGTTTATTGTCACGCGCATATAAATCAAGATAAATATAACCGGCGACATTGCCTTGTGCATCATCAAAGCGATATAGCTGTAATGTTGGCTCATACTGTGGAAAATCTGTTTGCTGTGTAATAGTCAGCCCATATATACGACGCAAAATATCAAACAGACCTTGTAAAACAGTGGGCAATGGAAAATAATCCCGTAACGTTTCATCTGTAAAGTCAAATAAAGCTTTTTTATACTGCTGACTATAATAAGCCACATCCCAAGCTTGTAATGTATCATCCGACAGCCCTTGTGATTGAGCAAATTTTGTCAAATCATCAAACTCTTTTTGAGCTTTTGGTTTAGCATAGGTGGCCAATTTTTCTAAAAAAGCGAACACAGTTTGCGTATCATCAGCCATTTTAGTCGCTAACGACACATCTGCATAATGGGCATAGCCTAAATCTGCAGCTTGTTGCTGACGTAATTTTAGAATTTGTGCCATAATCGGGCCATTATCATAATCTGGATAATCCCCTTGTGCGCAAGCACGCGTATTAAATGCTTCATAAAAAGTTTGCCGAAGCTTGCGCACATTCGCCTGCTGCATCACCGCTAAATAAGTCGGCATA
>CAZAJS010000044.1:0-9473 GCA_964485635.1 uncultured Francisellaceae bacterium
TGTCGGGGCACGTCGTATTGTTGTAACAGATATTAATCCCTATCGTTTACAAATGGCCCAAAAAATGGGGGCTGATGTTGTTTTAGATGTCTCAGATTGTTCGGATGAAACTGGGCAGCAAGCAAAATTACGCCAAGCGATGTCTGATTTAAATATGAAAGAAGGTTTTGATATTGGTTTAGAAATGTCAGGCGTGCCAGATGCAATCAATAGCATGGTACATATGATGAAAAATGCTGGTAAAATGGCCTTAATGGGAATCAGTAAAGGGTCAGTGGCACTTGATTGGAATGCTGTTGTTTTTAAAGGATTGCAAATTAAAGGTATTTATGGGCGCCAAATGTATGAAACCTGGTATAAAATGGCCAGCATGGTCGATAGTGGGTTAGATGTTTCGTCGGTTATCACACATCATTTCCCAATTGATGAGTTTGAAAAAGGCTTTCAACTAATGCGCTCAGGCCAATGCGGTAAAGTGATTCTTGATTGGACTGTTTGACAAGATCAATCATTTGCCTGATATGATAAACGATTTATCCATTAAAAAAATTAAAAATGGGAATGGCCGCGGGCGTAACAAAAGTCAACAAAAATCCACAACAAATGGCGGGAGGCAAAAACGCTGATCCATAAT
Source organism: uncultured Francisellaceae bacterium (assembly GCA_964485635.1). GTDB lineage: Bacteria > Pseudomonadota > Gammaproteobacteria > Francisellales > Francisellaceae > CAZAJS01. Next base: position 635 of record CAZAJS010000044.1, read on the forward strand.
TTTGTTTGATCGCTGGCAGGACAAAATCCATTGCAGTTGCGCCACTATAAGCCACCATTTCTAAATTAAGCCAACGTCTAACAAAAGGAATCAGAGCAAGTGCAATCATCTCACGAGTGAAATCAATAAAAAATGTCATAATGCCATATTCTGGGCCGAGCAATTGATTATTCATGACACTTGATAATGAATACCAGCCAAAGCCACTAGTCAGCATTAAGCTTGTCGGGGTATTGATATCAGTAATCCAGCTTAAAATAATTGCTACACCCCATGAGCTTAATACCAAAAGCACCCCTTGTTTATTGCGCAAGATTTGCGTTAATGACATGCCTTCTTGGCAGAGTTGATTACCAATGATAAATAACAGCATGATGAGCAATAGACCAACAACATGATCAATCCAGTTTAAGGTATAAGGACTTAAAATACCGATTAAAACACCGATTAATAACCATCCTAAATAACGGCTATTATATAAAAACTGGATAATATGATGGGACTTGTTTTGGTCAACGGCTTGTTGATTGTGCTTTGGATTCGGTGAGGGTAGCTTGTGATTGCGTCTTAATCGCTGTGCATACCAATGAACAACACTGATATTGACAATGGCTAAAGTAATAATAAACAAAAGCGTTTTGCCTAATAGGCTGAATAAAACATCTTGAAATGCATTTAATTGGTGGCCAAAAGCATAACTCATTAATAAAATTAAGATGGAAATTCCCGTCTCAATGCCATAATGAATTGTTTTTAGGCTTAATCGAATTGGCAAGTAGTAGCCTAAAAAGAGCGCTGCTAAAATGAGTAATGCTTCCATCATATGCTTTGAGCCCCCCTTATGAAAAAGATGATGAGTGGACAACACAGTATAGCAAGCGGTTTTTAACAGTTCAATTTTTATTTACGGATCGTTGGCCACTTAATAAGTACCATTCGCCTTGTCGTTGTTGTTGATTCAATGGGATATGGTAAGAATCAAATGCTCGTTTAATCGATGTGATTTGATTGTCAAGGATGCCTGATAAAACCAAAGTGCCCGTTGATTTGATGGACTGGTCAAATGTTGGGGCTAAATCAATCAAAATATTAGCTAAAATATTTGCAATGACAATATCCGCTTGAGGTAATATCTCGGGAGCATTTTGTGGCAAATAAGCTTGAATTTGGCCACTTAGGTCATTTTTTTCTGCATTTTCCAAAGTTGCTTGAATGGCTTGAGGGTCATTATCAATCGCAATGACTTGTTGTGCCCCTAATTTTTTAGCAGCAATCGCTAAAATTCCTGAACCACATCCATAATCTATGACTGTATCAGTTGATTGCTCAAGCCAAGATAAACATAAAGCTGTTGTTGGATGACTTCCTGTTCCAAAGGCCAGTCCGGGATCTAATTTTAAAACAGTATGGGCATGATCTGGTGGCGTATGCCAGCTTGGGCAAATCCAAAGACCATCACCAAAAGCAATTGGCTCAAATGACTGTTGAAAAGAAGCTTGCCAATCTTGGTCATCAAACAATCGTGTGGTGGGTTGATCCTCTAAATAGTCCGCTAATGCATCCAGTGCTCGTTGAATGAGCTTGGAGATATCATGGTCTTGATCGAATAGCGCAGTTACAACCACACGTTGCCATAAAGGTGTTTGGCCTGCTTTAGGCTCTAAAATAGGTTGCCCACCACCATCCTGATAGGTGACAGATAAAGCCCCTTGAGCAAATAGCCAATCTTCAATAATCTTTGTAGCATGTGCTTGACAAGATAAATTGATTTCTTGCCATTGGGTATTGGCGTTAGTCATTTTCGTCAGAAAGCATTTTTTCTAAAAAGTGAATGTTAATACCACCTTTTTGAAATTCAGTATTGCTCAAGATTTTATTATGCAGTGGAATATTGGTCTTAATACCACTGACAATCATTTCCTCTAGCGAGCTTTGCATCCGCTGAATCGCTTTATCACGATCGCGTCCTGTGACAATAACTTTTGCAATCATTGAATCATAATAAGGTGGGACAAAATATTGAGAATAAATATGCGAATCAACACGAACACCCGGGCCTCCTGGAGCATGGTAAGTATCAATTTTACCTGGTGATGGCATCATTTTTTCAGGATCTTCAGCATTGATTCGACACTCAATAGCATGGCCTTGAATTTTAACATCCGATTGTTTAAACGTTAGTGTTCCACCACTGGCAATACGAATTTGTTCTTTAACCAGGTCTAAAGAAGTAATTGCTTCTGTGACAGGGTGCTCAACTTGGATCCGTGTGTTCATTTCAATAAAGAAAAACTCACCATTTTCATAAAGAAATTCGAATGTGCCAGCTCCGCGGTATTTAAGTAGTTGACAAGCATCAACACAGCGTTGGCCAATATCGTTGCGTTGTTGTTGTGTCAAACCGATTGCCGGTGCTTCTTCAATGACTTTTTGATGACGTCGTTGAACGGAACAGTCACGCTCATATAAATGAATGGCATTGCCTTGTCCATCACCAAAGACTTGTACTTCAATATGGCGAGGATTTTCGAGAAATTTTTCCATATAGACACAATCATTACCAAAAGCAGTTTTTGCTTCATACTGTGTCATATTAATAGACTCAATCAAATCATCGGCTTGACGAACGATACGCATGCCACGGCCACCACCGCCGCCGGCAGCTTTAATCATCACAGGGTAACCAATTTGTTCGGCAATTTTAAGGTTTTCTTGGTCATTGTTGCCTAATGGGCCACCAGAGCCTGGAACACAAGGGACACCCGATTTTTTCATGTAGCGGATGGCGGCAACTTTATCGCCCATAATGTCAATTGTTTCAGCACGTGGTCCAATAAAGATAAAGCCACTTTCTTCAACACATTTGGCAAAATCGGCATTTTCTGATAAAAAGCCATAGCCTGGATGAATCGCATCAGCACCTGTAACTTCAGCTGCGGCAATAATTGTCGGGATGTGTAAATAACTTTGTGCAGAATTTGCCGGTCCGATACAAACTGTTTCATCAGCAAGCTTAACATGCATTAAATCACGATCAGCAGCTGAATAGACCGCAACCGTTTTAATGCCAAGCTCGCGACAAGCTCGCAAAATACGTAAGGCAATTTCACCACGATTAGCAATGAGAATTTTTTGAATCATAATCCGTTATCCTTCTAATTTATGTTATCGGATAGTGTTATTCAATCATAAATAGCGGTTGATCATATTCCACAGGTGTGCCATCTTCGGCAACAACCTTTGTGATTGTTCCATCAACTTCTGCTTCAATTTGATTCATAATTTTCATTGCTTCAATGATGCATAACACATCGCCTTTCTTAACAGTTTGTCCTTCTTTAACGAAAGGCTCAGACCCTGGGTTAGGCGCACGATAAAAAGTACCGACCATCGGTGATTTGATACTCTGTTCATTTGAGCTAGCGTCACTGTTTGTCGTGTTGTGTTGTTGGGGAGCTTGCTCCGGTGTGGCGGCTGGTTGACCGACCGGTAACGGTTGTTGTGGTTGTGGCGCTGTATTAGCCATTGGGGCTGCTGCTGGGGCATTTTTGACAATATGGATATCGGTATTGTCATCTTTGATTTGAATTTCATGTAAACTTGATTCATCAATCAGTTTGATTAATTGTTCAATTTTATTCATATCCATGGATTTTCACCTTTTTGTATTGTTTGTATTTAAAAAGTAGACAGCTTCACGAAGTGCCAGCTGATAACTGCGATCTGCAAACCCGGATATGATACCATAAGCAATATCTGAAAGATAGGAGTGTTGGCGAAAATCTTCGCGCTGGAATGGGTTTGATAAATGCACTTCAATGAAAGGAATCGCTCGAGCTAAAAGGGCATCACGGATCGCAATACTTGTGTGGGTATAGGCCGCGGCATTAATAATAAAAAAGTCAGTTTCCGATTGCTGAATCCAGTCAACAAGAGATCCTTCATGATTTGACTGAAAACAATCAATAGTGACTTTTTTAGATTGAGCCATTTGTTTTAATTGGTGGTTGATTTGTGATAATGTTTGATTGCCATAATATTGTGGTTCACGTTGGCCTAATAGGTTTAAATTCGGGCCATGGATGACAGTGATATGTCGTTGCTTGGTTGTTATTGCATTATTCATGACAGTCGACCTGATAAAATTGTTGTGATTCAATACAATAAGCTGTTAAGCAATTGCCCCAGACACAACCGGTATCTAATGCAATGATATCAGTCAAATGTGTTTGTCCCTCAAGTGCTGCCCAGTGACCAAAAATAAATGTTTCTTTCGCGTTTTTTTTAGGATTAGGGTAGCTAAACCATGGGGCAAAATGGCCTTTGTTTTGTTTGCCAATTCTATCTTGAAGTTCAAGGCGGCCATTTTGATCACAAAGACGCATCCGTGTTAGATAATTAGCGATACAGCGCCAACGGTCAATACCTTTTAATCGATTATTCCACTGATCGGGGTGATTCCCAAATAAGTGTTTTAGAAAAGTTGTTGGTTGTTGACGTAAGACTCGTTCAAGTGATTGCGCTAATCGTCGTGTTTTTTTAGCTGACCAAATCGGCGGAATCCCAGCATGAGTGATGCTATGGTTGTGATAGCGAACATATAATTTTTGATGGGCTAACCAGGTGATTAATTCTGATGCATCATCGGCTTGTAAGATCGGGCGAATGGTGTCCGTAGGTCCGGGGGTTAAGTCGCCATAAAAACAGCCTAATAAAAATAAATCATGGTTGCCTAAAATCACCGTCGCATTTGCACCTAAATATTTGACAAACCGTAATGTTTCTAAAGATTCTGGCCCTCTATTTACAATATCGCCAGCAAAAATAATATGATCTTTACCAGATCGAAAATTGATTTTTTCTAAAAGGTATTTTAAAGGTTGTAAACAGCCTTGTAAGTCACCAATGACATAAGTTGCCATTATCGGGCCTCCTGGATCATATTGCTCAGTTGAACAAATGTTGTAACTGACAGGTTTTCTGGTCGTTGTGTCAGATCAAAATGGTTCGCTAATTGTTCAATAGGGGCCTTAGCACTACGCAAGATGTGGCGGAGTGTTTTACGTCGTTTTTGAAAGCACAAAGCAACTAATTGTGCAAAATGCGTTTCATCCATTGCTGGAATGGTCGGCTGTTTAGGGGTCATTACTAATAATTGTGACGTGACTTTAGGGGCTGGGATGAATGCGCCAGCTGGAACACTAAAAGCAGCCTGACAGTCAAAGTAATACTGTAGCATTACACTTAAGCGCCCATAGATTTTGGTATTTGGGTCTGAGACAATGCGTTGAACAACTTCTTTTTGTAACATCACCACAATACGCTGAATAGCCGAACGGTAGGTTAATAAATGAAATAAAATGGGAGTTGAGATATGATAAGGAAGATTACCAATCACGGTCCAAGGAGATGATTGCGCATTAAAAACAGTATTTAAATCTGTTTTTAAAATATCCTGATTGATGATGGATATTTTATCGACAAATGGTGCTGGCAAGTGGTTTTTTAAATATTCAATAATATGCGCATCATACTCAATGGCATACAAATGGTTGACCATTTTTAAAAGAGGACTGGTTAAAGCGCCGGGTCCTGGTCCAATTTCTAGGGTAGGTGTATTTTCAGAAAGGTGGGCTAAGTCAATAATTCGTTGAATGATATGCTGATCTGTTAAAAAATTTTGGCCAAGTGCTTTTTTTGCCTGGGGCAGACGTGTTACATGAGACATGATTAATGATCTTTTAGCTTGGGTTTTAAAGTTTTGACATAAGCATTTTGACGTAATGAGCGCATCCATGCAGAAACAGCTTGAGGTGCTTTAGATTGTAGTAAAGCATTGGTGGCCTTTTGCTTTTCTATTGTATCTGTATTGTTATAATCTCTTGTCTTGGTATAGATGATCAGCATCCATTGATCATTTTGCTGAATAGGTTGACTAATTTGCCCTTGGTCTAATGATTTTAAATGGGTTGCAATGTCATCTGGCAAATCTTTAAGACTCATCCAGCCTCGGTCTTTGACCTCAACAATGCGATGTTGTTTGTTGAATTGTTCAGCGAGTTGAGTTAAATCAATGTCATCATTAGCTAATTGTTGACGAATTTTATTTAATTTGTCTTGGGCTTGTTGGTCATCAATGATTGGTGAAGTTGGTACAATCACTTGCCAAAGATGATATTGTGTAATAATCGACTGCTGGTCTGGATCGGGTTTCGTTTTTAATAATTTAATAATCTGGACTTGATCATCAGTGGAGATTGGTTGACTGATTTTCCCTGGATGAAGTTTGGTGATAATGCTTTGAGCTGGCTTAGGTAAGTCATCAAACTTTTCCCAGGTGTTTGTTTGCTCGGTGGTATTATTTGAGCCATATTTTTGTTGAGCTTGTTGAAAAGTTAGTTTGCCTTGTTGAAGACGATCGACAATTTGATCTGCTTGAGCTAAGACGTCTGCTTTTTCATGATCTGAATCCACTGGTAAATCAATGGATTGGATTTGATAAAGTGTTCGTTTAGGGGCAAGGTTTTGGTCGATATAGTTTTGGATTTCAGCTGGTGATAATTGAATTTTGCTTGATAAAGCTTGCTGTTGGATTTGGTGAATCCGTAATTGATCTCGAATCGAGGATTTAAACTGCTCTAATGTAACACCCGCTCGTGTTAGTTGCATTTGTAATTGTGGTAAGCTGGCACGATTTTGTTGTAATAAATGATTCAGCATTTGTTGAACTTGAGCATCACTGATATGAATTTGTGCTTGATCGGCAATTTGCAATGCTAATTTTTGATTAATCAATTGTTGTAAGACTTGACGTCTTAATTGTTGCGTATTTGTGGTATTTAAATTGCCTTGTAATTTCGCTAAAGCAACGGCTTGATCAAGGTCATTACTTGTGATGACTTGATCATTAGCAACGGCAATTGTTTGATCAATAACAGATGAAGATGTATCATTTTTTTGCGATGTATCACTAGCATAAGCCATATTAGATGAGCTGATCATCAGGCTGGTGATGAGTATGCTTAAAATCAGTCGGTGCATCATATTAGGGATCTTTTTTTTATTCAAATGACGTGGCTATTAGTATAAAACACTTGTGCCATAATGCGTATAGGGAGTTATTTGATCCTATCAAAAACCTAATGATGTATCAATGATACTTAAAATAGGGCATCAGAGTCATAGCCACGAATGGTTTTTAATTTTTGGTTAACTCGCTGTCCGCCCATATTACCAAGGCCTTTTAGTTGGAATTGAATGGCAACCGAGTTGCTTAATGAGCCTGAAAATTTATTTGGTTGATTGGGGTCACTTGAGCTACCAATATGACGTTGAGCCACTAAACGAACTGCCCAGCTACAGCTATCATAGCTAACACCGGCAAACATATTAGTGGTATGACCAAAATTAAAAGAATAGGTCCACAGGCCTGTAAGCCCCCAGTGAGGGGTAAGGCGCCATAATCCGGATAATGTTACACTTGAGCGACGTGGTGGGGCCATGCCTTGTTGTATTTGCTCTTGTGTTAACGCATTGTAATCGTTGCGCAAATCCGTATAGCTAGCATTAAAAATATGCGCATTATCGGGTTTAAATTGCAATTGGTAGGATTGCCGATCGACATTTTGATTTTCTGGATTAACGGTGGCATTGATATCCAAATTCCAAGTTTGATTAATATGCCATGTTGCAAACCCGGCAATATTTGAAAAATTTGCATCATAGAAGGGGTCTGGGTGGTGATCTTGACATTTGCTGGCATTCCCCTGACACAATGAGACTTTTCGATCAGCAAAATAAGCCATTTGACCAATTCCGGCATCTAATAAATTATCACCAGTGTCTTGGTTTGTTACATGAGTCTCTAGGGCATAAGATAACTGGTTGGCATTATTGATTCGGTCAAATCCGCTAAAGCGGTTTGTTTCAAATAAACTTCGGTAAGAAAAGTTTGTTTGATTCGTATCGAATAAAGGAATATTGCTTTGATCTTTATAAGGGATGTATGTGTAAAACAAACGGGGTTGTAATGTTTGATCATAAGTATTACCAAATGCATCAAAAAAGCGTTCAAAAGTTAATCCTGTATCAAGATTAACCATGGGTAAGTTTAAAAAAACATTTTGATTAGGAAAGTCTTGAACATCATTGTTCATGCTATCAAGATGGTAGTAGCTTCCATAAATGGCAGCTGTAGGCTTGAAATAACCCCAGGGTTCACTGATATCGCCATTGAAAATAAAGCTTTTGATCACACGCTGCCCATTGACTTGCCTTTTTCCATCGACAGGTGGTTTATAAAAATAGGTATACTGGTTATCAGATTTAATTTTAATGAGTCCATCCCATAGAGGGGTGCCTAAGTCTGCATTGAATTGCGGCAGTTTTTCATAAGGTCTATTTTGCAAGCGCAGTTTAGGGTCAATAGTTTTATATTGGAGCACTTGAGCATCCGCGTTAACATAACGACTGTTGAAGTTAAGCTGACCTTGACGTTTGACATAACGTTTCGTCCCATTTTCTAAATTATCAGAGTCAAAATCTTCTAAAAAGTTTTTATCACTAACATCTTGAAAAACAAGATTACTTGCCCAATGCTGACCATAGTCACCGTGAGAGTTTATTTCAAAGGCGTAACGGTTTGATTCGTGTGTTGTGCTGTCAAATGGGACCCATGACCCCTCAATACTCCCTTGTTGATAAGGTAGTAAATAGCGAAAGTCACCTTCAAAAGCAGGACCCGCATGATTATACAAAACGGGGGTGATCGTGGCATCATAATTAGGGGCGATATTCCAATAAAACGGCCATTTCACATAATAGCCAATATGGCCTTGAT
>CAZAJS010000045.1:0-9471 GCA_964485635.1 uncultured Francisellaceae bacterium
AATGTTCATTTTCTAAGAACTCTAAAAAATCAATTGACTCTTGTTGCTGTGTCGAGCTGACATAACAAGGCTCTGTTTTAAGGATCTCGACAGCTTGGGCCATTTGATATTTCATTGCCGGATAATCATGAACAATGACTTGTAATGTTTTATATAGCTCAATGATTTCATGCTCTAAGGCTTTGAATAATTGATGATTTTCTGCTTGACGGTCAACTTCTAGAATAATAAAGGCTTCTTGCCCATACTCCCCTTGGTTTGGACGAGAAACACTGTTGACTTTTTGCCAACACAAACCCTCTAACTGACCCTTTTCATCACGTTTAGCCCCTAAAGCACCTGAACTAAAGACAAAATGCACTCCAAGCCCTTTTCGAGCCATTAACATAACCAGACTATCCACGACAAAAGGTGAATCCGGTAAAGCAACTTGAATTGCCGTGTGTGATGAGTTCCAACCATCACGTTCATGGATTGGATTAAAAACACGAACTAATGCATGGTCGGATTGTCGTTTTTGAATAAAATGCCAAAAATTGACAATCATTCCATAAAAATCAATAATATCACGTGAAATTAATTCTTGTTGTGAGACAACATTGGCATAAGCATCTCTTAATGAAATCAATTGCTTGGCATCATTTTTATCAAAATTTTTATAAAACATTTGCTCAAGTTTTTTTGATACAATTTCAATTTTTTCATCGGTATACATATTTTTACCTTGGCCTTATGATTAACATTTCTTTGACTTACTTAATTGATTTAAATATGATAAGCCACTTTTTTAAGAAGCTCAATAAATCTGATAATAAATCTCTGAAAAGTTTATAAACTTAATAGGTATCCAACCCATGACAATTTAGCATAAAGCACTTAGACTTTAAGCTAGGCTCCTGAAAAGGCGAGAGCATTTATGAAAAAAACATTATTTGTGTTAATTGGATTTTGGTCAGCCTGCGTTGTGTATTATGCTTACACACGATTTCTAAGCACCTCAATGGGGGCTTTATCTGTACCTCTAAGCCAACAAGGTTTTTCTGAAATGACATTGTCTATTGCTGTGTCAGCTTATAGCTTAGCATTACTAATCATGAAATTTCCAGTTAGTTTTTTAATTGAGCGATTCGGCATATTACGACCTGTCCAGTGTGCCGTGCCCATTGTATTAACTGGCGTATTATTCATGAGTTGGCCCATGCATCCTACCCTTCTAATCATTGGGCGTTTTATTATTGGTATAGGCGCTTCTTTTGCCTTAATTGTCACCTATAAAGCAACAAGCCATTTAGTTTCAGTTGCCAGTTTTACTTTATGGACTGGGGTTATTTATTTTATTGGAACCGGTGGCATGGCTTTATCAGGAGGCCCATTAGCAGGCTTATTATCGATCATGCATTATCATATGACGATGCTACTGATTGTGGTGGCAGGGTTGCTTATTTGGAGTGGAATTTTGTTAACAAGTCGTAGCCGATTTGTACAAACCACCATGAAACAACAAACTAACTCGACACATGCCTACTTGAAAGGTGTAAAATACCTTTTCCAAGACAAGCAATCGTTATTAGCCATTATTTATACAGCAATGATGACCGCTGCCTTTTTTACAGTCATTAGTTTTTGGGGTAGTGAATTTTTACGTCAAGCTAAACACTTAAGCCCACATCAATCTAGTTTCATTGCCAATTCAATTTTGGCATTTGGTTCAGGTGCATTTTCCTTATTAGTTGGCATCATTATTTATTTAGGATGGATTCGTCGTTGGCAATTGATTTTAATGAGCTTTTTATCAACGCTTGCGTTAATTGCCCTTTTTTTAACACCGATTAAAAATCTTTGGATTTTATATAGTTTAGCCATTGTTATTAGTTTTGGCTTTGCATTAACTGGTATTGTGTTTGATACGATCAATAAACGTTGCTACCCCATTTTAGCAACAGCCATTGCCTTATTATTTTTTATTGAAAACATATTAAATACGCTTTTATCACCCTTGATATCAGCTTTTCGCCATAGTATTGAATCTTTAACAAATGATTCATTACTCAGCTACCAGTTAGCATTTAGTCTAATTATAGTACTGTATGGTATAGCAACAGTCATTAGCTGTTTTATCCACCCACAACGACACCAATTACCCATTGATGCTATTTTAGGCACTGATCAAGGGCCTGCTGATAAGTGAAATTGCTTAATCATTTGGTAGTTGCCAACACTTATAATCCAAACAAGGGTTGTTTTCCCAGGTGTGATGGTTACTGAATATGGTGCTTGATGAGCAATTTGCAATTGATAATGGCCTTGTGGTAAAGAGTTTGTATACAGTTGCACATTATTAGGTAAAAGTAACCAGCTACGCTGATCGGCTTGAGCTGTAAGGATATTGTAAAAATTTGCTAATAGCCATAATACACCTCGTCCGTGGTCATTATCGCGATCATCTAACTGATGTGTTATCTGAGCTTTAGTAATAATCCGCATAATTTGACGAGCCCATATAACTGGATAAGCTTGTCTCAGTGCTGCAGCTGCCATGGCATTTGTATTAACAAGCATCGCTGTTTTTTGATGCTTAACGATTTTTTGATCTTGCTGTGTTATTTGCACAGAAACTGGCGGCAATAGTCGTGCGTCTGACGAATAATAAGGAATCGCTAATTGTTGAATGCCACCGTTGCCTAATAATAAAGGAAATCGAAACACCTTTTTTTGAGCAACTGTTCCTTGACTATATAAAACGACTAAACGTCCTTTATTATTAGGCAGAGACTGATGCCCATTAAAACCTTTTTGAATTTGTTGATAGGTTTGATCAACATAAGGGTTATTTGGTAATAAACGTTTTGCATGGCGAATTGAAACCCAGGCATTATTATAATCTTGATCATAGGCTAAATAAAGTAATGCGGCCACATAATAACTAAATCCATTTTCAGCTGAGTTCGTGATTTTGCCAGCAAGTTGACTGGTTTGCTGTACTTGACTAGCATTTTCAAGCTCGGTTTTATTCGCACTTAATAAATGATTAACTTGTTTTTGTTCTTTGATGCGCTTAGCAAGACTACGTTGCTGAACAACCCAGTACTGTGCATTAGATAAACGTCTAATTGAAACTAAAGCATCACTTAAATTATTTTGTGACAAATAATTTAAAGCCTGATACGTATATAAAAACGTCATTTCATAATCAGCTATATCATAAGGTAACGCTCGGTCACTTGTCATAATCGCTGCTAAATTATTAAAAATTTGTGAGGCTTGAATGCGTGCAGCTGCTTGACTAGCAGCAATGTTTTTTTCAACACGCTGATAATACTGTTGTGATTGTTCAGATAAATTAACTAGCTGAGTGATACGCCCTAACTCTAGGTTTGCTAATGGTTTTCCATTTTCAGCTTCATGATAAAAATCTGTATTAAGCGTATTAACTGCCACTTGTGGTTGATTATTGCTTAAAGCAACAATACTTGCTTGCATTTGTTGTGGGTGGCTTGGTCGGACTGTTGCACAACCTGCTATGCTACTGATGATAGCAAATAACAGGCTGACTCGCCATTTAACAGTTAACCTTATCCGCATAGGGTTTACCAACCAAAAAAGCTTCGCTTTTCAATTTTTCGAATTTGCTTTTGCCCTTGCCAAACCATTAATCCTGTTTTTATATCAATCATTTTCAAAGTTACAAGAAAGAAAAGAGTTTGTTGCGATTTATTTTTAGCACGCATATCAGCAATGCTGCCATAAACCATATAACGAGCACCAACTTGTTGCCCCATTTTAATAGCTGTATTTTGATCTACCATGCCAGATTTAGCCTGATATTGCATTTGATCTTTCATTTGTTCAACTTGCGACATATCTGTTATGTCAAACAGGCCGCTATTGACCAATTTGGTTGACACGGTATTTTCTAACATTTTTGTATTGATATGCTCAGAGGTTTCATTGCGAATCGTACTAAAAAATAATACTGGCCGCTGATCTTGTGACGTGATTCGCTCAACTGATTTTGAGTTAAGCATATTACTTACCATTTTTTCAGTTGTTGTCTGCAAGTCCGTTGAGCTAAACCGCATTGATGTTGTATCAACACCTTGTGGGTCAGTATACTGGACATTAGACGCACACCCACTAAGAACCAAAAAGACTGGCACAGTGATCAGCCATCGTTTTTTAAATTGCATTTGTATTCCCTATTCGTATGATGCTGTTTAATGAAGTTATTTTTAGCGTAAGTCATATCAAAAGTAAAGCCTAATAATGATCAATCTAATACCATTTTTTATAACTGTTTGAATAAATTTTGAATTTGACGCTCAAGTACCATTTCTTTTATTTTACCAGTTGTGAATTTCCAAGCTGTTTTAAAATCAATTTCAGAAGGAATAATCAATTCATCTGGATTGACCGTCACTTCAACGACTACGGGTTGATCTGCAGCTAATGCTTGAGCTAAAGTTGGTTTTAAATCACTGGCTTTTTCAACTTTTAGCCCTAAACAATGACTTGCATTGGCAATTTGCGCATAATCTGGGTTAACAAGATCAGTTGCAAATCGTGGCAGCCCTGCCGCTTCCATTTCTAGTTCAACAAATCCAAATTTATCATTTTTAAAGACAACTGCTACCAAATTTAATCCATAACGAGCGGCTGTCACCAAATCACCCAGTAACATGCTAAAAGCACCATCGCCGCACATGGCAATGACTTGACGTGATGGGTATTTGGCTTGGGCACCAATAGCTGCAGGCAGTCCAACACCTAATGAACCATGCGTAAATGATCCAATCAAACGCTGGTTTGATTTCATTTTTAAGTAACGTGCGGCCCATACAGTTACCTCACCCACTTCAGCAATAAAAATTGCATCATCTGATGCTAACTCAGATAATGTCAAAACAACCGATTGAGGATGAATTGGTGTGTTATCCTGTTGCGATTCAATGGCATATTTTTGCGTTGTTTGATCAACCCATTTATCACGTTTCTCCTGCAATTTTGTTAAAAATCCTGTATCATTGTTACTTTGGTCAAGGTGCGGTAAAAGCTGTTTAATGGCATTGCCAACATCGGCAGCGATTCCTACTTGAACAGCGCAACGGTGGCCTAATTTTTCTGCATTTAGATCAACTTGAATAATGTGATCATGATCTGGTAAAAATGCACTATAAGGAAAGTCTGTACCTAACATGATTAAAGCATCACAATCGTCAACAACAGCCATACCATGAGGCGTCCCTACATGGCCAATTCCACCAATACTATTAGGGTGATCATAAGGTAAAACTTCTGTTCCTTTTAAAGAATGTACTACTGGGGCGTTCAATTTTTCAGCAAGCTGTGATACCAATTCACCATAACCTCGTGCACCTGCACCAATTAATAAAGCAGGTCGTTGGGCATTATTCAGCAGGTCTGCAGCTTGCTTTATATCAGATGATAAAGGCATCATTGCTGTTGTGCTTGGCTCAAATGTTTGAATCGTCCGTTTCGTGACAGGTATTTGACTCGTTGCTAAATCTGTCGGTATTGCAATATGAGCCACACCTCGTTGACAAACAGCCGCTTTGACTGCTTGTTGTAACAACCGCGGCATTTGATCAGCACTAGATAATGTTTGGCTGAATACACATACATCATCAAATGCTTTGATTTGATCGACTTCCTGAAAATAGCCTGATGCTTGCTCTTGACCTGGCACCTGCCCTGTAATGACCAAAACTGGTGACCGGTCACGCGCGGCATTGTAAATACCATTAATAAAATGTAATGCCCCTGGCCCAATTGTTCCAACGCCAACAGCTAAAGACTGAGACAGTTCTGCTTGGGCTGAAATAGCAAAACCAGCTGTTTCTTCATGACGAACCGTCATCCAATCAATACGCCCATCACGTCGTAATGCATCAGTTAATGCATTCATAGCATCGCCGGTAATTCCAAAAATTTGTTTAATACCATAATCAGCTAATTGTTTAACAATATCTTCTGCAATCGTATGAGTTTTCATCAAATAAGTCCTTTTGTTATTACTTTTAAAAAATTGAATTTCATTATTATCTTAGCAGATACTTAGTCATTTGTTAGCATCACCTTACGTTTTATTTTAGATAATTCAATAACATATAATTTGTTATTAAATCTTGTAGCGATAACTTGTTTCAATAGTTCAAACCGTTACAATGGTTATTAAGATGATATTACGCAAGGATTTGAATATGTCTTCAAAAGGTGATATTGCTGTCGTTGGTTTAGCAGTGATGGGACAAAATTTAATTTTAAATATGGCTGATCATGGTTTTTCTGTTGTAGCATACAATCGGACACCAGAAAAAGTAACGACATTTTTAGAAAAACATCAAACAAACTACCCTCATTTACTTGCCGCTAAAACAATTGTTGACATGGTTGAGCAATTAAAAAGGCCTCGCAAAATTTTATTAATGATTAAAGCAGGCGTTGCTGTTGATCATTTTATTGATCAACTTACTCCATACCTTGAGCCAGGTGATATTATTATTGATGGTGGCAATGCCCATCCTGATGATACAACACGACGAACACATGAATTAAAAAACAAGCAGATTCATTTTGTTGGTGCAGGGATTTCAGGGGGTGAAGAAGGTGCACGTCATGGCCCTTCAATCATGCCAGGTGGCGACAAAACAGCTTGGTCCAGTATTCAACCCATATTTCAAACCATTGCAGCCAAAACGCCAGATAATACACCTTGTTGCCAATGGGTTGGCCCGGATGGTGCCGGTCATTTTGTCAAAATGGTTCATAATGGTATTGAATATGGTGATATGCAAATTATTGCTGAAGCATATGATTTTATGAAGTCGTTATTAAAGCTCAATAACACTACGATGAGTGAGGTTTTTGAACAATGGCGTCAAACAGAACTTGATAGTTATTTAATTGATATTACTGCCGCTATTTTGCGCCATCGTTCAGATAATGGTGCAACGATTGATGATATTTTAGACTGTGCTGGTCAAAAAGGTACAGGCCGCTGGACTTGTATTGAAGCGTTAAATTATGCAACACCTTTAACATTAATTAGTGAAAGTGTCTTTGCACGTCAAATGTCAGCACAAAAAGACCTTCGCACAGAGGCTGAATGGTTATATAATCAACATGAATACCCAGCATTAGCACCGATTGATCAACATTTAAATCATCTTAAGAATGCATTATTATTTGCAAAAATCATTTCTTATACACAAGGGTTTATGCTATTAAAACAAGCTGCTACAGATCACCAGTGGGATTTAGACTATGGTGCAATTGCTCAATTGTGGCGTGCTGGCTGCATTATTCGGAGTCAACTCCTTGACCCAATTACCAATGCTTTTGAACAACAACCAACGCTTGATACATTATTATTTTCACCTTATTTTAAATCACAGCTGGAAAATAACATTCATAGTATTCGCCATATTGTCAGTCAAGGCGTCTTAAATGGATTACCAATGCCTGCGATGAGCAGCGCACTTAGTTTTTTTGATAGCATGACACGACAACGATTACCTGCTAATTTGTTACAAGCACAACGTGACTTTTTTGGAGCGCATCAATATGAACGTATTGATGAACCTCGTGGTACCTTTTTCCACACTGACTGGATTGGCTCAAATATGCAAGTATGTTCCGGTGACTATAATCAATAACAATAAAACCAAGGATTATTCATGATGTTAACCATTCCTATTGTTTGGCTGGGCGCTTATTTAATTGGCTCACTCAATAGCGCACGTATTGTTTGTGCGGCTTTTCAATTACCATCGCCAACAACAATTGGCTCAGGTAACCCAGGAACAACGAATGTATTGCGCTTAGGGGGTAAAGTTCCGGCATTAATCACATTAATCGGAGATGTTTTGAAAGGGGTGATTCCTCCCGTAATTGCTTATAGCCTCAGTCTTAATTTATGTTCGGTCACAATCGCAGCCTTTTTAGCAGTATTTGGCCATATGTATCCCATTTTTTATCGTTTTCAAGGTGGGAAAGGCATTGCAACTTTTATTGGGAGTTTATTTGCAATCGCACTTTGGATCGGTATTTTATTTGTTGTTACTTGGTTGCTTGTTGCTTTAATTTGGCGTTATTCTTCACTTGCAGCACTTTGTGCTACTGCAATGGTTGCTTTTGCCGTTAGCATTGTATGGCTTAATGTTTCAGCCGTACCTATTACGCTGGCTGCTGTACTGATTTTTTGGCGACATCGAGGCAATATTCAACGTCTATTTACAGGTCAAGAAGATCAAATTGGACAATCACGTAAAGGTTAAACATGATACAATTACAGAATTTAACTAAATACTATCCCACGAAACAAGGTGCTTACACAGCTTTAGACCATATTAATTTAACCATCCCTGAAGGTCAAATTTTTGGAATTATTGGTAAAAGTGGTGCCGGAAAAAGTACATTAATACGCTGTTTAAACCGTCTTGAAATACCATCTGAAGGACGTGTTTTAATTAATGACCAAGATATTAGCCAAAAACAAGGCGCTGAGTTACGCGCCATACGTCATCGTATTGGTATGATTTTTCAACATTTTAATTTATTATCTTCTGCGAATATCTTTGAAAATGTTGCACTCCCTTTAACTTTGCATCGAAAGTCTAAACATCAAATCAAACAAAAAGTTAACGAGCTTTTAGACTTAGTTGGGTTGTCAGAAAAAGCAACTGCTTATCCCAATGATTTAAGTGGTGGGCAAAAACAACGCGTCGCGATTGCTCGTGCACTTGCTTGTGATCCGGTTGCACTATTATCAGATGAGGCAACCTCAGCCCTAGATCCAGAAACAACCAATCAAATTTTAGATTTACTTAAACGGTTACAACGACAACTTGGTCTAACTGTGATTATGATTACACATGAAATGGAAGTGGTCCGTAAGGTCTGTGACCAAGTAGCGATTTTAGATCAAGGTAAACTATGTGAAACAGGCCCTGTAACAGAACTTTTTTTACACCCTGCAAGTCAACAAGGAAAACGTTTAATTCGTGAAAGTTTGCATTTAGACTTACCTGAAGAAATCAAAAATCAATTAGTCCCAGAAACTTATACAGATGCTACCCCGGTGGTTCAACTTACATTTGTCAATCAAGCTGCAACAACACCTTTTACATCTGCCCTTTCTAAACGTTTTGACGTTGATTGCAATATTTTACAGGCCCATATTGAACGTGTTCAAACACAATCTGTTGGTGTAACAATTTGTCATATGACAGGTGAAAAACAAGCTTGTCATAATGCTTTAGAATATCTTAAATCACAAAACATTCAAACGGAGGTCATTGGTTATGCACCCACCGATCGTTTCTAATTTGCTTTTAGCAACATGGCAGACTGTCTATATGGTCTTTGTTGCGATGTTATTTGCCATTATTGGCGGCATTATATTAGGCTTATCGCTATTTTTATCAAATCTAGCAACCAGTGGACCTCAACGTT
>CAZAJS010000046.1:0-9237 GCA_964485635.1 uncultured Francisellaceae bacterium
ATAAGGGTCTTTCTCAAAGTCAAATAAAGCTTTAAAAGGGGCAACAGACCCAAAGAATAGTGGGTTATGAATCCGATAAGTTTTTTCTGTTTGATCAGTATTATAAAATTTTTCGGCATAAATATTTTTTGCTGTTTCCCAAGCAAATACCAATGCGGCAATAATGACACCGGTAATGACAGCCACAGCTAAATCGGTCATAACAGTCACAATGGTTACCACAACAATGACAAAGGCATCATGACGTGGAATTTTGCGAATTAACTTGAAACTTGTCCATTCAAACGTTTCAATCACAACCATAAACATAACACCGACAAGTGCTGCTAATGGAATTAAAGCGATTAAACCCCAGAGTGCTATAATGAATATAAACAAGGCAACAGCCGCAACAATTCCGCCTAAACGACCGCGTCCACCTGAATTAATATTAATCATACTTTGTCCAAGCATGGCACACCCACCCATGGTATTAAAAAAACCAGATACAACATTGGCTGAACCTTGAGCAATACATTCTTTATTTGCTCGACCACGCGTATTGGTCATTTCATCAATTAATGATAAGGTCATTAAAGATTCAGATAGTCCAATTACGGTTAAAATGGCCGCTGCTGGGACAATCACTTCAAGTGATTCCCAATTTAATGGCACTGTTAACCAAGCCAACCATTGTGATGCGGTATTTGTTCCACCACTTGAGCCCATCATGTCAGCTACGGTTCTTGTATGAAATCCAAAAAAATGCACAACAACAGTAATTACAATAATAGCTGCTAGAGCCCCAGGTAAAGCTTTTGTAACTTTAGGTAAATAGTGTGTAATAAACATGGCTACGGCAACAAATGCAACCATAATATACAGACTTGTTCCTGATAGCCAGTGAGCAGCCGGTCCAGTGCCAATTTTAAATTGTTCAAGCTGAGATAGTAAAATAACAATAGCTAACCCGTTGACAAAGCCAATCATGACTGACTTGGGCAAAATTCGAATTAATTTCCCCAAGCGGAAAGCACCAACAAGAATTTGAAAAATACCTGTTAAAATAATGGTTGCAAATAAATAATTAACGCCATATTGAGCAACAATGCTGACATAGACAATCGCCATAGACCCTGTTGCTCCAGAAATCATACCAGGGCGACCACCAAAAAGTGCTGTAATCAAGCAAACAATGGCTGCTGCATATAGACCAATATGGGGATCTACCTGAGCAACAAGTGAAAAGGCAATGGCTTCCGGAACTAATGCTAAGGCAACGGTTAACCCAGACAGTGTTTCAGTTTTTATATTGCCACCAAAGGGCATCAAAAAATTTTTTGATGTTTTAATCATAAATAAAGCCTTTTGATTGATCAACTAAAGGGAAGTAAAGGCAATATTATAACCTGACTGTTTAAAATGACAATAGCCATAAGATGTTGAATCTGGATCAGCCCAGTTAGAATCGTAATCAAATCAAGGTGGTTTTTATCGATAACTGAATCAAAAAATTGCTATAACAAGTCTATTTTCATCGATAAAGGCATGATAATTTGATTTTTATTACATTTTAAATAGGTATTTACAAATGATTTCAGAAAAAATAAAACATTACAATATTGAGCCAAAACATATCACTTATAATCCATCATATGCATTATTATATGACCATGAGATCAGTGCAACAGGATTTGAAAGAGGGGTTGAAACTGAATCAGGAGCCGTTGCCGTTGATACCGGAGAGTTCACAGGGCGTTCACCGAAAGATAAGTATATCGTAAATACAGACCAGGCTATAGACCATGTGTGGTGGTCCTCACAGGGGTCAGATAATCAACCGATTGATACTCAAACTTGGCAACATTTAAAAGGCTTAGCGACAAAACAGTTAAGCAATCAGCATGTTTATGTGATTGATGGGTTTTGTGGTGCGAACCCTAAAACACGGTTAGCCGTTCGTCTTGTGACAGAAGTTGCATGGATGGCGCATTTTTTCAAAAATATGTTTATTCGACCAACAGAGTCAGAATTAGCAACCTTTGATCCAGACTGGGTGATTTTAAATGCCTGCAAAACAGCTTGCCATGATTATCAACAATGGGGGTTGAACTCTGAAACATTTGTTGCCTTCAATCTTGATGAGAAGATGACCGTCATTGGCAACACGTGGTATGGTGGTGAGATCAAAAAAGGTATTTTCTCAATGATGAACTACTTTTTGCCCCTTGAAGGGATTGGTTCATTTCATTGTTCAGCGAATGTTGGACCCCATGCAGATGTGGCTATGTTTTTTGGATTATCCGGCACAGGGAAAACAACGTTATCCACAGATCCGAATCGGGCATTAATTGGCGATGATGAGCATGGCTGGGATCAAGATGGTGTTTTTAATTTAGAAGGTGGCTGTTATGCTAAAACCATTGCTTTATCCGCTGAAAATGAGCCGGATATTTATCAAGCAATTCGTCGGAATGCTTTATTAGAAAATGTGACTGTGAATCAGGCAGGCCAAATCGATTTTGATGATGGTTCAAAAACACAAAATACACGGGTTTCTTATCCAATCCACCACATTGATAATATTGTCAAGCCGATCTCTAAAGCCGGCCATCCTGAACGGATTATTTTCCTAACTTGTGATACTTATGGTGTGTTGCCACCTGTTGCGCAATTAAATGTTGAGCAAGCCCTATATCAATTTTTATCTGGTTATACTTCTAAAGTCGCTGGCACAGAGCGAGGCGTGACGCAGCCAGTTGCTGTTTTTTCAGCTTGCTTTGGTCAACCCTTTTTATTACTTCATCCAACGAAGTATGCTGAAATACTCGGGCAAAAAATGCGCCAACATCAAACACAAGCATATTTGATTAATACAGGTTGGAATGGTGGCGGCTATGGCGTTGGCCAGCGGATTAGCATTAAAGAGACTCGAGCGATCATTAATGCCGTGCTAAGTGGGGCAGTTGAACAAGCCCCATGTGTGAAAGATCCGCTATTTAAATTTAACATTCCAACACAACTGCCAGGGGTGAGCAATGAATTGTTACAACCGCGTGAACAATGGGACAATCCAGAGGATTATGATCGTATGTATCACCATTTAGCCGAACAGTTTGTGACAAATTTCAAACGCTTTACTGATATGCCGTTAGGGCAAGAACTGCAACAGTATGGGCCATTGATTGACTAAATGTTTGGCAAGGTATTAACAAAGCAAGCATACTTCAGTAACGTTTTAATGGTAAACGGTTCATTGGCTTGGTCAGTTTTATAATCTTTAAATAACAGTGTTTTAAGAATATTTGCTTAGATAAAATCGTCTGATAACGTTGGGAATTTGCATTTTTCATAGTATACTGGCAATAATATTGAATCTGACGATGAATGAAAATCATGACCTTTTGGACAACACATCAAATTCGCCAAGCATTTACAACTTTTTTCCAAAACTACCATCATACCTTAGTACCAAGCAGTCCGCTTGTCCCGCATCAGGATGATACTTTATTATTTGTGAATGCCGGAATGGTGCCATTTAAAAATGTATTTTTAGGCAATGAAAAACGTAATGATAACAAGGCAGTATCGGTGCAGAAATGTCTTAGAGCCGGTGGGAAACATAATGATTTAGAAAATGTTGGTTACACGGCCCGACATCATACTTTTTTTGAAATGCTTGGTAACTTTAGTTTTGGGGATTATTTTAAACACCAGGCCATTACTTATGCATGGGAGTTTTTAACACAGGTGTTGCAGTTGCCGCCTGAAAAGCTTTGGATCACGGTTTATCAACACGACGCTGAAGCTAAATCGATTTGGTTAAATGACATTGGTGTTGACCCACAGCGATTTTCTGAGATTGGCGCACATGATAATTTTTGGTCAATGGGTGATACTGGTCCGTGTGGGCCTTGTAGTGAAATTTTTTATGACCATGGTTCAGATATTGCCGGCGGGCCACCTGGGTCCCCGGAAGAAGACGGGGATCGGTTTGTTGAAATTTGGAACTTAGTCTTCATGCAATATAACCGCTTGGCGGATGGGACACTTGAAAATTTACCGAATCCTTCAGTGGATACTGGAATGGGATTAGAACGCATTGCGGCGGTGATGCAATCAACTTATGATAATTTTAAAACAGATGTTTTCCAAACGTTGATTGAAGCCGTCTTAGCACAAGCGAATCAGTCAGACCATGAGCATGCTTCAGCAAAAGTTGTTGCTGATCATATTCGTGCAATTAGTTTTTTAATTGCCGATGGGGTTTTTCCTCAAAATGAAGGGCGAGGCTATGTCTTACGGCGCATTATTCGTCGTGCAGCACGTCATGGTTACAAACTTGGCATTCAAAAAGCATTTTTATCGAATATGGTGCCGACCTTAGTTGATTTGATGGGGCAAGCTTATCCACAACTGGTCCAACAACAGTCAATGATTCAACAGGTCATCGCAAAAGAAGAACAGCAATTCCGTCAAACGTTGACGCAAGGCATGGCCATGTTAGAAAAAGCGTTTGAAACATTGAAAGATCAACAACAAGTCCCTGGCGAGTTAGCATTTAAATTATATGATACATATGGTTTCCCTATTGATTTAACAGCGGATATTGCCCGAGAGCGCGATTTAACAATTGACTATGATGGATTTGATTCGGCCATGGAAGCTCAACGTCAGCGAGCTAAAGCGGCTAGCCAGTTTAAAACCGATTATAATGCTCGGATCCAAACAGATTGTCAGACGCAATTTGTTGGTTATGAAACCTTAAGTACTGATGCAACTGTTGATCAGTTATTAATTCAAGGGGCAGATGTTACCCATATTGATGCGAATCAAGAAGCTATTGTTATTTTGAATCAAACGCCTTTTTATGCTGAAAGTGGTGGACAGGTGGCCGATCAAGGCGTGATCAAAACACCACAAGGTGCTCTTTTTCAAGTAACTGATGTACAGCAACATGGTCAGGCCTTTTTGCATCATGGCTACTTAACTCAAGGTTCATTAACGCTTGGTGCGGCAGTTCAAGCAACAGTTGAGACACAATCACGTATTAATGCCATGTATCATCATACAGCAACACACTTGTTGCATGCAGCACTGCGTGAACGTTTTGGACAACATATTGAGCAAAAAGGATCACTGGTTCAGCCTGATCGTTTGCGCTTTGACTTTTCGCATTTAGAACCGTTAACTAAAGCCGATATTGCTTGGCTTGAGCAGCGGGTTAATGCTGTGATTCGTCAAAATATTGCCGTTGAAGTGATTGAAACAACTTATGAAAAAGCACGAGAAATGGGCGCGATGGCTTTATTTGGTGAAAAATATGGTGATCATGTACGTGTTTTGAAAATTGGCGATTTTTCAATTGAGCTTTGTGGCGGGACGCATGTTGCACGGACTGGAGATATTGGCTTATTTAAAATTACCGAATCAATGAGTATTGCCTCAGGCGTTCGTCGTGTTGAAGCCGTTACTGGCTGGCAAGCACAACAATGGATTAGTGACCTTCAAACCCATTGGCAACAAACAAAAGAAGTGACCAAAGCCAAGACGGATGATCAAGTCGTGCCTAAAATTGAAAAATTATATCAACAGATCAAGCAACAGCAACAAACGATTGATCAATTAAAAGCGAAAATTGCCAGTGGTTCAACTAGTCAAGCGATTAATGAATATCAGCATGGGCAATGGCTGATTGTCACAGGTCTGCTACCGGATTTAGATGCAAAAATGTTACGTAAAAAACTAGACGATTATAAATCGAATCATCATAATGTCATTGTTATTTTTGCAACACATGATCAAAATAAAGTTCAAGTTGTAGCAGGCGTTGGTAAAGACTTAAAAGGGCAAGTACATGCTGGGACATTAGTGCAAAAAATCACAGAACCACTTAATGGAAAAGGTGGTGGGCGCTGGGATATGGCACAAGGTGGCGGTATGTATGATGCAACAATATTAAAGAAGACTTTTGACCAGGTTAATCAGTTAGTGGTTAATGAATTGGAAAAAACGCAGGCATAGTCTCGTAGGGTTAATATGGAAAGGTATATAAAAAAAACGGTAAGCGTACTATCAATCCTGGGCATGGTACCTTGCTTAGCCACAGGGGCGATGCTAGATAATTTACCGACATTTGATCAAACGCCCCACTTTGATGATGCACTATCGAAAGAGTTAAACAGTGATTCTGTAACGGATTGGTTAATACACTATCAAAAGCGTGCCGATCAAAATGGTTATATGGATTTAAATCAGGTTTATCAACAAGCCTTACAACAATCTGATTTATATCAATCACAACGTTTACAAATGAAACGTGATACACAATCTCATAAAATTAGCTTTGGCGCTTTTTTGCCACATGTTGATTTGCAAGCTAATATCACAGGACTGCGTGCGGAACAATTAGATCTCGGCGCCTCTGGCAATGTCACGACACGTTCAGCTGGATTAGATGTGTCTCAAACCTTATTTGATTATCATGACTACGCGGCCTACTGGTCAGATTTAGCATCAGATCAAGCAAGCCACAGAAAATGGGAAGGTCAACAGCTGGATTTTATCTATAACGTTGCAAAGGCTTATTTTGGTGTTTTAAATGCTTATGATCAGGCTATGTTTGCTAAACAAAATACGCAAGCGGCGTCTAGTACATTACATGAAACGCAACTACGTGAGTCATCAGGGTTAGCAACGCAACCAGATGTGCAAATTGCTAAATCAGGTTACTATCAGGCACTTGCAAATTATCGTCAAGCATCGAATACAATTCAGCAAGCATTTTTTGATTTATACCGTTATACCGGTGAAATAGACCAAGCCTTTATGCCTTTAAAAGCTGATTTAGACTTTCAGCTACCTGCACAAAAGCGCAGTCAACAAGAATGGATTCAAGTGGCTTTACAAAATAATCCTATGATTCAACAACGCCAGCGTGAAAAACAATCAGCTTACTATGACCGCCAAAATACTTTGGCGAACTTTATGCCGGCTTTTAACTTAAAAGCTGGATATGCTTATCATGACAATACGGTTGATTCCATTATTGCTCCTTATGTGAACCAAGTTGAAGGGAGTTTTGGTAGTGGCTATGTGCGCTTAGAGGTTCAATGGAATATTTTTCAAGGTGGGGCTCATTTTGCGCAGCAAAAACAATCAGCCAGTCAATATATGGCGTCTAATTATGATCTTATTCAACAAAAAAGACAGGTTCGTCAGGCTATTGTATCAGATTATACTTCGATCGAATCAACCATTGGGCAAATTGATGCTTTTCAGCAGGCTGTTAAATCCGCCGAAATTGCTTATAAACAAGCCTTATCTCGTTACAAAGTTGGGATGGTCGTTATTCGACAAGTATTAGATCAGCAAAAACGCTTATATGAAGCTGCCTCACAATTAGCAGATGCAAAGTATCAATATATTTTATCGGTATTAAAATTAAAACAAGATGCCGGCGTATTAAGTCAACAAGACATTACCTATTTTAATCATTGGCTGAAACAGGAGGCTAGTTAAAATGTCACTGATGGAGACTTTTTTTTTATGTGATACAAAGATTCAAGATCGAACAACGTTAAAAACCCTTTATGTGGTACCAGTTGAGGCTTATGAAACATTTGTCAATCATCAATCTTTGTGGGTCAAGCAATATTTACAGTCATTGATCCAAACCAGCCCAAATGCATTGGATGTTTTTTCTTTGCCAAGTCAGCAAGGAGGTATCGATGGGGCAGTTGTGTTTGTGGATCCCAACGAAATGTGGATGCTTGGTCAACTAACAACAAAATTGCCTGTGTATGATTATCAAATTGATCAAACGTTTCATTCGATTAATACAGATTTGCCTTATCTGAGTTTTGGATTAGGAGGCTATCAATTTACAAAGTATCAATCACAAAAGGCCAATAGTGCCAGGGCGCGTTTAGTGTTGCCTGAGGCCTATTGGGACTCAGTTCGCCGAGCGATGGAAGCAATTTATTTGGTGCGTGATTTAGTCAATACGCCAAGCATGGATTTAGGCCCAGAACAATTAGCGGATGTTGCTAAAACCATTAGCCAGCACTATCAAGCGGATTATCATGTTATTACGGGTCAGGATCTTTTAGAACATAACTATCCGGCCATTTATCATGTCGGTAAAGCTGGTAGCCAGGCTCCTCGATTGATTGAATTAACATGGGGAGATCCGAATCATCCAACGGTTGGATTAGTGGGGAAAGGGGTCTGCTTTGATACGGGTGGTGTTAATTTAAAACCACCAGAAGGGATGTTGCATATGCATAAAGACATGGGCGGGGCGGCTCATGTTTTAGCCTTGGCTCAGTGGATTATGGATGCACAATTACCCATTCGGTTAAAAGTTTATATTCCGGCAGTGGATAATGGCATTGATCGGCATGCTTATAAACCAAGTGATATTTTAACAATGCGCAATGGTAAAACTGTTGAGGTGACTAATACCGATGCTGAAGGGCGATTAGTTTTAGCGGATGCTTTAACGGCAGCCTGTGAGCATAAGCTGGATTATTTATTCGATTTTGCTACATTAACAGGAGCTGCGCGTGTTGCATTAGGACCAGAGATTGGTGCTTTTTATTGTAATGATCAAGGCCTTGCTCGAAAAGTCTTACGCATGAGTCAAAACTGCCATGATCCAATTTGTCAATTGCCATTATATGCCCCTTATCGTGATTATCTAAAGTCACGGACAGCCGATTTGATTAATGCGCCAAGAACTCCTTATGCTGGGAGTATGACGGCTGCTTTATTTTTGCAGTATTTTGTCGGACATGTTCGTTGGGGGCATTTTGATATTATGGCGTGGAATACACGTAATTTGCCAGGGCGCCTTGAAGGGGCAGAAGCACTGGGTATTCGGGCTATGTTTCAATTTTTAGCCGAAGAGTTTGATAATTAAGGAGATTTGACGAATGCAATTTTCAATTTCAAGTGTTTCAGGATGGGCCAGGCGAGGTGAAATTGATTTTCCTCGAGGTAGTATTCAAACACCAGCATTTATGCCTGTTGGAACTTATGGTGCGGTAAAAGGTTTAACGCCAGAAGAAGTCAAGGCCTTAGGGGCAGATATTATCCTAGGCAATACGTTTCATTTATGGTTACGTCCAGGTGAGCAAATCATTCAACAGCATGGTGATTTGCATGACTTTATGCAATGGGATAAGCCGATTTTAACAGATTCAGGTGGCTTTCAAGTCTTTAGTTTAGGTCAATCACGTCAAATTACCGAACAAG
>CAZAJS010000047.1:0-9209 GCA_964485635.1 uncultured Francisellaceae bacterium
ATAAGGTGAGTGTCTTTTGAGCGGTGTTGCCAAACAGATCTTTTTGCCAATGGGTTTTTCCCGTGATGCCATCGGCGGTGTTAAGCTCCATCGCAATGGCTTGTCCTTGGCCATCATAGTCCATTTTTGTATGCATCAGTAAATTATAGTCCGCTGCATGAATCTCATCACTCAGCAACAACAGTAGCATCAAATGGCTTGTCAGCGTTTTCTTTTTAAACGCAATCAACTTAATCATGCATCGGGCTCCTTAAAGTCGTTGGTTGTCTCATCTTGTCGTCTCCCTTGAGGTCTAAATCACCAGTTAGTGCGGCAAAGTTAAAATTTGACTGGTGATTAATTGACCTTGTCCATCATATTGTTTCAGCGCAATCGCAGAGGTGGTCTCACCCTCTTGAGCGTGTTGCCCCATTGAGGGACTTGTACTATGACTCATGCTTTTAATGACCTTTTTTTGATCATTCAAATAAGACGTTTCGACTTTATTCCCATTGTGATAAACCGTTTGTTTCAGCAAAACAGGATCCTGATCCATAATGGTGACATTACCATCAGCACTTTGCTGCCCAGCCACTTGCCCTTGTGGGTCATACCAATAGCGGATTTGATTGCCAAGTGCATCGGTTTTACTTTTTAATTTACCTTGTAAACCAATCAGCCAAACCGGACTGTCTTTTGGCGCATCTTCCGGTTGAAGATCAGTCTGATCATAATAGGTATATGTTTGTAAAATATTTTCTTTACCAGCAGGTAATAACTGACTATTATCTCCCATATTGTCGGCGGTTTTGATTTGACGACCTAAACTGTCAATATACTGGTATTGTTCATACCCAGTGGGTTGAATCTTGGTTATTTTGTTCAAAATCATGCCATTGTCGTTGATGCCATCTTGATAGCGCCATTGTACCTTGCCCCCTAATGGACTGATCTCGGCAATTTTTCGGCCTAAGGCATCATAGTCATAACGTGTCCCATCATATAAGCTATCGGACCCAGCGATGACTTGACTCAATAATGTTGGATCTTGACAAATATTCCCCGTTGCCTTGCCACCGAATAATTGACTTAAGGCTTGCCCACTTTTTAACGTCCAGTCAGATAACTTGTTCCCATTCGTCGCATCATACTTGGTTTGACTAATAGGAATGCCCCGATCACTACAGTTGACAACCGTATAGATATGTGAGGTCGGATAATAGTGGTAACCAACACTGGTTGTGGCTTGTTTTGGTCCAAGTTTGTCCACGTTAGCCCCATCGTTGACCCACGATAATGTGGTTGCAATTTTCCGACCGGCATCATCATATTGATAATCTTGCTGTTTGACAAAATCCATGGGTTGATCAGTTAAAGCCCCTTGAATGGCCGCTTGGCAAATATTGCCATTGGCCTGTGATGACTCCACCATCCCAAGGCGTTGGTTTTGAATGTTGCGATGATCTTTGGTTAAGGTATTTTGCGTGGCTTGCCATGTGTTGGCTTTACAATCATACACATTTTTTTGCAATTGTAATCCATAATGGGCTTGTGTATCATTTGCTGTGGCCTCGGGTAAATCATACGTCATTGTTGTAACTTTGGTTAACCGGAATGTTTGATCATTGGTTGAGGCTAATAAATTGAATAAGTCCGGATTAGATTGCTTATTCCCTAAGATTGCCATCAAGCTTGGAGCCGCAATTTTCTCATATTCATAAATCGCTTTAGGCAAACCATAGCCATTAAATTGTGTTTTGACTTGTGATACCCGTGCCGCTAGGCGACCATCCGGATCCATACGATAATTGGTTTGTTGTGTAATACTCGGAGTTTGATAATTCGCCGGTAGATTTTGATAACTAATCGGCTGAGTTTGACCGGGTTGACAGCTCAAGGCTAATGGATTGGCACACCCATAGGCTAAGGCATTATCAGATACTGGGTATCCGGCACTATCATAGCTTTGTTTGTCAATCGCTTGGTGCAAATGGTTGTACGTTGTGATGGTTTTTTGGCCGGTAGTGTCGGTGGTCTCAACCTGATAGGTATAACTCACATCATCACTTTGCAATAAAGCATCTGCCTCAGGATCCGTTGTACTTCCATCCGGATAATCCGGATAGCCCGTGAAATTATGCCCATCGTCTCCCCCATATTGATAGTTAGTGACTAAAGGGGCGCCGACCCCGATACCAAACGGATAAATGATCACACGTGAAACGGCGGGAATCTGTGTATGACTGCTAGCACCGGTTTTGACATTGATCGTCTGGTCAAAGGCAATGTGTTCATATTTGCCGGTGGGGTACGTCACTTGAAGATCGGCTAAATAATCCCCATCAAATACATAGTTTAAGGCAATTTTTTGACCTATTTTGTCAACAATCGCCTTAATAATACCGCCTTGTTGCTGCAAACGCGTGGTATTGCCATCCGGATATGTCATCACAATTTGATCTTGATCATAGTGAAAATCAACGGCTTGTTGAAATTGCCCATCTTCAGATATTGTTTGAATCTTGACTAACCGTGTCTGATCAACCGATGAATCGTTATCTTGGTAGGTGTAGATCAGCTGATTGCCTTGTTTGTCTTCCAATCGTTGTAACAATCCCCCCGGAGTGAACCATTCTTTCGCCCCATCAAGGTGCGTCAATAAGTAACCGTCAAATACGCCGTCTTTGACCCGTCGTGTTAATTGCATATCTTTTAGCCGGTAATAGCGCAGACCACTGGCTTGACCATCATTGAGGATATATTGTTGGCCACTGGCTAAATGTAAGACAATATGCCCTTGTTGATTGACATCTAAATAATCGATTTGATAAGCCCAACCAAATGGCAAGCCTAACATGGAATCACCCCCCTTTTGTCCGGAAAAGCTTAATCCGATGTTGATCGTGGTTTGTTGGCTCATGCCGGGGACTTTGTCTAAGGTGTAGTTCAAGCTGACACTGCCAGTGCGTTCATTGACTGATAATTCAAACGGTAATTGATAGTTTGAGGCTTGTGAATTTTCTTGACTTGTCTCAGCTTTCAGCTTGGCTTGTACCTCGGGGGGTAAGGCTTGATAATTTTGTTCAATGGCTTGTGCTTTTTGCTCTAAATTGACCGGTTGTCCAAACGCACTGCCGGATAAAACGACAAAAATAATGGTTGATAATGTTGTTTTGTTCATGACCTTCTCCTTTCATTGGTGCCCTAGCATTGCCTGTCAATGTGACACAGCGAACTGTCAGCTTTATCTGCGAAATTGTTTGATATCATCTAAAAATCGTTGCGTGAACCGATCTAATTTAGGGATCAAATCTTTAAAGTCTGTCTTTTCAGTACCGACATCAATCACATCATAGGGGTCTTGTACCATATCCCAGTTCATCCCCCCTTCTTGAATGATGTTGGCCTGATATTCATACTGAGGTTCGATATTTTTAAAGACCCCTAAATCAGGGACATATAACTCCTTGCCAGAATCCAGATAGCCAGTATTCGAATCGTAGTATTCTAAATTACTGTTGGCATACTCTGGCTTAATGGCTTCTTTTTCAACTTGATTGGCCATAATGTCATCCTCTTGGGCGACTTCAGCAATACTACTCCCTTCATGAGCTTCAAGGCTTACTGCGTCTTGAGCCACCTGTGCTTCAGCTTCACTGGCCTGCCCAAGCTTCGCCCCATTATTTAATAAATCTTCTGAGCTTAAATCTGCTAATCCGGCTTGTGCGGCTCGACCGATCTCAACGCCAACCTGACCAGCTTTATAGCCGGCGTATCCTGCCGGCAGTAATGAAGCCCCTTCTCCAATAGCAAAATCGATGCCAAATTCTTTCCAGCTCGCCCCACGCATTAAATCAATCGTGCCGGTTATCACCAAATTCACCAGTGATTCAACGGCAAACGTGGCTAATGCCGCCATGAGCACAAAATGCCCACTCGGATCGGTATTCATAATTGGATTCCCATCTCCATAGGCATACCGATTGAGTAAGTCTTTGCTATCGCGTTGCGGAAAACTATGCAACCAGGGGGCATAATAACGAGCTCGTAAGTATTGCATACCGCTTTCAGCATCAGTGTACTCAGCCGAATACTGGAAGGGATTGGCTTGAATGCTGTAATCGGCAGTCTGATCTTGGTGAGGTTGCAATACATTTGATGCGTTCAACTGCAACAGTTGATCCAGCTTTAACGGTGATCCATACGGCTGGTAATGATAGGCCTTGGTCACCTGATTATTGCTATCAATTTGGGCAATGATATCTTTCGTGCTTTTGACCAAATAGCTTGGGGTAGCATCATAGAAACGCACAACATGCTCATTACCATTCATTAAGTAATGAGTTTGATGCGCCCCTTGGGTTTCATTAATGATATTAGCGTTAGTCGCATTATCATAATCATAATGAATCGGCGTTTGACTCTGCCCATCAACGTTGATTTGCTTGCTGTCCCGTAGCCCTTGGACATTATAAGTATAGATTGCATGAATGGCATGATTCGGATCTTGATCATTGTCATAACGGGTTAATTGCCCAAGTATGTTGTAGTCAAAGTGATTGCCTTGACCATCATTGGTTAAATTGCCGTTTTTTGTCCAATTGTCCGATAATGCAATGTCTTTAATCACATTGCCGCCTTGGCGGATGGTGATATGGGTCAATTGGTTCAGGAGGTTATACCGGTAATCACGCTGAATGGTCGCTTGGTTTGGCCCGGGAATAACGGTCTGACGAATCAGGTTATCACGTTCATCAAAGGCTGTCTGCGTGTCTTGGTAAATATGAGCCTCATCGTCCGGACGAGTGATCCAACTGTGGGTCAGTTGATTCAATGAATTATATTGATAATGCTGATCATAGTTGGCACTAAAACTGGTATCGGTTTCAGATCGGATTGACTGGCTGACTAAATTGCCAAGCTGATCATAATGATAGTGGATGTGGCGCAGTTGTTGGTTTTTTGTCCCATCCATCATGGTTAAAGTGGCCAGATGGTTCAACCCATCATAGGTCATGGTTTTGATTAAGCCATTGGGATAATCAATTTGACGGACTTGGCCTAAATGAGGATCTGCTGGGGTCTGAATATAATGATAGGTGATTTGATCATTCGTGCAGTGGCCCTTGTCGGCTAAACAAATATGTTTGATCCGATTTAAAGCATCATAGGTATATAAGGTAGTGTAGCCTAGGCCATCGGTTTGACTGATTAACCGGTGATAGCGGTCATAACGATAGTCGATTTGGTAGACTTGATTCCCGTTATGTTGCTTGGTTTGTTCCAGTTTTCCATCCGGATAATAGGTGTATTCTGCCACTGAGGTCTGCTCATGGGGAGCGATCCAGTGTTGCTGGACTTTTATTAACTGGCCGGTTTGACTATCATAGGTCGAATCACGGATATAGTGTTGCCCTCCGTCTTGACTTTGACCTGCTTCATGCGTGATTTGACCCATGACATTATATTGGTAAGTAAATGTGTTGCCGGCAAAGTCTGTGATTTTGTTTAATTGGCCATTGGCATTATAATCATAAGTTTGCACTTGGCCTTGTTGATTGATCTTTTTTATTAATTGGTTATCCGCATTATAGACAGACTGCTCTCCATGATAGACTTGGCCACTGGATAATAAGCCATTAGGCTGATTGCCCTTACTGACTAGTGTCAGGCTTTTTTCAACTGTATTGCCAAATAAATCTTTGTGCCAGTCAGTTGCGCCAACAATGCCATCGGATGCGTTTATTTTCATACCAATGATTTGGCCTTGGCTATCATAATGATGATGGGCTTGCTGATAAACGCTCGGAAGGTCGGCTATTGCGACCTCTTGGCCGCCCATTAAACACAGAATCAAGCTGGTAATGGCTTTCTTTTTTAACGTAATACGATAACGATACATGAATTTCAACTCCTTCAAATGGCCCCAATCTATAACAATCCTTTGATCAGACTCCTTGGCGATTGCCTATTTGCAATGGGTAACGTTTCCATCAACCAAGCCTTAACCATCTGGTGTCCCCTGGGTCTGAATATCCAGCACATAGGTCCTCGGATAGGTATCTTGTTGTTCAATGACAACACACTTGTAGGGTGCCGCACCGAGCGAACAATTTGGATTTTGCCCCTGCCTAAAATCAATACTGCCTGTCATGGCATCCACTTTAAAATGCAGCGCTTCCTGATTTTTGGGCTGATCTTTTTTAAAAAGGCCAATGACTTTTGCCTGATCTGGGGCTAAATCCGTCTGATCAAAATATACTTGCTCAAAGCTTTCGGATTTGCCATCGGTTAATTGAAAATGAATATTGGATCTAGACGTATTGATCAGGGTGAAAGTCGGATAAATGGGTAATTCATTTTGGATGGTATAAGTCGCGTCATATTCAAAAAAATGAAAAGTCTTGGGATGAATAATGCCTGCTGGCCCAGCATGGCGTTCGGCATCATTGGCATTTTTGATATTCAAAGTTATCGGCGAAACATAATATCCAGCATGGCGCTCGGCATGATTGGCATTTCTGATATTAAAAATTCTCGGCGAGATTTGATCTTTTGCCTCTTGCGTTCTTCTGTGATCCTTTCCACTAAAATACGTAAACATATCGTCAGTATATTTCCAACTAGGTACTGGTCTTTTGAGGAAAGCAGGATGAATCATCATGCTGCCTAAATTCAAATCAACTCCATTGATATTGGCAAAAAACGCATACTTTTTCGATTTTTTCCATTCAATCATCGTCTTTTCATTTAAATTTGCTTTTTTCCCTAAGTCAAAGTATATTTTTTCAATGCCATCAGGCGGCATGATAAAGCCTGAATACATATCCGGCCCATTGATCCGAAATCCATCCTTGCTTTTGCTGTACAGCAACATCATCACATCAAAGGGCAACTCATTTTTGAAAACGGCGCCAGCATAATGATGCCCATATTGATCGAACAACTCATGCTCATCAATACTGTTATGACGATGATTTTTCACCCCTTGACCACTGGGTTGGTCCGGTTGCCATATATAAGGTTGTCCATCAATATCAAACGCTAATTTGCTGTTACCATAATTGGTATGATTCTGACCTTGATAAATCAATTTTTGATCATCATTCAAATGATCGTAATCCTGCTGGGATGACGGATGTAAAAACTGCCAATCAGAAATATAAAGATTCTTTAAGCTTTTTTTTCTGTCATTCACGCCCCAACTAAACCAGCCCCAGTCATAATTCGTATGGTTTTGACAGAAAAATCGATCAACATCTCTCGGGCCAACATGCTTGTTGCGATTATCACAAACGCCCATTGTACTATTATCATATAGATACACCCCGTCATTAAAGACCAAGTAATTCGGAAACCCCGTATCAGGATTCGCTAATGGCATGAAACCAGATGCCCCGCTAAGATTAAAAGTTGTGAATTTATGGGCAGCAGATTGATCTTTGGCTGGGAAAACATTGTCACGACTCGTGGCATCAAACTGTACTTGCAAGGTGTGCTTGGCCATGATATCGCCAAGAGTGCCTAATGCGTTGATCGTTAATCGGGTCGTTTGCACACTCGATGGTGTGCGACCTTCTAACAAAGCGGCTTTAAACGTCACACTGGTTTCACTTTCCGTGGTATACAGATAATAACCTTGGTGATGGGTCGAATCCTGTGTTGAAAAACGCCCATAAACCGGCGTACCTTCATAAACATCTTGATCGATGTTAGACACGTGGCTGGGTAAAATGCTGATAAAGGCATCATACTGGCCATTTTGTGGATGCGGTCGATGCAAATTGGTGATCAATGATTGTGCCGTTAGTCGATTTGAACCATCATAAAACACTACATGTTGATAGGCTTGTCCACCAGCTTGAGTTGACGGATCTAAATCTTTGCCACTGAGGGTTTGTTTGATGGTAATATTAAAGGCCCACGGATCAGCCCCATTATTCACAATGCTTTCAGGTTGGTCTCGGTGGGCGTTATTGAGCGCTAATAGACAATCATTCGCATTGGCACACGGGTCATCATCTGGTGATTGCTGCGTGATGGTTGGATCAATGGCAATGGACCAAACAAAGGGGGTTTTGGTTTGTAATTGATATTGTTTTTTCAAGTTTTTTAAATCAGTTGGATTGGATTGACCTAAGAAAATCAGTCGCTCAGGAACGCCCTCGGCGGTAAAATAAAATTGATTCGCTGTATAAACGGGTTGGGCTAATTTGCCAAATCGATGGGCGGGTAATGTGTCTTTTTCAATCGCCGTTTGAATGCCGGCATTGTTATAAAGCCGCCCTAAATAATGCTGACCATCGGGTTGTATTTGATCTAAATACACATCGGTATACCATGGTGCATGGCCTGTCGGCTGGTCTGGATTGATCCGAATTTGGGCAAAGCTTGGCGGAATCGTGACACGAAACACATTAACATAATGACTGGTTGAATGAAAATCTCGAGGAATTTGGCCGATGTATTGGATTTGAACGTCGTTGGTTAATTGATTTGGATGTGTTGCTGATACTTTAGGCGGATTGTCCGGTGGTTTTTGTTGCTGTTGGGCAACTCCGCTCGAGATTGTGCTGGCAAGCCCCCAAACAATCCATGTAATTTTTTTAATCGGCATATGCTTTCCCCTTTGTTTAAGTGATCAATAACGACAACAACAATCCCTTTGGTTTTCCTTTCAAGATAACTTTGTTTATAGAACGATTGCTGTATGAAAGTCAAGCAATAATCTGAAGATTTAAATAAAATTTTGAAATTTTAATTTAAAATATTAATAAGACAACAAGATTGAAATCATTTTGTAATAATAAGAGGATTGATGGGTCCGTCAGACTGAACAACCATGATGGCTACCATGATCGCACAAGTGGGCTTAACGAATTGCAAAAGATTGTGATAGAAACTTACATTTTAAGCCGAGGCCATATTCCCACACATTGTAGGAACAACTTCAGTCGCATCACAGCCGGAGGTCTGACAGCTCCAGCGATCACTGTGGGCTGTATAGGTCACGGTACAGTTTTGATTGTCTCCGGGTAAATCATCCGTTAAGACCAGCGTAATGGTGCCTTGACCATCATTACTGCCCCCACTGATGCTGGTGACCGATCCGGAGGCTAATTGTTTCAAAGAAGACTCAATGGTACTAAAATCACTGCCTCGAGGTTGCAACGCCATGGCCATAGAGCGAGTCTGTCCGGCACTCATGGCCGCAGCGGATAATTTGGCTG